>CACLUX010000034.1 GCA_902610255.1 uncultured Alphaproteobacteria bacterium | reverse complement strand
CAATCTTGGTGGTGTATCAAATGGATTTCCAAGAGAGGATAAGTTCGATATTACAGTTGCTAGCGAGATAATGGCAATTTTTTGTTTAGCCAATGATATTAATGATCTCCAAAAAAGAATTGGAGATATTATAATTGCATATAAAAGAGATAAATCACCTATTTATGCTAGAGATGTGAAAGCTGATGGACCAATGACGGTATTATTAAAAAATGCTTTAATGCCTAATTTAGTCCAAACACTAGAAAATAATCCTGCAATTATTCACGGTGGTCCTTTTGCAAACATCGCTCATGGTTGCAATACAGTTATTGCAACAAAAACAGGCCTAAAACTTGCTGATTATGTAGTTACAGAAGCTGGATTTGGTGCAGACTTAGGTGCTGAAAAATTCTTAGATATTAAATGTCGTAAAGCAGGATTAACACCGAGTGTAGTTGTCATTGTTGCCACTGTGAGAGCATTGAAATCACATGGAGGTGTGGAAAAAGCAGACCTTAATAATGAAAATGTAGGTGCCGTTAAAAAAGGTTTCGAGAATTTACAACGTCACATCGAAAATATTCAATCTTTCGGACTTCAACCAATTGTGGCTATTAATAGTTTCACCCTTGACACTGAAGATGAGGGCAAAGTTATCTCTGATGGTTGTGAAAAAATGGGAGTAAAAGCAATTCTCTGTTCGCACTGGGCAAATGGTGGTGATGGTACTTTAGAATTGGCTGAAGAAGTAGTCAAAATTTGTGAGTCAAGTGATCTAAATAAATTTAAGTTCATGTATGAAGATAACATATCGTTAGAAGAAAAAATTCGCTCTGTTGCGCAGAAAATCTATAGAGCTGATGATATTGTGATAGATAAATCTGTAAGTGATCAACTTAAAGGATTTGAACAAAGTGGTTATGGAAATCTTCCGATTTGTATTGCCAAAACACAATACAGTTTTTCAACAAACCCCTCTTTAAGAGGTGCACCAAATGGTTTCACAGTTCCAGTAAGAGAGGTAAGGCTTTCAGCTGGAGCGGGATTTATTGTTGTTGTAACCGGTCAAATAATGACAATGCCAGGCCTTCCTAAAGTTCCTAGTGCTAATTCTATAATGCTGGATGAAAAAGGTTTAATTCAAGGATTATTTTAATTTATCAATTTAATTCTCTATACTCCTTTTATGGGGTATAATCTAAATAATGTATTCTAAGACAACTAACGGCATTACGGTTACTGTTACACCTTACTTTTTAGATGATCAATCATCACCACAAGAAAGTCATTTTGTTTGGGCATACCAAGTTAATATCAAAAATTCAGGAAACAACTCTATTAAATTAAATCAAAGAAATTGGCTTATCATTGACGCAAACGGTAAAGTAATTAATGTAGAAGGTGAAGGAGTTGTTGGAGAGTTTCCTACAATTCAACCTGGTGAGTCATTTGAATATACAAGTGGAACTCCATTAAAAACGAGTAATGGTATTATGCAAGGGTTTTATTTAGTCTCAAAAGATAATGGTCAAAATCTTAAAATAGATATTCCTGCGTTTTCTCTAGATAGTCCTTACAACAAAAAAAACGTCCACTAAAAAAACATATAATGTTCAATCTTAAACCTATAGCACTGGTATGTGGAACAGTTATATGTGCTGTTGGTTTCTTCTTATTCATACCTTTGATTACTGAGATTATCTATGGAACAGAGTCGTGGCAGTCATATACTGTACCGATATTATTGTATTTAATAGTTGGAGGATCACTAGTAATTACCAATAAAAATGTTGATTTAAAAATATCTACAAAAGAAGCGTTTGTGATCACAGTACTATCTTGGCTATTAATGTCTTTTCTATGTGCAGTACCATTTTTGTATACTGATGTAAATTTGGGGATAGTAGATGCTTTATTTGAGTCTATGAGTGGAGTAACGACCACTGGAGCTACAATCTTAAGTGATTTAGAGTCGCTTCCAAAAGGAATTTTAATATGGAGGTCTTTTTTACAATGGTTCGGTGGTA
>CACLUX010000033.1 GCA_902610255.1 uncultured Alphaproteobacteria bacterium | reverse complement strand
GAAATGTTTATTTTGATTATTTTACAGAGATTGGTAATTATAATTATATTAATTGTAGTTCATCAATTTTGCATGATTCCTTAGTAGGCGACTTTAATTTTATTTCACCAAATGTAACAATTAATGGTAATTGCTCTTTAGGAAATAATATTTTTATCGGGTCCTCTGCAGTTATTGGACCAGAGGTAACTATTTGTGATGATGTGATTATTGGAGCAAATAGTTTCGTTAAAAATTCAATTAAGCAAAAAGGTCTTTATGTTGGTAGCCCAGCTAAATTAAAAGCTCAGTAGATGAAAAAAATATTTTTTGGAGGCCCTTCAATTACAAACGCTGAAATAAATATTGTAAAAGACTCAGTAAAAAATGGATTTTATGAGGGAATGTCAATTTACTTAGAAAAATTAATTAGACAACTTAATAAAACATTAAAATCTAAGTACATTCTTCCAACTTTCACATGCACGCATTCAATGCATCTTGCTTTATTGTCATGTGGTATTAAAAAAGGTGATGAGGTTATCTTACCTGAAATAAGTTGGGTAGCTACCGCTCAGAGTATAGCTTACACAGGAGCTAAGTGTATTTTTGTTGATATTGACCCAACTAATTTATGTATAGACCCAAAAAAAATAGAAGACTCTGTAACCTCAAAAACTAAAGCAATAATGGTGGTGCATGCGTTTGGTCATCCCTGTAATATGAAAGAAATTAAAAAAATTTCCAAAAAATATGGTCTTTATTTAATTGAGGATGCTGCACCATCTCTAGGATCAAATATAAATGGTAAAATGACTGGGACATTTGGTGATGTTGGGTGTTTTAGCTTTCAGGGCTCTAAAATAGCCACAGGTAATGAAGGAGGTGTTCTTGTCACTAAATCTAAAGAGAAATATGATTTTGCAAAATTATATTCTATTTTAGGAAGAACTGACTCAAAAAAACCTTTTTGGTCAGACCACATTGCCTATAGATATGGAATGTCTAATTTGAATGCCGCATTAGCTTACGTCCAAGTAAAAAGAATTAAAGAACTGGTAAAAATCAAAAGGAAAATAGCTGAAACTTATATAAGATATTTAAAAAATCTAAATAATGTAAAATTTATCTACGAGCCGAAATATGGTTACTCAAATTATGCTTATCCAAACATAACTCTTGAAAACTCAAATAAAGAGAAGAGAGATATATTAATCAGAAAATTATCGAGTAAAAAAATATATTGTAGAGCTATGTTTCCTGCTACCAGTGAAATGCCAATGTTTAAAACACAGTCTAAAAATATCAATTCATTTTATGTATCTGATAATTCAATCACACTACCATCACCACCTAATTTAAAAATTAAAGACATAAAAAGAATTTGTGATGAAATAAAAAAATACGTCGATTAACGTAGAAAATAATCTTTTACATGGTTTATTGATAACAATTCTATTTCTTTTTGATTATTTTTTAAATAAATATCATTCCACTCTAGTACACTTTTTATGATCTGATCTATTGTAAGATAATTACTCCAATTAAGTAATTCCTTTGCTTTATTGCTATTTAAGGCTAAATATGAGTTTTCTTTATAATTATATTTCGAATTAAATGTGTATTTTAATTTCTTTAAATTATTAAATTTTTCAATTAATTTTAGTACACTAATAAAAGAATTTTTTTTAGGGCCAAAATTCCAAGAATATAAGTTTTTTGTAATTTTTTTATCGTATACATACTCAATGACTTTTAAGTATCCATTCAAAGGTTCAAATACATGTTGCCAAGGTCTAATGTGATCTGGGTTTCTTATATTTAATTTAGAGTTTGAATTATAAGATCTAATAATATCTGGAACTATTCTATTTTTAGAAAAATCACCTCCGCCAATTACGTTACCTGACCTTACAACACAATATTTAGTTTTTCCTTGTTTAAATGAATTATAAGATTGTGTTATTAAATCTGAGCATACTTTTGAAATACCATAAGGTTCATTTGAATTTAAGATATCTATTTCCTTAAATGGATATTTGCTATTTGACTCTTGATAAACTTTATCAGTAGTAACATTAATAAAAACTTTTAAATTGCTTAAATTATCAGATACATCAAGTAAATTGACAGTTCCTTGAATATTTGTCTCAAGATTTATACGGGGATTTTTATATGCATCTATGACTAGCGATTGAGAAGCCATATGAATAATAATGTCTGGCTGAACTTTCTTACAAAATTTTTTGAGACTATTATAGTCTAAAATATTAGCAAATTTAGAGTCCATTAATTTATTTTGGAGATTAAATAATTTAAAAAGCTTTTGTTCTCTGTTGGGTTTTAAAGAATAACCGTATACTTTGCTTCCAAAGATTGAAAGAATTAAACTTAACCAGGCTCCTTTAAAACCTGTATGTCCTGTAATAATAATCTTTTTATTATGCCAAAATTTTATATTTAAATTTACCAGATTTTCCAAGGAGCCTTATTTTCATACCATAGTTTTTCTAAATATATTTTATCACGCAATGTATCCATAGGGTGCCAAAATCCATTGTGATTAAATGCGCATAGCTGATTAACTTCAGTAAGTTTTTTTAAAGGTAACTCCTCCCATTTAGTTTTTTTATTTTTAATCAAATTAAGAGTGCTAGGTTTTAGAATA
>CACLUX010000032.1 GCA_902610255.1 uncultured Alphaproteobacteria bacterium | reverse complement strand
TTTTTGTATTAACCATTAATCTTACAGGATATCCTGCCAAAGACACATATTGACTTAAATTATATTTATTTATAATTTTTGAAAAGTTTTTCTCTATATACTCTCCTTTTTCCCAAAGACTTTTTATTACTCTTTGTTCCTTATAAACTTTTAAGTTCTCAATTGCTGCGGCTAATGTAAGTGCTTCGGGAGCATAAGTTGATGACAAAAATACCTTGTCAAAATACCTCATATATTTTTTTTTCCCACCCAAAACACCAAGTGGTAATCCATTTGCTAAACCTTTTCCGAAAATACTTAAATCTGGGTATACACCAAAAAAATCTTGAGCGCCACCAACGCCAAATCTAAAGCCAGATATACATTCATCTAAAATAAATAGAGAGCCATTTTTTTTTGCTATATTTTTAACATATTTCAAAGTTTTTACTTGATTACAATTTGAACAGGGTTTTCTTGTTTGATTCACATCACCTTTTTTTTTGCCAATTTTTCTTGTGCAACTTTGTCCAATAACTGGCTCCATTATTACTGCAGCAATTCTATTTTTATATTTCTCAAACATTTTTTCCAAACCATTGTTGTCACCATAATCAAAAACTTTTGTCAGATTTTTAATTTCTTTAGGAATACCAAAACTTCTATCTGTTGAAGCTACATACCAATCATGAAAACCATGGTATCCATAACAGAGGACAATATCTCTTCCAGTAATATATCTAGCTAATCTTACTGATGCTGCACAAACATCACTTGCATTCTTTGAAAATTTTACCATTTCAACAGATTTTATATTTTTTACAAGTTCCTGGGCTAGCTCTATCTCTAATTCATTTATCATACTAAAGAGTACACCTTTTTTTAATTGTTTGACTATTGCGCTCTCTATTCTTTTGTTACCATGGCCTAAAGTAACTGGTCCACATCCCATAACCATGTCAATAAACTCATTTCCATCAACGTCCCAAACATGACAACCTTTTTGCTTTCTTAAAATTTTTGGAGAAGCTCCATCTGGAAAGACACCTGGTGCTCTACTAAAAGTGCTAGTTCCTGAACCAATATATTTTAGGGCTTTTCTGTATAATTTATTACTGTTTTTTATCCCTTTTTTTAAACCAATACTTGACATTACATAGAGTTTTTTATCATTAAAGTCTATTAATCTAAATCTTTAATTTTATTCTTCAACCAATCAAACTGCTTCTTAAAAATATCAATACCCTCCTCATCTCTATATGCTTGAACAACGAGATACTTAGGAGAAATAACCTTGTCTTTAATTAGCTTAAAAAAAATATCAAAATCGTAATCTCCATCACCTAAAATTACAGATTCTTGTTTATACTTCCTATCCTTAATGTGGTAATTAGAAATGATATGAGAATTATTTTTTAATTCAATAAGATTATTGAAACCTAATGAAGCACTATTTCCAGTGTCATAATTTAATCTAATATTTTCACTATCTAACTTTTTAATTAATTTTTTATTTTCACTGTAAATTAGATCTGTCTCTAAACATATTGTTACGTCAGAGTCTTGTAAAATTTTTTTTAAATTATTTAAATTAAAAATCAGATCATTTATTTTATTTATTGAGTTTAACTTAGATTTATCAACGAGTGGCAAGACTATTTCTTTGACTCCAACATATTTACAGTTATTAATTAATATTTTCATTAACTCTAAATTTTTTTTGTTACTTAATTCATAAAGTGGAAATTTCATGAAATAGTCTGCACAAACTGATCTTACAACAATATCGCTTGTATTAGTCACATCAATAATATCATCCAGACCTTTTTTAGTTAAAAGTGGATTATCATTTATGTCAACCTCATCAAAAATAAATTCAATTAAGTCTAAGCCAATTTTTGATGCTAAAATAAACTCATCTTTCCATTTGACTCCTGGAAATGCTTGAAATTCATTATTAACTTTGGGTAAAAGTCTCCCTTGCATAATTCCGATAAGCATAAATTAAAATATTGGTGATAATTTTTTTCTTATTTGTAATTCTTCTTCAGATATTTTTTTTATTCCATCACCCATTGCTTTTTCAACAGTTCTTACATAATTAACCATTAATTTAAAGCCCTCTATTTCTAAAGATGCTGCTTGATCAGATCCATACATAGTTCTATCTAAAGTTATATGTCTTTCTAATGAGGTAATTCCTAGTGCAGCCGCTCCTACACTAACTGCTCTACCTGCTTCATGACCACTATATCCTACGTCACAATTAAAAGTATCTCTTAATGTTTTAATCATTAATAAATTTGCATCTTCGTCTTTCATTGGATAGGTGCTTACAGTGTGCATTAATTCAAAAGGACAGTTTTGTGATTTAAATATTTCTAAACAATTTTTAATTTCGTCCAAGGTATGCATACCTGTAGATATAAAAGTGTGTTTTTTTTCTTCAGCAATACATTCTAATAAATCAATATTCGTAAGCATAGCTGACGCTACTTTATTTTTTTTTGTATTAAATTGTCTAATAAAAATTTGACTATCCTTATCCCAACAACTAGCAAACCATTCAATACCCACATCAATACAATGTTTGTTTATTTCTTGATATTCTTTATATCCAAATTCTAGACCTTCTTTTTGTTGTCTATTAGTTGTTCCCCATGGGCTCTCTCTATATTTATCAAGATCATCTTTTGAATATACTTTATCTATGGTCCTCTTTTGAAATTTAACCATATC
>CACLUX010000031.1 GCA_902610255.1 uncultured Alphaproteobacteria bacterium | reverse complement strand
ATTAACAATTGGATAATCATGAATAAATTTAGAAATTTCTATTGTAAATAAGGTAATAATTATTTGTGCCTGGATTTACTGTGGCTAAACCTGCATTAGAAATGTGATGCGAACCTATTCCAAACTTAGATTCTTTTGATAATTTATAAAAAATGTTGATCTCTGATTTAAATTGCAAATCATTTCCTAAATCTTTGCCATCCCCATTATTGTAAATGCCAACTGATGAAGAAAGATTAAAATAAATAGAGTCTGCTCCAATATTTGTTTCAAACCCACTGTAAAACATAGAAGCATTTTCAGCTGTAATGAAACCTCCAATTACTGGGTTAATTGTTAAAATATTTATCAGGTCTATTTCATTATCAGACATATGATAATTTAGACCAAACAAATTCGTTGTGTTATCATCATCATAATCATATGTACCTCCAAAAATAGAATAACTATTTGCATTTATAGTTATGTTTGATGAAAGTAAAAAAATTAAAAAACTTAATAAATATTTTTTCATTAAACTAAACCATACACCATCAATTTAGAAAGTAAATGGTGGGCGTGACAGGATTCGAACCTGTGACCCCTTGCGTGTCGAGCAAGTACTCTAACCAACTGAGCTACACGCCCATAAAAATAGGGATAAATACTTTTAAATTAAATTAAAAATTAGTAAATAAAATTCCTAATTAAATTTATTTAATTGAAATACAAGTTTTATTTCGTTTAATTTAAGCCAATTTAAAATCAAAAAATAAATTATCAAACCAATAAGTATTTGAATGAATAAATCTACATAAATGTTCAAATCCAAAATTTTTTTAAATATTAATATTGAAATCACCATAATAGTTGCACTAAATAATATCTTTAATAGTTTCTTAAAATCAAAAATTAATAATTTTTCATAAAAACTTCTAAAATTTTTTCTTAAGTAAAGAATTTGAATAAATAAATTTAGCCATATACTCACAGCACCTGATATAGCTAAACCCAAGACGCCCAAAGGTCTATAAAGAAGAAAACATAAGATAAAATTACATATAAATGTTGGGACAGCTGCTTTAACGGGGTACTCAACTTTTTCATACGAGTAAAAAACTTGATTAAAAATTCGAGCGAGCATATATCCTGGCAATGAAAAAGAGTAGACTAGTAAAATCTTAGACGTAATTAATACATCATCATTATTAAATTCACCCCTACCAAATAATGCTCTTATAATATCTTCACTCAGAATAAAAATACCGAATGAGCTTGGGATAGCAAAAAGAAAGCAAAATATTACTGTTTCGTTAAAAGCTATAGAATTTTTACTCTCGTCTGAAATATTTTTGCTCAAATAAGGTAAAAGTGTAAAAGACATAGCAACTGCAATAATAGCAAATGGTAAGTCAATAATTCTATCAGCGTAGTAAATTTGGCTTATAGCACCCCCGCCCACTAAAGAAGCAAATAACATTGAGATAAAAATATTTAATTGAACAATACCAGAACCCAGTAAAGAATATAGAAATCTTCCAAAGAATTTTTTAAGCTCTTTAGACAAGGCTTTTATGCTCTTTAAACCAACTCCCCAAAATATTTTTATTGTGCCTAAATTGATAAATAAAAGGATCAATTGAGTGAAACCAGCTATTATCATTGACCAAGCAAGTGCAAAATGAGAGTTAGACTTGAATAATACCAAAGTTACAATCATAAAAATATTAAGAATAACTGATAAGAAGGAAGGTAAAAAAAATTTTCCTTTCACATTCAAAACTGAGCTCAACACTGATGATAGAGTCACAAATATCAAAAAAGGAAAAGTTATAATCAATAACTGATTTGCTAATAAAAATTGACTTTTATTTAATAAAAATCCTGGTGCTAAAATTGATATGACTTGCTCAGTAAAAAAAAATATTAAAAAAGATAAAAATAAAGTAATTACAAAAAAAAAGTTGAAAACTATCCATATAAAATCATTTGCTGATTTTGAATTCATTTTTTCTTGGTTTACATACAAAGGAATAAATACACTATTCATTGAACCCTCAGCAAAAATTCTTCTAAATAAATTTGGTAATCTATAAGCAAAAAGGAATGCATCTGACATCAAATTGGCACCTAAATAATTTGCAAAAAGTATGTCTCTAATAAATCCGGTTACACGAGATCCGAAAATATTTGATGAAATCTTTGAAAAATTACTGATTTTCATTGAGTTCAGGAAAATTCTTTTTCCAAAATCTCAGTAATTTTATCAGCATCGATAAAGCCTGGAATTATTTGATTTCCAATTATAGTCGCAGGTGTTCCAGTAAATTTAAATTCATCAGCGTAACTTCTATGAATGGAAAGAAAATCTGATACCTCTTGTGATTCTAAATCATTCTGTAAAATATCAAGATCAACACCTTTTAAGAATAAGTCAGCCAAAATATCCTCCATTTTTGATTTTCTCTCATTAGAATATAAATAATTATGGACAACCTTAAATTGACCTTGCAAGGAGGAAGCCAGTGCCAACTTAGTCAATTCCTCTGAAAAATTCCCTAAAATTGGCATCTGTATAATGACAAGTTTTAATGAATTATCTTTCATTACATTTATTAATTCTTGATGAAATTTTTGACAATAACCACAATTATAATCAACAAATTCATATATAACTTTTGCAGAATTTGAGTCACCCAAGTACATAGGATGATATGCAAGGTTTAAATTTTTTATACTTGAGATATTTTTTTGATTAGTTTTTTCTTGTTCTAATTTATTCTGCTCTAATTGATACTCTCTAAGAACACCTAAGATATAATCTG
>CACLUX010000030.1 GCA_902610255.1 uncultured Alphaproteobacteria bacterium | reverse complement strand
CCAGCTTTAAAATAACAAATGTATCAGGGGCTTATTGGAGAGGTATTAGCACTAACAAAATGCTTCAAAGAATTTATGCAACCGCTTGGTATTCTGAAAAAGAACTTCGAGTTTATTTAAAAAATTTAGAAGAGGCTAAAGAAAGAAATCATAGAAGATTAGGCACTGATATGGGTTTGTTCCTTCTAACTGATTTATCAGCAGGGAATGTATTTTGGAAAGATAAAGGCTTAACATTGTATCAAAATATTGAAAAATATATTCGCTCTGAGCAACAAAAACTTAACTATTTTGAAGTAAAAACACCTGAGCTAGTTTCAAATGAGCTTTGGATAAAGTCTGGTCATTGGGACAATTTTAAAGAAAATATGTTTACATCAGAAACTGACAATAAAACATTTGCACTAAAACCTATGAATTGTCCATGTCATATTGTTTTATTTAACTCTCAACTAATAACTTACAAAGATTTACCACTTAGATACTCGGAGTTTGGTAAGTGTCATAGATACGAACCCTCTGGAGCTCTAAATGGATTATTTAGGGTCAGAGGTTTTACTCAAGATGATGCCCACATATTTTGTTCTGCAGAACAAATTTATGATGTTTGTAATGAGACAACCCTATTAATTGAGAGAGTGTATAAAAAGTTCGGATTTGAAAAAATAAAATATAATATTTCTACTCGCCCAGAAAAAAGTATTGGTACGCAAGAAAACTGGGACAATGCTGAAAATCAGTTAAAAAAAGTTTTAAAAGACAACAATAAAGAATTTAATATTTTAGAGGGTGAAGGGGCATTCTATGGCCCAAAAATAGAATTTACATTAGAGGACTCACTGGGTCGAGAATGGCAATGTGGAACGATACAAATTGACTTCAATCTCCCTGATAGATTGGGTGCAAAATACAAAGACAAAGACGACAAAAATCAAGTTCCAATAATGATACACCGAGCAGTTGTCGGATCTCTAGAAAGGTTTATAGCAATTATTCTTGAAAACACTAATGGCTGGCTTCCTTTATTTGTTACGCCCATACAACTTGCAATTTTACCTGTGTCCGAAAAATTTGTTGATCATAGTAACCGAATTAAAGGGGAACTTCAAAAACTGGGTGTAAGAGTAATTGTTGATGGATCTGATAACAAATTGGGTTATAAAATAAGAAATTCTGTTTCTAAAAAGATACCCTATTCTCTAGTAATGGGTGAGAAAGAGATTGAGTCAGACTCATTTACTCTAAGAAGTAATGAGGGTAAGAATACTTCTTTTGATGATATTAAAACTCTCTCAGATTTCTTTATCAGTAATTAACTATTAAAAAGTTAATTTATAAAATAAGTTAATTTCTTAAAATGAGCGACCACATCAAGGCAGTAATTATAGTAGTTTTAAGTGGATTAATATGGAGTTTTGGACCGCTGGTAGTTAAAAATATGATAGACCCTCAAATCTATCAACTTCCCTACCTTGTTATAAGAGGGCTTACAGTTGCAACTATCATATCCTTATATCTTATTGTTAATGAACAAAAAAACTTTTTTATGAATGTAATTAAAATAGATAAAGTTTCTGTAATTGGTGGTCTTAGTTTAACAACAGCCATGGTTGGTTTTATTTATTCAATTAGCAATACAACTGCTGCAGTTACTCTATTTATGTTGGCGTTAATGCCTTTTTTAGCATCATTAATTGCCCTAGTGTTTATTAATGAGAAAATCTCAAAACAAAATTTTATAACCATGATTATTGCGTTTTTTGGTGCTTTAATAATGATATATGCCAGTGCCTTTAGTGGGTCGTTGTATGGATTAATTATGGGCTTTATATCAAGTCTTGGCTTTGCAGCATTCACCGTTGCTTTGAGAAGCAAAAGTAACTTTAAAAAATTTTATATTTTGATTTATGCAGGAATTTTTTGCGCAGTTATTTCCATCTTTTTGATGTTTTCTAATAATCAAGAAATCTATTTACCTTTAAAAAATATTTTGTTGAGTATGACTCACGGTTTCATCGTTGCAACTGGGCTTATCCTGTTTAGCATTGGTTCAAAACAATTACTTTCGGGAGAGCTGACAATGCTGTCTTTATTAGAAGTAGTTGGAGGTATTTTTTGGGCGTGGCTACCGATTTTGGGTATCAATGAAACTCCAGATATAAATACAATTATAGGAGGTATAGTTATTTGCTTAGCCATAGCAATGAATTCATATCGTTTTGATAAAAAGAGACTTCAAAATTTAATTAGATAGTAAGACCAACAACACCTATGAAAGTTAAAGAGATACCTAAAGTTTGAATTTTAGATATTTTTTCTTTTAAGACTAGTCTAGCCAATAAAACTGTTACAAGACCAAAACCTGAAGAAATGACTACTGCAATGCTAACTTTGTCAAAAGCATATGCAGAGACCAAACAAAAATAACCAGTAGTTTCTAATATTCCTTGAAAAAATAAAATAGGAACTGCTTTTTTTGTCAGTGTTATTTTAGACTTCATAAAAAATAATAAGGAAGCAATACCCAATAAGCTAAAAAATCTTACATATATAACAGCCTCAATTGGATCTAAAGAGTTAGAGGCCTCTTGAGAAAAAATAAGGCCCAAAGCCAACATGCCACTAGCCATAAATGACACAATTAGAGACTCTTTTATCTGTTTTTTTGACAAACCTAGGCTTTCTTTAAAACTATCAGCGCTTATGGAAAAAATTTATTGGAATTAGATGTTGATGAAAGAGCAAACGAGGGATTATTTCTTGCATTTCAATATCCAATGGAAATACCAGGTGTGCAAACTTCATTTTTTTTGAAAACAGCAATCAATTCAAAAAGAAAATATTTAGGTCAAAGTG
>CACLUX010000029.1 GCA_902610255.1 uncultured Alphaproteobacteria bacterium | reverse complement strand
TACTACAAAATCTATCCACATTATTGTCATCTAGAGGAGCATCAACCTCATCCAATATACAAAAAGGTGATGGGTTCGCTATAAATACGGCAAATAATAATGAAATTGCAGTTAAAGCCTGCTCACCTCCAGATAATAAAGTTATATTTTGCATTTTCTTACCTGGAGGACTGGCAAATATCTCCAAACCAGAGTTTAAAGGATCTTCATCATTTTGGATAAGTTTTAGATATGCTTTACCTCCACCGAATAACTTAGTGAATAGTCTCTCAAAATTTTCATTAACAATTTTGAAAGCTTCTTTTAATCTCAATACACCTTCTTTGTTAATTTTATTAATTGCTTCATGTAACTTTTCTATAGACTCTTGAATTTCATTTTTATCTTTAATTGTTTCATCAACTTTTTCTCTTAATTTTAAATATTCATCCTCAGCAAGTAAGTTTACAGCACCAATTCTCTCCCTTTCAGCGTTTAATCTTAATACTCTTTTCTCTGCAGTCTCTAAATCTTCATCTCTTTTGAATTTATCTACCTCATTTTCTAAATTTAATAAATCAACATTAATTTTTTCTCTACATGATTGAGCGAGCTGAGTTAAATTATTTGAATAATTTGAAATTTCTGACTCCTTTCGTATTAACTCCTCCTTTACAACAGAGTAATTTTGTTCTTTATTTCTCAACTCTTTTGAGAGGCTTTCTAAAAGATTTTCTTGCTCTTGTAATTTATTGTCAAAAAGTTTTTTTTCGTCATCTAGTTGCTTAATTTTATTAAGTAAAAATTGTCTTTTGCTATCAATATCTCCTGGATTGTTTTCAGAAATTTCTAATTCTTCTTTTGCAGTTTTTATTCTTTGATTTAAGTCCTCAGTTTTTTGAACAGTGACCTCTAAAATTCTTTCCCACTCAAGCACTTGCTTTTTAAGATCGTTTAGCCTCTTTTCTTTTAATTCTGAAAGTATTGTTGAGATATTAGCCTCATAACTACTGGAAATAAAAAGTCCATCCCAACGCCACAAATTACCCTCTAGATCGACTATAGCTTGTCCAATATTTATTTTTGTATGATTTTCTAACCCTTCTTTTTTTGAAGACACAATGGCAACATTATTAAGCTTATTCATTACTTGGTTTGGAGCTTTAATAACTTTAGAAGCTGGTTCACAATTAAAACTAAACTCTTTATTGGCCTGCTCACCTGAGTGCTCACTCCAATAAAAAATATCATCAGGTTCCAATGATGCTAAAAGTTCTTTACCAAAAATAGCAGCCACTGCATTTTCGTATTTTTTATCAAAGGAAATATTGTTTAATAAACTTCTATCAGATTGATTGACGTTGCTGCCTCGATTTTCAGCTTCAAATTCCTTAGAGGATAAATCTTCAATATCTTTCCTAATAATTTTGATTTTACTGGCCGTTTCTTCAAATTGTGTTTGCTCAATTTGTAAGTCTTGATTAAGTTGTTTTACACGATGCTCGAGGTTTAATTTGTGCTCTTCAAAACGTAGTTCTTCCTGTTTAAGATTTTCTACAGTCATATTCAACCTATCAAGTTCACTATTCAATGAGTATGATTTCTCTCTCATTGGTGGAATTTTAACTTTTAAATTCTCATAAGCTTGATCTTGAATTGATACATCACCCTGGAAATCAGCAAGTTTTACTTTTATTTTATCTTTTTCTTCATTAAGTCTCTCAAGAATAAGTTGAAGTTCATTTCTTTTTACGAAAAATACTGACGCTTCCGCATTCTTAATTAGAGTTGATATATTTCTAAATCTTTCAGCTTCTTTAGCTTGTTTTTTAAGAATAGCTAATTGTTCTTCGTACGTTTGAATAACATCCTCTACCCTCAATAGATTATTATTGGCACCTTTCAACCTCAACTCTGCATCATGTCTTCTGGATTGCAGACCAAGTATTCCTGCAGCTTCCTCTAAAACCATTTTTCTATCTTCTGGTTTCGCTTGGGTGATTGCTCCAATACGACCTTGACTAACTATCGAAGTTGATCTAGCTGATGTGGAGGCGTCGGCAAATAGCAATTGAATATCTTTCAATCTTACCTCTTTACCATTTATGAATGAATTCGTTCCTTCTCCCCTCCATATCTTTCTAGCAATTTCTAATTGTTTTGATTGAAATTTATTTTCTAAATCACTTCCATCAATATTTACAAACAAACCTACTTCAGCGATATTCCATGAGGGCCGATTATCAGTTCCATTGAAAATTAAATCATCAATCTCTTTGCCACGAAGTTGTTTGGCAGAAACCTCCCCTAAACCAAACCTTATTGCTTCAACAATGTTTGATTTTCCGCAACCATTGGGACCAACTATACCAGTAAGACCATTTTTGATTTCAAAATCTGTTGGCTCTACAAAAGATTTAAAACCTTTAATTGAGAGTTTATCTAAAGATAACAAATTAATTATTCAATTTTTTATTTATTATTTTTATAAATTCTGATGTAGGTCGATTACCCTGAACTTTCTCACCATTAATTAAAAATGTTGGTGTGCTCTCAACACCAAAAATGTTTTGAGCATCAACTTGAAGAGATAAAAGTTCATTATGAGAATTCTCATCTTTTAAGCAAGATTGTAACTCTTCATCCCCAAGACCATGTTGCAATCCATAGCTATTAAGTAATTCAATAATTTCTTCTCCAGAACTTGCTTTTGTCCAAACATCATAGTTTTTATAGACAGAGTCAACATAGCTAGAACGAATACCTTCATTACAATTTGCTACAATTGTTGCGTAAAATGCAGCTTGGTTTAGTGGAAAATCAATTAAGTAGAAATTAATATTTTTATAAACGTCACTTTCTTTTAATTCTTGAAGAGTTTCATTATGAAAAGCAGCGCAGTGTGAACAGCTAAAAGATGAAAATTCAATAATATCAAC
>CACLUX010000028.1 GCA_902610255.1 uncultured Alphaproteobacteria bacterium | reverse complement strand
ATGGTGATAGACTTTATTCTGAAGATAATGCCATTATCTCAGGTTTTGCTTTTTTAGATAACTTACCTGTAATCATACTGGGCACAGAAAAGGGTAATGATATGAACACGAGATTAAAACATAATTTTGGCATGGCAAAACCTGAAGGTTATAGAAAATCCCAAAGAATTATGAAATTAGCCTCAAAATTAAATTTACCTTTAATTTGTTTTGTGGATACATCCGGTGCTTACCCTGGTAAGGACGCCGAGGAAAGGGGACAAGCTGAGGCTATTGCCCAATCAATGAAAGTATCACTAAATTGCGAAACACCATGTATTTCAATAGTCATAGGTGAGGGTGGATCAGGTGGCGCAATTGCTCTTGCTACAAGCGATATAGTCATAATGCTTAGTAATTCAATTTATTCTGTTATTTCTCCTGAGGGTTGTTCCTCAATATTATGGAAATCCTCTGATTTTGCTGAGACAGCATCAAATTCTCTCAAAATTACTGCAAAAGATTGCCTAGAATTAAAAATTATCGACCAAATTATCGAAGAACCAGTTGGAGGAGCTCATAGGCATTTTGAAAAGGTCTCAAATGATCTTAAAGTTGCATTGATAAAAAGTATTGAGGATCTTAAATTATTATCAAAAGATGAATTGATAAAGAAAAGAAATAATCGATATTTAAATTATATTGTTTGATTAATTACTTCCATGACATTGTTTGTATTTTTTTCCTGATCCACAAGGACAAGGATCATTCCTTCCAATTTTTTTAGTAATGGGTTCAATATTTTTGTCCTCTTGATTTTCACTCTTTTTTTCAACCCTAATATTGTTCAAGACTAATACCATTTGTTTTTGTATTTCATATATTAGTTGATTGAATGCACTCAAAGAAGCCTTACGAAATTCATTAACTGGATCTTTACCTCCATATCCGCTCAGACTAACAGACATGCGTATATTTGTAAGCTCTTGAATATGGTTATGCCAATTTTTATCTAAAATAGAAAGGCTTACTTGTCTTAGTATAAAAATATAAGCATTTGTGTGTTTTGCATAGTTTTCATCTTTAATTTTTTTAAATGAAGATAGATAATGGTCTTTATTATCATTTTCTTCTGGTTTAATAAAAGACAATAAGTCTGAGAAATTCTTTATTTCTTCTTTTTCACTTTCTAACAAATTAGATATAAATTCATCCTCAGTTTCTTGAATAAAATTTATTATATCTTCATTAATAATAGTTTCTCTTTTGGAATAAATAATATTTCTTTGTTTATCAATAATATTATCAAACTCTAATAATTGTTTTCTAATGTCAAAATTATGACCCTCAACTCTTTTTTGTGCTCGTTCAATTGATGAAGTTAACCATTTATGTTCAATAACTTCTCCTTTTTTAAGACCTAATGTTGAAAGCATTGATTGAAGTTTCTCAGATCCAAAAATTCTCATTAGATCATCTTCTAAAGAGACAAAAAATATACTTTGTCCAGGATCTCCCTGTCTTCCAGACCTTCCTCTTAATTGGTTATCTATTCTTCTACTTTCGTGCCTTTCAGTACCTAGAATACATAACCCACCCAAATCAATTACCTTTTGGTAATCATTCTCATTAAAATTTTTATCTATTTCTGGATTACCACCTAATCTAATATCAGTACCTCTACCTGCCATATTAGTAGCAACAGTTACTTGTGAAGGCTTGCCTGCTAAAGCAATAATTTCAGCCTCATTCTCATGATTTTTTGCATTTAAAACATTGTGAGGAATATTGTTAGTTTTTAATATATCTGAAATAAAATTTGATTTTTCAATTGAAGTTGTGCCAACTAATATTGGTTGACCTTTTTCATATTTTTCTTTCACTAAGTCTAAAACAGCTTTGTATTTTTCATCCGGAGTTTTATAAATTTGATCATTTTGATCAATTCTGATCATAGGTTTATGAGTAGGTATTTCTATTACACTCAAGCCATATATTTCCAAAAACTCCTCTGACTCAGTAAGAGCGGTACCAGTCATTCCAGATAACTTTTGATATTTTTTAAAATAATTTTGAAAAGTTATACTTGCTAAAGTAATACTCTCTTCTTGTATTTTAAGATTCTCTTTGGCTTCCAAAGATTGATGAAGACCTTCACCAAACCTTCTTCCTTCTGCTAATCTACCTGAGAACTCATCTATGACAATAATTTGACCATCTTTTACAACATAATCTTTGTCTCTTTCATATAAAAAACGTGCTTTTAGTGATTGATTTATAATTTGATAAGCCTCTAAATTTTCATTATCAAACAAACTATTTCCTTTTAAAAAATTAATTTTTTTTAAGTTGAATTCTATTTTCTTAATACCGCTGTCTATAAGCAAAACATTTTTTCTTTCTTCATTTATCTCTACATCGCTTTTTAGGAGGTCTTGAGTAATTTCATAGCATAATTTAAAAAGTTTAATGGGAGTCTTTACAGGTCCTGAAATACCTAAAGGTGACCTAGACTCATCGATTAGTACAGAGTCAGCCTCATCAATTAAAGCTATATGATGCTCATTTTGCATTTTTGGTTGATTGATACCTCTTAAATTATCTCTAAGATAATCAAAGCAAAATTCATTATTATTTCCATATACTACATGAGATTGATAGCTACTTACTTTTTCTTCAACAGTTTGGCTGTTTTGAATGTATGAACAGCTTATGTTTAAATATGCAAAAATTGGTCCCATCCAAAGAGAGTCTCTTTTTGCTAAATAATCATTAACAGTAATTAAATGAACTTTTTTATTTAAGACATAATTCAATATGATTGGAATTGTTGCAGCAAGTGTTTTGCCTTCTCCCGTTTTCATTTCAGCAACAAATCCATGATAAAGAGCAATACCTCCAATTATTTGAGAGTCATAATGTCTGAGTTCAATAGTTCTTTTTGATATTTCTCTCAATAGAGCACATACGAAACTTATATCCTCATCTGACAACTCCTCTTTTTGATTAGAAATATAATTTTGTTTTAAGTTTTCAATTTTATGAGTCATTTCTTCTTTAGATAAATTTGAAATATCTGCTTCTAATTGATTTATATTGTTTAAATATTTATCTGAAATTTCTTTAATTAAATTTGAATTTTTTTTTGAGGAAAAAAAATT
>CACLUX010000027.1 GCA_902610255.1 uncultured Alphaproteobacteria bacterium | reverse complement strand
AACAAAAACATTATGCTTATTTTTTAATCTAACTAGCTCCTTTGCCTCTTTTGAATTTATACATAAGGGTTTATCAGAGATTACGTTAATTCCTCTAGTAATAAATTCTTTTGCCACTGGATAATGAAGAAAATTAGGAGTTACAATAACTACTGCATCGATACCATCATCTCTAGTGGACTCTTTTAATGCCATATTTTTGAAATTTGTATAAATCCTATTTTCAGCTATCATCCATTCTCGACCAGATGATAAAGCTTTTTTAGGGTTAGATGATAGGCATCCTGCGACGATGTTCCAACGATTAGATAGTCTTGCTCCATTAGCATGAACTTCCCCAATTAGTCCGCCTTTTCCTCCGCCAACAAAACCAAGATTTAATCTTTTATTCATGAACCCCTATTGAGAAGTATAACCACCATCTACAACAAGGTTAGCACCTGTAATAAATTTTGCTTCATCAGATGCAAGAAATAAGACGCTGTTAGCCACATCAATTGGTTCCCCTAACCTTAGAGGGTGGAGTCTTTTCATCATATCCAGGTAAGACTCCTCGCCTTGATACGTATCAGCTGCTTTTACAACTAGTTCTGTTTTAGTAGTACCTGGATGGATAGAATTTACCCTTATGCCAAATTTAGCATAGCAAATGGCATCCGTTTTAGTCATAGACAGAATCGCTCCTTTAGTTGCATGATAAGGTGGTAAATCATTATTTCCTATCAATGCATAAATTGATGAAAAATTAACAATTGATCCTGATTTTTTTTTCATCATATGAGGTAAAACGTGCTTGGTACATAAAAATGTGCCTCTAACATTTATAGAAAAAATTTCATCCCAATCTTGAACATTAATTTCATGAGGAAGTTTGTTTACTCCTGGGATAGCAGCACAGTTGATTAGAATGTCTATATATTTTGTTTCATTAATAATTAATGTGTATGCATTTTTAATTTCATCTTCATTTTTTATATCTACTTTAATGAAATTAACAAAGTAATTTTGTTTAGACAGTTCTTTTGCAAGTTTAGATCCTTCGTCTTCCAAGATATCAAAAATGTAAACTTTGGCTCCTTCTTCAACAAATCGTCTTACGGTTGCCTCTCCAATGCCTCTAGCACCACCTGTAATAACAGCAATTTTATTTTTTAACCTCATATATAAAAAATATATTATTCTTTTTTAAATTATACAAACATGTCGTATTTTAAATATTTATTGAATTTTTGCTCATAAAATCATCTACCTCTTTTAAAGTTGGCATAGCAGAGGAACATCCTACTCTTGTTACAACTATTGCAGCATTTGCGGAACCCCGAATTACTGCATCCTCTAAACTAAGGCCATTGTATAGGGAGCTTATAAAACCTCCATTGAATGCGTCGCCTGCACCCGTAGGTTTAATAGCTCCGACATTAAATGTACCGTATTGGCTCTCATTTTCTTTAGTAAATACTTTGGATCCCTCTTCGCCCATTTTATAGACAATCACTGATGGTTTTTTTTTAATATACACTTTTGCTAATTCAAGTCCATTTGTGGAATTATCAGCCACATTAAATTCTAAATCGTTTCCAATTATAATATCCATTTCATTCATAATTTCCTTATAAACATCTGATTTGATTGTATCAGACTCCCAGTTGTAAGGCCGATAATCTAGATCGATTATTAAAGGTATCTTGAGATCTGAAGTTAGTTTTGAGGCAACCAAAACAGCATTCCTTGAAGGTTCTCCTGAAAGAGCAGTTCCAGAGATGAATACTGCAGAGTAATTATTGAAATTAATTTTATTAATATCCTCCTTATTAAGTTGCAAATCACAAGGATTACTTCTGTAAAGAATAGATTGATTATTTTTTAAAATAGTTTCAACAACAGCTATTTGTGTTTGAAAGGATTTATTAACTTTTCTGCAGTGTTTTACACCAACTTTGTATTCATTAAGTTTGTTAATTATGTATTCTCCGATTGCATCATCAGATATACAAGTAAGTAAATCAGTGCTGACACCCAAGTTCGATAGAGCAACACAAGTATTTGCTGCCGAGCCTCCTAAATGAGAGGAAAAGTTTTTTACATCTGAGATTTTTGTGCCGGGTGGCTCTGGGTAAATATCTAATCCAGCTCTCCCTATTACAAGAATTTTTTTTGTATTATCAAATTTCATTTAATGAAAATTAAGTCTAGAGGAATTATTGTAATTACTTAAGAATTTTTTGTATTTCCTCTAATGAAAAATAATCTGCCTTTTTAAAAGTAGTCTTTATCTCTTGGGGTGTTTTGGTGTCTGCTGCTATCATTGTCGATTGAATAATATCCAAAACATGTAACGACAATTCTCCACTACATCTGTGCTCAAGTTCATTATCAATGCAGTATGCCATTTCAGCTAATCCGACACCACGGTAGTTCGCATTAGTTGACGACTCATTAGCCCTACCGCTGTGAGATGTAATATTAATTTTACCAAGGGGCATATCATCAGTATTGTGCTCTTGCCAAACACCACTATCATCAGTGCTTGTGTATACTGAACCACCAAACATATTTGGATCAGGCACAATCATAGAACCTTTATCGCCGTAAAGCTCGATGTGATTACGTTGATGAGCTACAACATCAAATGATAATGTTATTTGAATTAGAGCCCCATTATGAAATTCTAAATTAACTAGATAGCTAGTTTGACATTCCACATCAAACTCCTGATCTTTTTTAGGACCTATGCCTATCACTCTTTTATCAAAAACTTTGGTAGAAATACCATGAACGCTTTTAGCAGGGCCAAGTAAATTTACTAAAGCTGTTAAATAGTATGGTCCCATATCTATAACTGGGCCACCTTCATTATTTGCAAACCATGGTTCAGGATTGGGATGATAAGATTGAACTCCTGGATAAGCAAAAATAGCATTTCCAAGCCGAACATTTCCAATTTTATTATCGTTTATTAATTCAATAGATTTTTGAATTCCACCACCTAAAAAAGTATCAGGAGCATTGCCAATGTATAAGTTTTTACTTTTGGATAATTTTAAGAGATTTTCACCATCTAAAAAATTTACAGCCATTGGTTTCTCACTATAAACATGTTTACCGCTCTCCAGCGAATTTTTTGCTACCTCGTAATGAGCCT
>CACLUX010000026.1 GCA_902610255.1 uncultured Alphaproteobacteria bacterium | reverse complement strand
AATTTCGCACCTCGTATGGCCGCAAGATTTATGGATTAAAATCTAATGAAGATGTTGAAGGGTTTATTTGTCTTGCATTCTGTAACGATGTACCACAAACAATGAAAGAATTAGACTTAATGAGCAAAAATGCTTTTCATGAAAAAAACGCAAACATTGCTGTAGCCTATACTGTTTGGTCAAGAAAAAGAGGAGCAGGTAAACAAACTATTTTTACAACAAAAAAGCTTGTTAAAGATGAAATGAAAAATATAGATCGCTTTATCACACTTTCTCCTTTGACACCTATTGCAACACATTTTCATATAAAGCATGGTGCTAAATTAGTAAATATCAATGCAACTTCGCAAAACTTTGAATACGACTTTAATTAGGTCCCAGAGTAAATAGGCCCACCCCCACCCTCAGGAGTTACCCACTCAATATTTTGAGAAGGCTCTTTAATATCGCATGTCTTACAATGAATACAATTTTGAGAATTAATTTTTAAAATTTTTTTCTGGAGGTCATTATCAAATTCAACTTCATACACACCTGCGGGGCAATACCTTTGGGCAGGTTCGTCGTATTTTTCAATAGTAAAATTAGTTGAAAGATCTTTATCATTAAGTAACAAATGGTTAGGTTGATCATCTGCGTGATTAGTTCCTGATAGATAAACTGAACTGGGTTTATCAAAAGTAGTAACACCATCATATTTAGGATAGGTAATTTTTTTTGCTTTTTTAGCTGGGATCAAAGACTCATGATCAGCGTGCTTATGTTGAAGGGTAAAAGGAAGTTTACCTCCAAATATTTTTTGATCTAATCCAGTAAAAATCATTGCAGGTATCAGGCCCCATTGAAAACTAGGCTTTACATTTCTTGCTTTGTATAATTCCTCATATACCCATGAGTTTTTGAATTTTGACTCATACTCTGACAGTTCTTTATTACTATTTATGTGATCATTGATGACTTCTGCAGCAATTATTCCACTTTTCATTGCGGTATGTGATCCTTTAATTTTTGGCATATTTAGAGTGCCTGCATCACATCCTATCAATAATGCCCCAGGCATATACATTTGTGGAAGGCTCTGCAATCCTCCCTCTATTAGAGCTCTTGCTCCATAAGAAATTCTTTTACCACCTTCTAATAATTTTTTGATATCAGGGTGAGTTTTAAACTGTTGAAATTCATCATAAGGAGAAAGGTATGGATTCTTATAATCCAAACCGATTACGTAACCTAGGTATATTTGATTATTTTCAGCATGGTAACAAAAACTACCTCCATATGTATCACTTTCAAGAGGCCATCCCACACTATGTGAAACTTTACCAAGTTGGTGATTTTCAGAGTTGATCTCCCAAATTTCTTTAAATCCTATACCGTATTGTTGAGGAGATTTGTTGTTAGAGTCTAAATTAAATTTTTTAAGAACCTCTTTTCCCAGGTGACCTCTACATCCCTCTGATAAAACTGTAACTTTACCTTTAATATTAATCCCAGGTTCATAATTATCTTTAGGTTTGAAATTTTTGTCTAAACCCATATCACCTGTTTGAACACCAATAACCTTTTGATCGTTATCATAAAGTAATTTACTAGCTGCAAATCCTGGAAAGATCTCTACTCCTAAGTTTTCGGCAAATTCACCTAACCATTTGCAAAGATTAGATAAGCTAATAATGTAGTTTCCATGATTTTTTAAAACATTTGGTAAAAAAAGGTTTGGCACCTTCATACTTTTAGTTTTTGTATAAAATAAAAAATCTTCTGATGTTACTGATGTATTGATTGGACTATTAAGTTCTTTCCAATTTGGAATGAGTTCATCTAAAGCCTTAGTTTCAAAAACATTACCACTTAAAATATGAGCACCGACTTCAGATGCTTTTTCTAGTACACAAATAGACAAATTCGTATCGAGTTGTTTTAGTTTAATTGCTGTTGATAAACCAGCTGGACCAGCTCCAACTATTATTACATCGTAATTTAATTCTTCTCTCTGCACTTCGCTCATAATGTTGATTATATATTAAATATTACGATTCTATCTGATTAAGTAGATCTAACTCTTTAATAATTTCAGGTATTGCTTGAAATAAATCAGAAGAAAGTCCGTAGTCAGCTATATTAAATATCGGTGCCTCTAAATCCTTATTAATAGCGACTATGACTTTACTTTCTTTCATACCCGCTAAATGCTGTATTGCACCGGATATACCTACGGCAATATAAAGCTCAGGAGCAACCATTTTACCAGTTTGACCAACTTGATATTCATTGCCAATGTATCCTGAGTCAACAGCAGCCCTCGAAGCTCCAACAGCAGCATTAAGTTTATCAGCTAAATCATATAATAATTTAAAATTATCAGAGTTTTCAAGTCCTCTACCACCAGATACAACTACCCGAGCATTACCCAATTCAGGCCTGTCACTCTTTGATACTTCTCTACTTACAAATGTTGTTTTAACCTCTGAGTCGATGAAAGAAATATTTTCTACAGCAGCATCACCCCCTGTTTCTTCACATTTTTCAAAAGAAGTGGGTCTGACAGTCATTAAATTAATTTTTTGATCAGTCTGAACATAAGAAATAGCGTTTCCCGCATAAATAGGTCTGATAAAAGTATCTTGGGACTCTATACCTATGATATCGCTTATTTGTGTGACATCTAACAGAGCAGATACTCTAGGTAGCAGATTTTTTCCAAATGTACTAGAAGGTGCTAAAATGTGAGAATAGTTTTCAGCTAAATTAGAAATTATAGGAGATGATAATTCTGGTATTTGATTTTCTAATTTCTCATGATCACAAATAATTACTTTTTTAACTAACTGTATTGATTTTGAACTTTTAGCAAGATCTTCAATTTTATTACCTAAAATTAAAAGATGAATATCTTCGCTTAATTTTTCGGCAGCACTAATAGTATTAAGAGTTGATGATTTTAAATTTTTGTTATCATGTTCCGCTACTACAAGTACAGACATTTAAATTACTTTTGCCTCGTATTTTAGTTTTTGAACCAATTCTTTAACATCATTGACCATAATCCCTGCTTTTCTTTTTGGAGGCTCAATTACTTTTAAAGTTTTAATTTTTGATGATGTATCAATTCCAAGAGTGTCAATATCAATTGTCTCAAGAGGTTTTTTTTTAGCCTTCATTATATTTGGAAGAGAGGCAAACCTTGGTGT
>CACLUX010000025.1 GCA_902610255.1 uncultured Alphaproteobacteria bacterium | reverse complement strand
TGCTGTTTTGTATTTATCTTCTCGAATAAGTTAAATATATCAATTTTAATCTTCCTAATGCCAATAATGTCTATTTATATTTTTAGAACACTAGAATTTGTAAAATTAAAATGGTCGAAATTATTTTTGGTTACGCTTTTTTCTATTCCAGCGGTCATCATTTATTTTGACACATCTCTTTATCAAAATATTTCAGAGATACCCTACATAAATTATATTTTCTATTTATTGATAATTTTAGTATCACTAATAAACCCAGTTTTTTCTGTGCAAGAAAGATCCTTAACTGAAGTATATAAAACTATCTCATTTTCTTTGATTTTAGTTGTATTTTTCACTTCAATCTTTTTTTATTCACAATACAAGAGTAAAACTTTGAGTCCTGTTATTTATGATACTTTAAAAAATGATTTAAATTGTGATATAAAAAAATCCGAATTTATATTGAAAGATAATTATCCACTAGATTTAATGTTATTTTTTAGTGACAAAGTGAAACCAGACTATTTTTCAGATTGCCAAATAGAATTAAGATTTAGTTCCTTTGATAAAATGCCAATAGAAGATAGTGACTCAATAAATAAAACCATACTCGATATGACTACGAAATCATTCGCTAATATCAACTTTAATAAATTATGACTTTCTTCAATCATTTAAGCTCGCAAGAAAAAAAAATAAGTATTTATTTGTTAATTGGAGCTTTTTTTTCCTTATTATTTGATTACTCAGTAGCTTCATTTTTTGACAGTATTAATCATCAAACAAAGTCTCTTTTTGGAACACTTACTCACTTTGGCGACTCTTTATATTTTTTTGTACCTACTATTTTAATCTGGGGATTAATAAAAATTTTAAAAAGTAAAAATAAGATTATGGAAACTTTAAGTGACGTTAGTCTATTTATTTTTTTAAATATCTTATTAAGTGGCATAATTACACAAATATTAAAACATATCTTTGGAAGACCAAGACCGGTTTTATTTAATGGCTTTGAGTTAAAAACTTTAGATATAATACAATTTGACTCCAAATGGCATTCATTCCCATCGGGTCATACTGCAACTATTTTTGCTTTTATTTTTTGCATGATATTTCTCTTTCCGAAAATTAAAAATGCATTGATAACCATTGCAATTATTATTGCATCCACAAGAGTAATTGTTGGTGCTCATTTTATTAGTGATATCTTTGGTGGCGTACTTGTTGCATATCTTTCAACAATATTTATTTCAAAAAAACTAGCAGATAAAAACAAGCTATTTACATCAGAGAATTACAAATTAATCCCAAACAATAATGTTGAAATAATTTCAAGTAATATTGTCAATTTTTATCAAAATATTTTTTCTCTTTACTTGAATTTTAATTTTTATTTTAAAACCCTCACCATAACACTCCTACTTTCTATTGTATTTTTTATATTTCCCACTTTAGATATAACTGTTAGTGGCCTATTTTTTGGACAGGACGGTAAATTTATTGCTTCAGAGTCTGACTGGTTTATCTATTTTGTTCGTAAGATGTTGCTACCACTTATGGCTTTATTGGTATTTTTTGTACCTATAGCTGCTGTTTTCAAACAAATTTATTATAAAGAAAAAATTTTAAACATTGCAGTCAGAGAGTGGGTTTACTTGTTTTCTTGTCTTATTATTGGAACAGGTATTGTTGTAAACTCTATTTTCAAAAATTTATGGGGTCGTGCAAGGCCCAATGACACCATCCAATTTGGAGGAGAAGAGCCATTTACCATTCCATGGTTAAATGTAGATTATTGTAGCACCAATTGTAGTTTCGTTTCAGGTGACGTGTCTTTTTTTACGTTATCTTTGGCTTTACTTATTATATTCAATAAAACATCTTGGAACACATTTGCATATGCCACTATTCTTTTGATTTCATTATTAAGAATTATGGAAGGTGATCATTTTTTGAGTGATACGATTATGAGTTTTTTAATCACATATGTAATAATTATGGGGCTCAATGATATTTTTAAGAATTTTCCAGAGGATCTAAATTTAAACCAATTAAAAAAACCCTCTTGGCTATCTCGAAAAAATTCTAATTAAAATTCATAATAATTTTATACCCATAGATTTATATGTTATTTTATATTATGAAATATTTCTTTAATCTATTTGTAGTTATTTTATTTTACCCATTTTTATTATTCGCAGAGGATTTAATTCCCAAAAAATTCCATGGTACATGGAGCAATGATTGTTCAAAAGAACAAGATGTTTTTATTATCACTGAAAGTAGCTACTTCAATCTTTATGAAAGTCAGGATGAAATAGACGAGTATGCTTATTTCTATCTTCAGTTTTCTGACTCAAAGACATATAAAGATTGGATTTATTTGGATGGAGAAATCTTTGAATTTAAAAATGTTTTTATGAAACTGAATGACGATATTTTAGAGGTTGTATTTGAAGAGCAAGATAATATCGATGGATCTTATGATTTTTTAAATAACACTAACAACACTTTTACATACGCTAAATGTGATAACACGCCTGCTAGTTTAACTCTATTATTTGGAGAGGTACTATCATATATGAATTCAAAAGCATCTTTATCCTGCTCAAATTTCTCTAAGAATAATGGAGAGTGCTTTGAAGATGTTTTTAGTTTTTTAGATGTCTCTGGTAATAAAGCACTTTCAAATGCTGAGATTAATCGAGCTTCTAAACTTTTAGTTTTTTTTAGCACAATAAATGGGCAAGAATTTGATGAGGCAGGTCTGTTTGGAATAATTTCTAGTTATGCTATCACCCCTTTGCTTACTAAAGTTATTTTAAATAATTTTGATTTTGACAACAGCGCAGATCTCACACTAGAAGAAATACTTCAAGATAGAGAGGGTTTATTTGATTTTGATTTCAGTGAAAATGATCAAATAGAAATTGATAATCAAAAAATTAACGAACAGATTAGAGACTTCATAAACAAACTCCAAGGTTTAGGGAGTATTTTGTAAATTAAACTGGCGGTTCCGCAAGGATTCGAACCCTGACTAAATGATCCGAAGTCATTTGTGCTATCCGTTACACCACGGAACCGTAAAAAATGATTTTATCTAATTTTAGATTAACACATTTTATTTTTTAGTTTAAAATTTTTTATATTTAAAATTTAAATAAGTTTTCTAAAGAATTTATGGATAAAATTTACGTAGCAGCATTAAATGAAGAGGTAGTTGGTTTAGATTATTTTCACGTTTTAGGAGTTGGAAAAATAAATGCAACTCTAAAAACTATTGAATTGATTAGTAAATTCAATCCTAACGAAGTTATTAACTTTGGTACTGCTGGAGCATTAAATAAAAATTTGAATGGAATAATAGAATGTACCAAGTTTTACCAGAGAGATATGGATTGTAGAGGTTTACTAGATTTTAAACTTGGGGAAACACCATTTGATAG
>CACLUX010000024.1 GCA_902610255.1 uncultured Alphaproteobacteria bacterium | reverse complement strand
TTAAAACGAGATCTGGTTTTTCTTTATCAATTATTATTTTTAGTGTTTTAGCAACTGCTAATGGCTCTAATGTGTTTTGACTTTTGACCAATATAGATCTATCAATTCCCATAGCCATGGATGTTCTTAAAACATCTTGGGATTTATCATCTCCAATAGATACAGATATTATCTCATTCGCAAGACCCTGTTCCTTAAGCTTTACTGCCTCTTCAATGGCATTTTCATCTGGTGGATTAACAGACATTTTAACATTTTGTGTTTCTACTCCACTATTGTCGCTTTTTACTCTAATCTGCACTTTGTAATCAACGACTCTTTTGACAGCAACTAAAACTTTCATTTGAATTTCAATAAAATAAACTAAGTTAAACAACTTACAAGATCCAAAAACTATGACTAATATTAAGAAGAGGAAGATTTATAAAAATATTTATGAATTATTTATTAAATATACTAATAAACTTGATTTTAAAGAGATAAGAGAAAACTACATTTATAATGGAAATAGTGTCTCAGCTATTTGTTTTAACAAACAAGATCAAGTTTTTTATTTCATAAGACAGATGAGACCAAATTATTTTTTTAATAAATTTTCACCCTACCCTCTAGAAATAGTAGCAGGTGGGATTAAAAATAAAGAGTCAAGTAGACAGGCTATTATTAGAGAAATCAAAGAGGAACTTGGAGTCAAACCTATTTTGGTAAAAAAGTTGGAGTCACTCATTATTGCTCCAGATATTTTAGAAGAAATTACTGATATATATCTTGCATACGTACCTAGAATTACAAACTTTAAAATTATAAATCCTAATGAGGGAGAATATATAAAGATAATCCCGATGAAAAAAAAACAAATTTTAGAAATTTTAAAAACAAATAAAACACAAAATATTGTTACAAAATACGCTTTTTTAAAAATAAAAGAGCTTAAGATTTAATCTTAATCATCTCTTTATCATAGATAGGATAAAGATGCACATTGCAAGGAACTTTTTTAGTAGCTATCTCTAATTCGTAATTACCATTTTCTACAAAGTTTTGATCAATAACATCTTTACTTCTTATGTACCCATAACCAATAGATTTGCCTATGGTGTATCCGTAACCCCCACTTGATAACCAACCTACTTGTTTACCATCTCTAAATATAGTTTCTCTTCCTAAAAGTATTTGATTTGGATCATCACACGTAAAACCTGCAAAAATCTTTTTCAAACCTTTTGATTTTTGATTTAAAAGTGCTTTTTTTCCAATGAAATCTTTGTCAGAGTTAATTTTAGTTGCCCATCCTAATCCAGCCTCAAGAGGGGTATGGTCCGGCCCGATATCTGAACCCCAAGCTCTGTAGCCCTTTTCTAAACGACAACTCTCTATACATCGATATCCAGCATTAACTAGTCCAAATTGATTTCCATATTCCATTATCTTTGAATAAATTTCTGAGGAAAAATCTAATGGGAAATGAAGTTCCCAACCTAACTCACCCATGTAGGTTATTCTAATTGCATAAACATCTTTTGATGCAATTTTGATTTTTTTACATGTAGCAAATGGAAAATTATCATTTGATAAATCTGTATTTGTTAGCCCTTGAAGGATCTTTCTAGAATTTGGTCCCATTAAAGAAAAAACTGAATTATCAAATGTTATATTTTTAACTTCTACTTCTAAATTATTTGGAATATTTGAAATTATCCAATCATAGTCATGGGTCATAAAACCTGTTCCAGTTATAATATAAAAGGTATTTTTATCTATAACTGTTATTGTTAAATCACATTCAATTCCACCATCGTCATTCAACATTTGGGTATAGATTGTCGAACCGATTGGTCTATCAATTTTATTTGCACATAAATACTCTAAAGCTTGTAGTGAGTCTTTACCTGATACAATAAACTTAGCGAAAGATGTTTGATCAATTAGAACAGCATTCTCTCTTGCGGCCTTTACTTCATTTCCAACAAATTCAAACCAATTTTGTCTATCAAAGGAATAAATATCCCTAGGCTCACTTCCTTTTGGTGCAAACCAATTAGGTCTCTCCCAACCCATTTTTTCACCAAAGCATGCATTTGAGTTTTTAAGTTTTTCATAAATTGGAGATTTTTTAAATTCTCTCACTGAGGAGTTTTCCTCAAAAGGCCATGCCATAGTGTAATGTTTAGCATAAGCCTCATAAGTTCTTTTTCTCACCCACTCCAAATCTTGATGGGGTTTTCCAAATCTTCTTATATCAACTGGCCATAAATCGTAAGGTGGTCTTCCATTAGCTACCCATTCTGCAAGTGCCATTCCCGCTCCACCTCCAGCAGCTATCCCATATGCGTTGAAACCTGCGCCAACATAAAAGTTTTTTAATTCAGGACTCTCTCCTAAAATAAAGTTTCCATCTGGAGTAAAACTCTCAGGTCCATTTATTAATTCTTTGACCCCAGCAGTTTCAAGACTAGGGACTCTTCCAAGAGCATTATTCATTATTTGTTCAAAATGATCGTAATTTGAGTCTAAAAGTGAAAAATGAAAATCTTCTGGGACTGATTTTTCAGCCCATGATAAAGGGTTTGGTTCATACCCTCCCATTGCAAGGCCTCCAACTTCCTCTTTAAAATAAATTAACCTGTCAGGATCTCTTAAAGTAGGAAGGTCTGATTTAACACCCTCTATTTTTTCAGTAACCAAATATTGATGTTGAAAAGATACTAAAGGGACATTAACTCCAACATCTTGTGCAAACTGTCTGGTCCACTGACCACAACAACAAACAATTTTTTCACACTTTACTTTACCTTTAGATGTTTCAATACCTTCAATTACGCCATTATTTATAATTACCTTTGATACTCTAGTTTCCTCAAATATTTTTGCTCCTTTGTTTCTAGCTCCTTTAGCTAATGCTTGTGAAATATCTGTCGGATTTGCTTGTCCATCTGTAGGAAGGAAGGCTGCTCCATAAACATCATCTATATTCATGATTGGCCATAAATCTTGAGCCTCTTTTGGAGTAAGTAGCTCCATCTCCAAACCAAATGAATGAGCTGTAGTAGTTTGTCTTAAAACCTCCTGCCATCTCTCTTTATTACAAGCTAGTCTCAATCCACCATTCATCTTCCATCCTGTTCCTAATCCTGTTTCTTTTTCAAGCTTGTCATAAAGATCAACAGAATATCCTAATAATTGAGTAATATTTGCATTTGTTCTTAATTGGCCAACTAGTCCAGCAGCATGCCATGTACTACCAGATGTTAATTTACCGCTTTCAATAAGTACAACTTCATGTCCTAAATCAGCTAAGTGATATGCCGTAGAGCAACCCACTATACCACCCCCAATTACTACAATTTTTGAACTATCTATCATTAAAGTTTATCAAATGACTCCTCAAATTTTTTGAGATTATCTGAAGTATACTCAGCATAATTAAATTCTATCTTAGAAGTGATCTCAGAGACCATACTCCACATTGTCTCTCTTAATAAACTAGCAGTTTTCATTGCGTTATATTTAATTATTAAATCTTTTGATGGTTTTTCTTTAAAATACATTTCTAAAACTTCATTTTCTAGATTTTCATCTAAATCATTATTAGAAGATAAACCTCCTATATCAAACAAAGGATCATTAAAACCACCATATTCCCAATCTACTACCCATATTTTAGAGCCATCATCAAGAAAATTTGCAGCCAATAAATCATTATGACCAAATACAATTTCTCTTGGAGAGGAGAGTTTTTCTAACTTTTCTGCTTTTTTTAACAAACTTGGAATTAATGAAATGTGAGAGCTATTATTATTTAATAAGTAATTTGAGTAGTACTTTATGACATAAAAAACCCAGAAAATTTGAGGCTGACCTGATAACTTGTTAGGTATTTCATCATGAATTTTTCTTATGATCGGAACAATTTTATTTAAATTTTCTCTTACAGTTTTTGGTTCAAGAGTTTTACTTTC
>CACLUX010000023.1 GCA_902610255.1 uncultured Alphaproteobacteria bacterium | reverse complement strand
CAATAATCAATACCAAAGAGGTGTCCTTAAACAGACCAATACATGTGTTTACTATAGGAGGAATAGCTATTTTGAGCGCTTGGGGTAAGATTATTTTGCGAGTAGTTTGCCAGTAATTCAAACCTAAAGATTGGGCAGCTTCAATCTGACCTTTGGGTATAGCTTGAAGCCCTCCCCTAATAGCTTCAGCCATATATGCAGATTGAAAAAGGGTAACAGCAACTAAAGCTCTTAAAAGGTTGTCTGGCTTTACACCCTCTGGCAAAAATAATGGTAACATGACATTAGCTGTAAATAGAAGCGTAATTAGAGGCACGCCTCTTATAAATTCGATAAATACGACACAAATAGATTTTACAATAGGCATATTTGATCTTCTTCCTAGAGCTAATAGAATACTTAATGGAAAAGCCAAGGCTATCCCTGTGACTCCTAAAAATAGGGTAACTAGCAATCCTCCCCACTTGTTTGTTGCAACTACACTCAGGCCTGGGCCTCCATAAAGCATGAAATAAGCTATAAATGGAAAGGCAAAAGTGAAATAAAGAAAAACTCTTCTTAAAGGTAACTTATCAAACAAAACTCCAATTAATGCAAATGGGAGAAATGCATATACTAAATTAACTCTCCAAGCCTCTTCAACTGGATAGAAACCATACATAAACTGATGAAACCTCACGAATATAATTGCCCAACAAGCTCCATGTTGGCCAACCTCAATATTTTTGGAGCAAAAAGTTCTATCGGTTATTGTTTCTCCTCTAAAATTATTTATGAAGTCAGCTTTAAAAATTGCCCAATTTAAGAAAAAAGTCCCAACTTCGTATAGGAATATTAAGGCAATAACTGTCATAATGGTATTTACCCATGACGAAAATAAATTTTTCTTAGACCAATTTAACATTTTGTTAGGGCTTAGATATGGAGATGTGTTCGGTGTCATATGTTTCCTTTAAATTGTACTGCTTTATTATATAAATTCATAAAAAAAGAAATTGTTAGACTTATAGTTAAATATGTAGACATAACAATAAGCATTATTTCTATTGCTTTTCCAGTTTGGTTTAAGGAAATACCTCCAAATCCATGAACTAAATCTGCATACCCAATGGCAATTCCTAAAGATGAATTTTTGGTAAGATTTAGATATTGAGAGGTAAGAGGTGGAATTATCACTCTTAAAGCTTGAGGAATGATAATTAATCGCATGATGAAATTAGCTTTAAGACCTATTGCTTGCGCGGCTTCTCTTTGACCCTTAGAGACAGATATAATTCCTGACCTGACAGTCTCAGATATAAATGCAGCTGTGTAAATAGATAATCCAAATAACATTCCAAGAAATTCAGGTCTTATAACCATTCCTCCTTTAAAGTTAAAACCCTTCATTACAGGATGATCAAATTCTAGTGGCATTCCCATTAAATAATAAAAAATTATTGGAGTAAAAATAATCAGAGCTGAATTAATTAAAAATATGGGATACTGCTTACCAGTAAGTTCTTGTTTTTTTTTTAAGAATTTCTTTAAAAAAAAAGTAAAAATAATCATTACTATTAAGCTCCAAATTACAACTGAAAATCCATCTTTAAAAATAGGCGCTGGTGAAAAAAGACCTCTGTTTGATAAGTAAAAACTATCAAAAATTATTATTGACTGTTTCACCTTGGGAAGATGTAAAAGAATTGTGTAGTATAAAATTATCTGAAGAAGAACAGGAACATTTCTTGTAAATTCTACATACACATAAGCTATATTTCTAAATAGCCAATTACTAGATAACCTAATTATGCCAACTAAAAAACCCATTATGGTTGCGAGGAAACAACCACAAACTGCTATCATTAGAGTGTTAAGTAATCCAACAAAGTAAGCTCTTAAGTGAGTGTCATTGCTATCGTAGGGTATGAGACTAATACTAATGTCATATCCTGCAGCAATATTCAGAAATTCAAAACCAGTGCCAATGCCCCTTTTTTCTAAATTATATGCTGTTTGTTTTGTTACTAAGTAAATTAAAACTGCAAATATACCAATAACTAAAGTCTGTATGAGTAAAGCCCTTGTTTTTTCATCAAAAATAAGCTTTCTAATAAAATTTTGTTCCATATCTATTGGTATTTTAGCTTAAGTTTTTTAAATACGTGGGCTATTTTTCATGTAATAGCCCACATAAGAGATTTTTATCTAAATGGAGGTGCGTATAGAATACCGCCATCTTTATAAAGAGCGTTTAATCCTCTTGCAATATTGATAGGAGTATTAACACCGATGTGCTTTTCAAAGCTCTCAGAGTAGTTACCTACTTGTCTGATAATGTTTGCTGCCCAATCATCACTTAAGCCCAACCAAGCACCATAACCAGCTTTCACACCAAGAAGTCTTTGGGTTTCTGGATCTGGGGAATTAGCAATCATGTCATCAACGTTTCCTGAAGTAATTCCTTTTTCCTCAGCAATAATCATTGCATTTAAAGACCATCTAACAACATCAGCCCACTCGCTATCATTTCCTCTTACTGATGGACCTAAAGGCTCTTTAGATACAATCTCGGGTAAGACAATGTGTGCGGATGGATCTGGATAACCTGCTCTACTCGCGTATAAACCTGATGCATCAGTTGTGTAAATATCACATCTACCTGCTAAATATGCAGCATCAGCTTCAGCATTAGTTTCAACTGGGATGGACTCATAGGACATTCCGTTTGCACTAAAATAGTCAGCTAGGTTCATTTCAGTTGTAGTTCCAACTTGAATACAAACTGATGCTCCATCAAGCTCAGTAGCACTTGATACACCAAGATCTTTTCTAACCATGAAACCTTGTCCGTCGTAATAGTTTACGCCGACAAATTCTAATCCTAATTCAACATCTCTTTGTAATGTCCATGTTGTATTTCTAGAGAGCATATCAACTTCACCAGATTGTAATGAAGTAAATCTTACTTTCGAAGTTAGTGGTACATATTCAACTTTTGAAGCATCACCGAAAACCGCAGCAGCAACTGCACGGCATACATCAACGTCAATTCCTTCCCATACACCTGCATCATTTGGATTTCCAAAACCAGCAAGTCCTGTGTTAGAACCACATATTAAGTTGCCTCTTTCTTTAACAACATCTAGTGTTCCAGCGTTTGCTGTCGCCAAACCTAATGTTAGTATCATAGAAGCAAATAATGTTTTAATTATCGTCATCGTTTCCTCCTTATATATATAAGTTCGCGCAGTATAGACCTATCTGGAGTGAAACTAAAATATAAAAATACTATGTATTTCCTATGTTTTTTTAATAAATTTATAGAAATTATAGTCTTTGTCTTAATCTTGGTTAAACAAGTCTCTCGTAAAGATCTTGTCTTGTACATCATTTAGCTCTGAATGGCTTCTATTGCAAAGAATTAAATCAGCATCTTTTTTGAATAATTCTAAATCTTGATAAACTTCTGAATTGAAAAATTGTTTATCTTTGATTAAAGGTTCGTAGACTATCACCCTTATACCTTTAGCTTTAACTCTTTTCATAATGCCTTGCATACTTGACTCTCTTATATTATCTGATCCCTCTTTCATAATGAGTTTATAAACACCCACTGTTTTAGGTTTTAATTTTGCAATCTCTAAACCAATGAAATCTTTTCGCATTGAATTTGACTCTATGATAGCCTCCATAATTTTTTGGGGAACTTTATCGAAGTTTGCTAATAATTGTTTTGTATCTTTTGGTAGACAGTACCCCCCGTATCCAAATGAAGGATTATTGTAAAAATCTCCTATCCTAGGATCTAAACTTACAGCTTTAATAATCTCTTTTGTATTTAATTCTTTTGACATTGCAAATGAGTCTAGTTCATTAAAAAATGTTACTCGCATTGCTAAATAGGCATTAGAAAATAATTTTGATGACTCTGCTTCTTTAGAATTTGTATAAATTATTTGAACATTTTTATCAAGAGATGCATCTTTTAATAATTTTGCAAAACCTTTTCCTTTTTCAGAATGTGAGCCTATTACAATTCTTGAAGGATAAAGACTATCCTTTAAAGCTCTTCCCTCTCTTAAAAATTCAGGTACAAAAATAATTTCAAGATCAGGAAATATCTTTTGTACTTTATTCACATAACCTACTGGAATTGTAGATCGAACAATTACAGTTGGATTTGATTTAGA
>CACLUX010000022.1 GCA_902610255.1 uncultured Alphaproteobacteria bacterium | reverse complement strand
AAAGAATAAAGTTTCATTTTATTTAATTGAAAATAATCCTCATAAACTTTGCCCAGTTGAATTCTAATATGAAGCATTGATATGATAAAAAAAATTAATAATAAAATCTTATTAGTGTAAGTAGATAATGAGATATTGAGAGAATTTGCATCAGAGTAAGAACTTAAAAAAAATAAAATAAACCAATAACTAATAGGAATTAACGCTAGATATAAAATTCTTTCTATTTTCCATTTTTGAGAAGCTTTCATTAAAATATCATCCAAGTAAAAATCAAAGTCATTATAATATTTGCTACTAGAATAAGATATGTCACTAAGTAGACATTTTTAAGATCCATTCCAATTGAAAATGACCATAAGAAATATTTAAAACCGTTTAACAAATGATGATTAAAGATAAAAAACCAAAAGACAAATATTAGCTTTATAGGTAGCGAGTTTATCAACAATGTTAATACTTGATTAAGTTGAGGGAGAAAATTTAAGCTTCCTAACCAAATTGCAAAAAAAGGTAAAGAAAATGCAAATGCAATTACTCCTATCCTGCTGGAGATAGAAAATACCATTGTCAAAAAAGGCCTATATATTTGCAAATGGGGTGATATCGGAGCCATAGAAAGGCAATATATTTAAAAATGTCTTATAGTAAAAAACTATTATTTTATTAATTCATGCGTTACATGAATAAATGAGGCTGTGGAAAAAATGTTAATCAAATTGCCGATTCATTAAAATAAAGGTTCTGAAAAAGCCCTATATTCAATTAAAATTCAATTAGGTCGTGAACATTTTTGTTTAAATGTGCCGAATCTCACCCCGCATGAGAAAGCTTTATTCATATAAAGTTGGCACCACGACCTATCAATATACTCTCTTTAATATGTTTATTGTCTATATATAATCTGCTGCTATGTCTGCTTTGGCACAATTATCCAAATTTATTGATCGATTTAATACAATCATAGGATATCTATGTGCTTTTTTTGTTTTCTCTATGGTAATAGTTGTATTCACTGTTGTCGTCTTAAGATATGGGTTCAATATTGGATTTATATGGATGCAAGAAGTTTATGTTTGGCTTCATAGTTTTGTTTTTATGTTGGGTGCTGGTTTTACTTATTTAGCTAATGAACATGTCAGAATAGATGTCTTTTACCGAGAGGCATCAAAAAAATATAAAGCCACTGTTGATCTATTTGGAAATATTTTTTTACTTTTACCTTTTTTATATATTATTTGGAATTACAGCTATCCCTTTGTATATAGATCTTTTTTAATGGGGGAGGTTTCTAGAGAAGCGGGCGGTATGCCTGCTTTATATATTTTAAAAAGTGCAATACTATGGTTTTGTTTAGTTTTATTTCTTCAATTAGTCTCTAATGTAATTAAATCAATACTAACACTTTCAAACTACCATTTATCTGATAATAAATCATGATTAGTCCTGAAATTTTAGCAATTGTAATGTTTGTAACAACATTGGGGTTATTACTTTTCGGTTTTCCCGTTGCTTTTACACTCGCTGGAACAGCTCTTCTGTTTGGATTTTTAGGAGATGCTCTGGAAATATTTAATTTCAGAATGCTAGGATTTTTTCCTCAACGCATTTTTGGAACAATGATTAATGAGCCCCTTGTGGCTGTGCCCCTATTCATTTTTATGGGAATAATGTTAGAAAAAACAAAAATTGCAGCCGGACTATTACATTCAATTGGAGAACTTTTTGGGACAACAAAAGGAGGTCTTGGAATAGGAGTTGTAATAGTGGGTATGTTGTTAGCTGCATCAACAGGCATTGTTGGTGCAACAGTTGTTACAATGGGAATGTTATCTTTACCCTCAATGATGAAAGCTGGCTATGATCAAAAAATAGCCACAGGCACAATTTGTGCCGCTGGTACATTAGGACAAATAATACCCCCCTCAATTGTTTTGGTTTTACTTGCAACAATTTTACAAGGCGCAAATGAAGAAGCAGCGATGTTAGTTGGTAATTTAGCTCCAGATCCGGTTACAGCAATTGATTTATTTGCTGGTGCTATTCTACCTGGATTAATGTTAGTAGTCTTATTTATAATTTTTATTTTCATATACGCTAGAATAAACCCATTAAGTTGTCCACCTGTTGAAACTACCAAGTCAAGAACTGAGATATACATTGAAGCTGCTAAATCAGTTGTACCTCCCATAACTCTTATTGTGCTAGTTTTAGGCTCAATTTTATTTGGAATAGCTACCCCCACAGAGTCTGCATCAGTTGGAGCTGTTGGGGCTGCGATAATTGCACTGTTAAAGGGTGAATTAAATTTCAAGAACATTAAAGAGACAGCTTTAGGAACTGTAAAACTTAGTTCATTTGTATTTGTAATTTTAATTGGTGCCTCAATGTTTTCTCTTGTGTTTCGTGGTTTTGGTGGTGATGAAATGATAGAGCATTTTCTTGGAACTCTACCTGGTGGACTTTATGCAGCACTCATTTTAGTAATGATAGTAATTTTTCTATTAGGTTTTTTTCTGGACTATATCGAAATAATTTTTGTCATCGTTCCATTAGTTGGCCCAATATTGATAGCAAACGGAGCGGACCCTTTGTGGTTAGGTATTCTTATTTCACTCAATTTACAAACTAGTTTTTTAACACCTCCGTTTGGATTTTCTTTATTTTTTTTAAGAGGAGTGGCCCCAAGTAGTATTAAAACTAGAAACATGTACAGAGGGGTAATTCCCTTCATTGGTATTCAAGTATTAGCTATTTTAATTGTTGGTTTTTATCCTGAAATAGCAACTTGGTTGCCAAATAAAATGTTCTAATAATAGTAAAAAGACCATCCCCGAATAGGTATCGGGGATGATTTTAATTTTGTATTTATGCTGATGGATAAGTAAATGGGAGGCTTCTTACTCTCATGTACTCTTTTTCAGATGTATTTGTCCATCTCAGAATTGATGATCTAAATTCAACAATGTGTGAGAAAAGAGCCTGAGAAACAGGGTCTTCCGCTGCTATTGAGCTACAAACCTCTCCTGCTCTTTGACCCAATGCATTCATAACTGGATCTGGTAATTGTCTCATTTGAACACCATGCTCATTAATAAGTTTTTGATACGAACTATCGTTTGCAGCTTGGAACATAGATAAAACTTCCATGTTAACTGCTTTAGTTGCAATTGTGACTAACTCTTTAGTTGCGTCATCAAGTTTTTCCCACTCAAACATATCTATTGAACAATCTAAAATAGTAGCTGGCTCATGCCATCCTGGGTTATAGTAATATTTAGCTGCTTGGTGTAATCCTTTACCTAAGTCAGCAGCAGGACCAATCCATTCTGTTGCATCAATCGCACCTGAGGCAAGTGATGGAAGCACATCCGCTCCAGCCAAAAGAACTGTATTGGCACCAAAAGATTTTAATACCTCTCCACCAAGACCAGGCATTCTGATTTTTAAGCCTTCAAAGTCTGCAAGAGAATTAATTTCTTTATTAAACCAACCACCCATCTGGTTACCAGTATTACCCATTGGAAGAAATTTTACACCGATAGCATTATAAGCTTTGTCTGCTGCTTCAATTCCACCACCATAGTAACACCAAGCATTTTGTTCTTGAGCTGTTAAACCAAAAGGTAAAGCTGCTGAAAATGATGGTGCCATACTAATGTTTGTCCAATAATAACCTGCACCATATGCCATTTGAGCAGCACCAGATCTTACTGCGTCCAATGACTCAAGTGGTGGTACTAATTCACCACCATGATAAACAGTAATTTTTAATTTATCAGAAGCATTGTTAACGTAACTTGCAAATCTATCTATTGCTTTACCAAGACCTCCTGCTTTACCAAAAGCAGAACATGCAATCCATTCCATGTGTCCACCTGATATTGCTGGTGCTGGAAATGAAGAAACTGCTGCGGCGCCCAGTGCTGCAGCACCTGCACCTTTAAGGAAATTTCTTCTTTTCATGGTCTTATTGTTTGTCTTCTTTTTTGCCATAAATATTCCCCTCCTAATATTAGAAATAATTAATTATTTTTTATTAGTAATCATTATACCAACAATCACAGATAAAATTCCAGCGTAATGATAACTCTGTAATGTTTCTTGAAAGACTAAATATGCAAGAATTCCACCAAAAATAGGCATTAAGTGTAGAAAAGGACCTGATTTATTTGGGCCAATTAAAGCCACCCCGGTATTCCAGCAAATATATGACAAAATACTAGGAAAAGTTCCGGTATAGCCAATTACTAATAAGGTTTTGTAGTCAAATGCTATGAAATTATTTTGAATTATAATGTCATATAAATAAACAGGTAAGAGTAAGATTACTGTGAATACAAATGATAAATATAAAAAACTAAATCCTGAAACACCTGTTTCATTTTTTTTTAGAAATATTGAATACAATGCCCAAGATATAACAGCAAGTAAAATGAATAAATCTCCAGAGTAAAATTTCGAGTCAAAAATATTTTGATAGTTACCTTTTGTTATAACATAACTAACACCAATAAGAGATAAAATGACACCTAACATTTGAAATAAGTTTGTTTGATTTTTATAAATCAATTTATTTAAAAGGATTATCAACATGGGGGTTGTCGAAATAACTAATAAAGAATTAATAACAGTTGTCGCTGTTAGACCAATATAAGTTAATGTATTGAAAAGCGTTGGACCAGTTAAAATAATCAAAAAAACCATTCCTGGTTGTTTTTTTAAAAGGGGCAAATCAACTAAGGCATTTTTTAAACAAAAGGGAGTTAAAATAATTAAAGCAATTACCCATCTGTAAAAAGATAATGATAGCGGTGATACTAATTCCTCAACTGAGGATAATCTTCCTACTATAAAATTGCCTGACCAAAATAAGGAGGCAAAACATAAAAATATGGCTGCTTTAAGAGAAACACTCACTTTGATTTTTTATTTTAAGTTTTCAATGGCAATTGCTAGGCCCTGACCACCACCGATACACATACTTGCAACACCAAACTTTTGTTTTGTTCTTCTGAGTTGATGAGACAAGGTTGTAATAATTCTTGCACCTGAACAGCCAATAGGGTGTCCTA
>CACLUX010000021.1 GCA_902610255.1 uncultured Alphaproteobacteria bacterium | reverse complement strand
GTTCAATATTTTCAAGATTTTTCCATATTGGAAGACTCTTGATTTTATTTTCAAATCCCATTTGATTAAAACATACTGATCTTTGAATTATTTTCTACGGATAAAATCCAAAAACATTTGAAATTTTTTATAGAATTTTTTTTAAAAGCTATAATAATCTAGATATTTATTTAGGAGGTAATATGGATTTAATACGGAGACTCAATGAAGGACCTATTTTGTGTGCAGAAGGCTATCTTTTTGCAATGGAGAGAAGAGGATATTTACAGGCAGGAACTTACGTTCCTGAGGTTGTTCTTGATAATCCTGAAGTAGTAACTCAACTTCATAGAGAGTTTATTAGGGCTGGTAGTGATGTTGTTCAAGCATTTACTTATTACGGTCACAGAGAAAAGTTGCGTTTGATTGGAAAGGAAGAATTATTAGAACCTCTTCAAAAAAATGCATTAGAAATTGCAAAAAATGCTGCAGCTGAGTTTCCCCAGTTAGATTTAATGATAGCTGGTAATGTAGCTAATACTAATATTTATGACCCTGATGACAAACAATCTCACATTGATTGTCAAAAAATGTTTGAAGAACAAATAGCTTGGGCAAAAGAAGCTAATGTTGATTTTGTTATTGCTGAAACAATTAATTGGACTGAAGAAGCTAAATTAGCATTAAAGGAAATTAAAAATGCAGGTTTAATAGCTGTCGTAAATCTTGCGATACCTAAAGGTGACAAAACAAGAGAAGGCCATAGTGCTGCAGAGGCCTGTAAAATTTTGGAAGACCATGGTGCTGATGTAGTTGGCCTTAATTGTTATCGTGGTCCTGAAATGACAATGAAACTGCTGCCAAGCATTAGAGAAAAAGTCTCATGCCATGTGGCTGCATTACCTGTTCCATATAGAACAACTGAAGAATTCCCAACACACATGTATATAGAGGATCCAAATTGTAATTGTTTAGATGGTAATGTTTCTCATATTGCTCTTGATGGATTAACATGTAACAGGTTTGAAATGGCTGAATTCACCAAACAATGTATGGACATCAATGTAAATTTTATTGGTATTTGTTGCGGTGCCGACCCTCATCATGTAAGAGAAATGGCAGTTGCTATGGGTAGAAAACCAATTTCTTATAAATATTACCCTGATATGAGCAAACATTTTTCTCATGGCACAGAAAGCAGTCTTAAGGACATTAACAAAACTAACGAATGGCTTAAATAATTAATAAGACTTATAAAAAATAAATTTTAGATGAGTATATGGGGAAAACTTTTAGCTGGGACTTTTGGTTTTGCTCTTGGGGGGCCAATCGGAGCTATGTTAGGTGTAATAGCGGGTCACAGTGTTGATCGTATTCGAAACCAAAAATCTGACTCTAATATAGCCTCTAATTCACCACAAGAAATTATAACGATAGGTATAATTATTTTAGCAGCTAAACTGGCTAAAGCAGATGGTCAAGTTACAACTGATGAAATAAGCGCCTTTAAAGAAAAATTTAAAATACCTCCTGATTTTCAAAGCGATGTTAGCAAAATATTTAATGAAGCTAAAAAAAGCTCTGATGACTATCATCAATATGCTCAACAAATAGGAATGCTATTTCCTGGACAGCCTCAAGTTTTGGAGCAAATTTTAAACTTACTTTTTTATATCGCAGAGGCTGATGGTGAAATCAGCGACTCAGAAATAGTATTTATTCAAAATTGTTCTGATTATTTTGGACTAAATAAAGCTCAATATGAAAGCATAAAAACTATGTGGCTGGATAAACAAATTGATCCATACAAAATTTTAGGAGTTGAGAAAAGTTTTTCTGATGGTGAAATTAGAAAGAGATGGATACAGCTAAGCAAAGAGTTACACCCTGACCAATTAAGGGCACAGGGTGTTCCTCAAGAATTAATCATTAAATCTGAAGACAGACTATCCGAGATAAATCAAGCCTACGATAAAATAAAAAGTATTCGCAAAATCAATTAAACTTTTTTTAACTGATCTGCTTTGGATTTGCCTTTGTCTTCAACAACTTCAAATTCGACTTTGTCGCCTTCATCGAGGCGGTCTAAACCTGCTTGTTGAACAGCTGTGATGTGGACAAAGATATCTTTATCTTCTCCATCAGGGGCAATAAACCCATATCCTTTTTTTGGGTTAAACCATTTCACTGTTCCTGTAGCCATTTATAGTCCTTTCTTAATCTTAAGTAGTAAATATTTAGCGTATCCAAACATAGTTAAAAATTTTATGAGATTTTTTTAATTAGTATTCAAATAATAAGCCTAAATATTGGTAAACTTTTTATAGCAATTTTTCTAAATTTAAAGTTAAAAATGATAAACCGGGCCGCTACCTTTACCAATTTTATACAAACTTCCTTTAATTATGGCTCTTTTTATATAATTTCTTGATTTTTTGACAGAATTTAAAATATCTTCACCTAAAGCTAAATTCGAAGCAATTGCTGACGATAAAGTACACCCAGTTCCATGTGTGTTTTTACTTTTAATGATACTAGACTCAAAAAAGTGAATTTTTTTATTTTTTTTTATAAATAGACAGTCGAATATTTTTCCATTTTTAATTAAACCTTTGATCAGTATATCCTTAGCGCCAATTTTTTCTAAAATTTGAATTGCATTAATCATATCATCTTTACTATTAATCTTGGTATTTGTAAGAATTTCTGCCTCCTTCAAATTAGGAGTAATTATCATAGATTTTGTTATAAGGTTTTTAGTTAAACTTGATATAGCGCTTTTCTTTAAGAGTAAATAACCAGATGTTGAAACCATAACAGGGTCTAAAACAACTTTAGATATTTTATAGTTGTCAATAAATTTTGAAATTTCTTGAATAATTTTTTTATCACTTAACATACCAATCTTTATTGAGTCTGGTTTAATATCACTACACGTCGTATTAAGTTGTTCTCTTATGAACTTAGGGGTTGTATTAAAAATACTTTTGACCTCTTGAGTATTTTGTGCAGTTAAAGCAGTAATTACAGACATCGCATAACATTTAAAGTATGTTATAGTTTTAATGTCAGCTTGGATACCTGCCCCTCCTGATGAGTCAGATCCTGCAATTGTTAATACAGTTTTATATCTTTTCATGACTTGAAATAATTTTACTTACATCTATACAATTCTTTTTAATATTACCTTTTAATAAAGAGGATATCATAGCAACACCATGGATTTTTAGTTTAAGTATACTATTTACATCACTAATATTGATTCCTCCTATTGCTATTAAAGGAATTTTTGTAGCTTTAGCACAAATTTTAAGCCCGCTTAAACCAAAATAATTTTTCATTTCTTTTTTTGTATTAGACGAGAAGGCTGAAACACCTATGTAGTCAACTCCCTTTAACTTTTTTACCTTTATGAATTCATTTTTATTACTTGCTGAAACTCCTATTATAGATTTTCTTCCCAATATTTTTCTAGCTTGATTATAGGGTAAATCATCCATACCAACATGCGCACCATGAGCATTTATAGATTTTGCAATATCCACACGATCATTGACAATGAGAGTTTTTTTAAATTTAACACAATCTTTTTTTAAATCTTTTCCTAAGTTGTATAAATCAATTGTTTTTAAATTTTTAAACCTTAATTGAATACAATCGACCTTACTCTCAAATATTATTTTCAAATAATTATCCAACTTACTTAATGGTGTAAGTTTATCGTCAGTAACAAAACAAAATTTAAACACTAGTAATCTTTAAATTATCTAAAATTTCTTTTTCTGTAATATTATTTAATTTGTTCAAGAAATTTACTTGAAAATCTCCTGGCCCCTCTGATTTTGATGCTGCGAGTTCTCCTGCGATTGAAAAAATAGCCGCTGAGCTTATCGCAGATTTATATAAACTTTCACCTACAGTAGCAAATGCTCCTACTATGCACGATAAAGAGCAACCAATAGCTGTAACCTTCGTCATTACACTCGATCCATTTGAAATCTTAGTGACATTATCTTCATAGATAATAAAGTCATCACTACCGCTTATAAATACAACACAATTATTCTCGCTAGATAAAATTTTTCCAGACTCAATAGCTGCGTGACTTTCAATTGATGAGTCAACTCCCTTTGAAGATATTTTATTTTGATCTACTAGTGATTGAATTTCAGATGCGTTTCCTCTAATAATTAAGTTTTTAGAGCTTTTAATAATGTCAAGAGAAGTTTGTGTTCTTAACTTACTCGCGCCTGAACCCACAGGGTCTAATATGATTGGTTTTTCTTGTTCAACATAATATTTAGAAGCCTCTAAAAAGCTAGGCCTCCAATTATCGTCTAACGTTCCAATATTATTAACAAGACAAGACGATATAGCAGCTATTTCTTTAAGTTCATTTGTTGCATGAGACATCAAAGGAGATGCTCCGATAGAGAGAAGAATATTAGCGTTTATGTTCATTGCCACGTAATTTGTAATACAATGTACAAGCGCTCCTTTATGCCTTAAGTTTTTTAAATCATTATAAATATGTTCCATTATATACCTTTCCTTTTCATCAAAAGTGTCAATATTGTTGAAAATAGAATTGGCACTAAAAATGATGAGAATAATTTATAGTTATTAATAAATGTGAAATTAATATTTAGAAAATCGCTCATTATATTTTTGCTGAATGAGGGATCAGGAAATATTAATACTCCCAGTAGTAAGCTCAAAAAAGAGATTATATATATTTGTTTTGTAGAGATATTAAAACCAAATAATCCCAACAGAAAAGGTAAAACTAAGCAACAACAAATTAAATCAGCAATTAAGAAGACGTATAAGACATTGTAGCCTTGCGAGGATAGTATGAAAACTGCCACCAAGAAAACAATAATAAAGTATAAATTTGAAGAGGATTTTAAGGAGTAACTTGTGCTTAGGGAGACAATCTGAGAATTTATCGCATTTATTAATGTATCAATACTACTCAATACAAGAGAAGCAGCTAATATTACAAAAATGTATTTTATAAATGAAGTCTCGAGTAAACCGAAAAGTTTCACAAATGTTAAATCAGGATCATCCATTGAGTAAAGTGAGATTGAAACTAGTCCAGAGTATCCAATGAAATAAACAATTATAAATATAATTAAAGCAGATATAACTAAGCCAATACTAAGCGTTTTATTATCTTTAGCAGCATAAATTCTTTGCCA
>CACLUX010000020.1 GCA_902610255.1 uncultured Alphaproteobacteria bacterium | reverse complement strand
ATTTTTTGGAGATTCAGCCTTTTTTTCAACTTTTTTTGGAGTTTCTGCTTTCGGCGCAGCTTTCTTTACCGGCTCTTTAAAGCTTTCTTCTCCTATGGCTGACTTGATTGCCATGACCTTTAGTATAGAGATATATTGACGATGACCTTTAGTTCTTTGAAAATGTTTTCTTCTATTTTTTCTAAAAACTCTAATCTTATCGTCCCTTGTCTGGTACAGTAATTTTGCAGATACTTCAGCACCTTTTACAGCTGGAGAACCAAGTTCAAACTTATCTCCATTTCCAACTGCAACGATATCTTTAAAAGATATTGTATCACCAACGTTACCCTCTATTTTATCAATCTTTAAAACATCTCCTGGAGACACTTTAAATTGCTTACCAACTGATTTAAGAACTGCGTACATAATAAGTCGGTCAATATATATAGGTCTTTATTTATGTCAATAGTCAAAAATGCAATAAAATAGGGATTTATTTGAGGATTAGTTTTTGATTAATTTATTTTGCAAGACTTACACAAAACATAAAATTCAAGGTTATACCTTGTGATTTCTAATTGATTATCCTTAACCAAATCACTGACACTATCCTTTAAATATTTATTTTTAATCTCTTTTACCTTTCCACATCTCTCGCAAATGGTAAAAGCGGTATTGCTCGCACAGTTTGAGTTATTACATATTATAAATGAGTTAATACTCTCAATTTTGTGAATTTTTCCTAATTCAACCAATTTATCTAAAGCTCTGTAAACTTGAAGAGGTGAGTTTAAACCCTCCTTTTTCAGACTGTCTAATATAAAGTATGCCTTTAAAGGCTCACCACTATTTTGTAAGAGATCAAGAACAATTCTTTGATTTTTGGTCAAACTTTGATTTTTTTTAGAATGTGTATGTGTTGAACTCATCTTAATTTGACAATTCTATTTTTTTTTTTGAAATTAGCAATTTTTTCAGAGGTATTAGAGTTAAGATAAAGACACCTAATGCTATTGCTAGTATAGTTGGACCTGTCGGAGAATTCCAAATCATTGAAGTTTGTAATCCGAGGACAACTGAAACAAGTCCTATAACTGATGAAATTATTGCCATTTGTATAGGGGTAGATGATAAATTTCTAGAGGCAGCAGCAGGTATTATTAGAAGACCTGTAATTAATAATATTCCAACAATTTTAATTGAAATTGCTATTACGCTGGCAATTAGAATTGTAAAAATAGCATTAGCTAGATCAGCATTTAAACCTTCTGCTTTAGCTAATTCTAAATTTACAGTTGCAGCAAATAGAGGCCTCCAAATTAGTATTAACACTATCAAAACAATGCTTCCACCAATCCAAACGAACAAAACATCAGTGATGTTTACTGATAAAATATCACCAAAAAGTAGACCCATAAGATCAATTCTTATAAACGAAAGTATGCCTAATAGAACTAAACCAATTGCTAAAACTGAATGTGCTAAAAGACCTAGTAATGCATCATCAGGTAGATTGGTTCTTTTTTGTAAAAAAAGTAGTGATAAAGCAATAAAGCAAGAAACAGCAAAAACTGCAATGATCAGATTAAAATTCATCGCATAAGCGATAACAACACCTAACAATGCAGAGTGGGCGATTGTGTCACCAAAATAAGATAGTCTCCTCCAAATAATAAAACATCCAAGTGGGCCTGTAATTAATGCCAAACCAATACCTGCTGCAAACGCTCTAATAATAAAATCATCAAACATTATTTATTTTTATCCGCCTTATCTATGCTCCCATCAGGCAAATGATGATGATCATGATTATGCTTATACAGCGATAAAGTAGGATCAATATTACTACCAAATAGCTTAATGTATTCTTGATCTTTTATAACTGAACTGGGAATACCAGAACAGCAAACATGCCCATTGAGACAAATAACATAATCAGTTTGAGACATAACTACATGTAAGTTATGCGATATCAAAAGAATGCCACAATTAATTTTTTTTACAATTTCTTGAATTGTTTTGTATAAAGCAATCTCTCCAGAATAGTCTACCCCTTGAACAGGTTCATCTAATACCAGAAAATGGGGTTCTTTAGCTATGGCACGGGCCATGAGTAATCGTTGAAATTCACCTCCTGATAAATTTCTTACATCTTCATTAATCAGATGTTGGATACCTGTAATTCCAAGTGCATCATTTATTTCACTAGTTTTATGCTTTGTTACTAAATTAACAAAATCTATTGACCTCAAGGGTAAAGACCAATCAATTGAAATTTTTTGTGGTACATATGAAATTCTAATATCTTTTTTAATTGTGTTTGTACCTTCATCAGGTTTTAAAATATCTAAAGACATTTTAGCAGTAGTTGATTTACCTGATCCATTGGGGCCGATTAGTGTTACAATTTCTCCTTGTGAGACTTTTAAGGAAACACCCCGCACTAACCATTTATGATTTCTAAAGACTCCACAATTATTTAATTCAACCAGACTCTTATTCATTTTTTAATTTGACTTATTAATAGTGTTATATTATTACATATGTAATAGTATAACATTAGAGGTGGTAATTAATATGAATTTTTTCAAAAGATCAATATTTTTCGGACTTTCTTTTTTATTTTTAAGTTTTAATTCTCATGCAGATGTGAAAACGGACATTAAAGTAGTCACTACAATAAAGCCTTTGCATTCATTGATATCAAGAATTATGGAAACAAGAGGAGAACCTCAATTAATTATTGAAGGTACAAATAATCCTCACACATTTGTTTTTAAACCATCTCATGCAAAAATGATTGAAGAAGCTGATATTATTTTTTGGATTGGCGAGGATTTAGAGGCTTTTATGGAAAAACCTTTAGACTCACTTGCTGAGAAAGCACAAGTTATTTCATTTATGGAGCTATCATCTATAGAAAAATTAAAATTTAGAGAAAAAAATATTTTTGATGATCATGATGGCCATGAAGATGAACATGAAGGCCATGAGGATGAGGATGATCATGGTCACAAGGACGACGATCACGATGATGATCATGATGGCCATGAAGATGAACATGAAGGTCACGATGACGATCACAAGGACGCACATGCGCATGCACACGGTGAGTTTGATCCACACATTTGGCTAGACCCAGAAAATGCTAAAGAAATGGTTAAAATTATCCGAGACGAATTAATTAAAATAGATCCAGATGGTCAAAGACAATATTCAGTTAATACTGCAGGGGCAACATTGGAACTAGATAATTTAATCAATAGTGTAGAAAAAGAATTATCAAAAGATATTAGCTATATTGTATTTCACGATGCTTACCAATATTTTGAGAATAGATTTGGAGTAATTCCTGCTGGAGCATTGACTTTAAATCCAGATGTTTTACCAGGAGCTAAACAAATAGCAGATATACAAGATGTTATAAATGACAAAGGTATTAAATGTATTTTTTCTGAACCTCAATATAATCCAAAAATAATTGAAACTATCGGGAATGATATGAAAATTTCTACTGGTGTAATGGATCCTTTGGGAGCTTATATAGATGCTGGACCTTCAATGTATAGTGATCTAATTAATGGAATTGCAAATTCAATTAAAGATTGTCACTAATAAAATTTGAAATAAGTTTCAGAAAATTGAAATATTCATAGAAACTTAAAGGCTAAAAAAAAACTAATTTACATGTCTTTCTTATAGGCATTTTATATGCCTATGAGAAAAATTAAAAATAAAGTTTGTAATCTTAGAATAAAAAGACTTGTCGAGGAAAAATATTATCCAATATCATTTATTGATAGAGTAAATGTTATTTATCAATTGAACTCTCAAAAAAAAAATAAAGTGAATGTCACTAACATGAGTAAGCCTTGATACAGCTAACTAAACAAAGTTATTTAAAACTCATTTCAATCTAATAGTGCTATTTTGTCTTTAATTTTTATCCTGAAAGTATTGATAAATAATGAAATTTAACATAGTTTAACTCTTATGAACTTATCAAACGCTTGTAAAAAAGACATTGATGTGGTCTTAGAAAATTGTGGCTGGAGACAGACCAAACAGAGAGTGGTGCTTTTAAAGTCAATTTTTGATGGAAATCATAAACATTTTTCTATTAATCAAATTAATGAAATTTTAAAAGACAATAGAAGTTATTTTTCTCTGACTACTCTTTATGAAAATCTAAATACCCTTGTTGATAAAGGATATTTAAAACAAATCGTTGTTGATAAACAATCATTTTACGACACTAATACTACCGATCACATACATGTTTATAATCAAGAAGAAAACCGAATCTATGATTATGACGATTGCAAAGAGCTTCACAAAGATCTTCCTATACCAGCTTGCTTATCACTTCTTGAAGAATATTCACTAGTTATAAATTTAAAAAAAAAGTAAATTTTTAATCTGTAGTTCATTTCAGAAATAGTTTTTTTTTATTCATTTGTAACATTCATTTTTTTTTGTATTTAGATTTTTTCAATTTGAGATTAGTAATATGATATGAAAAATTTAATTTCTTTTTTAATAAAGATTTTAGTAATTAATTTCTTTATTGGTTTTAGTGGTGCACATGCGGATGATTTATTAAAAATTTACTCAGAAAGACAACCAATGTTAATTGAACCTCTTTTAAATGAATTTGAGAGTCAAACTGGTATTGATGTTGAATGGATATATTCCAAGAAAGGCTTAGTTCAAAAAATTATTTTAGAAAAAGATAAGCCTGTAGCTGACGTATTCTTAGCATCAGATATATCAAGATTAATTGATGTAGCTGAAGCAGGAGCCTCAATTAAAATTAATAATTCTTCTGCTGTGCCCTCTCATCTCCAAAGTGATAATTGGATAGGCCTTACTCAAAGAGCAAGGATTATATACGTGAATAAAGATTTAGGTCTTAATGATATTACTTATGAGGATTTAGTATCTGAAAAATATAAAGGAAGAATATGTACAAGATCTGGTTTTCACCCATATAATGTTTCATTGTTTGCATCTTTGATGGCTCATCATGGTGAGGAGTGGTTAGAGAATTATTTGATTAATTTAAAAGCAAATTTAGCTAGAAAACCTCAGGGTAACGACAGAGACCAAGTCAAAGCAATATATGCAGGGGTTTGTGATCTAAGTATCGGCAACCATTATTATTATTTCAAGATGCTCAATAATGAAGAACAAAAGATATGGCTAGAGAAAGCAACAATTGTTTTTCCTAACCAAAAGGATAGAGGAACTCATGTTAATATTTCTGGTATAGCTTTACTTAAAGAAAGTTCTAGAGAAAAATCTGAAAAACTTTTGGATTTCTTAGTTAGTCAAAAAGCTCAGGCCATATACGCAAATGACAATAATGAATTTCCTGTTTCACCCGATGTACCTTTATCAGATGGTGTGAATGAATTAGCAGGAGGTGCTAAGTTTGACAATATTGATTTATTAAAAATAGCTGAAAATCGAAAAGCTGTTATTAATATTTTAAATAAAATAAATTACGACGAGTAGTAGATTTTTTATGTTTCAAAGGTTGGTCGCTTCAAATAGGCCCGATGCACCC
>CACLUX010000019.1 GCA_902610255.1 uncultured Alphaproteobacteria bacterium | reverse complement strand
ATAAGAATGCAAGAAATTTTATCTATAAGCTCTAATTTTGAACTGAATATTGGAGTATTAGAAACCTTTTTTTATAACCCACTAAAAGATTTGTTTGTGGGCTTCGACTCCTTTTTCTGTATTGATAAAATGCTCTGCAGACCATTCACATTAATAACTTTAATATTTAATAACATTCCATTCATAGTTATTAGTATCTTTTTTTTATACAGAGTTAAAAATGACAGTAAAAATATTTACGACTTACTTTTCTTTATTAGTATTTTCATTCCACTAATAGTTGAGATATTTATTACATTTGTGGATTACTATCGAGTAGATGCAACTCTGATGCTCAACCTGTTTATTTTTATATTAATTTATTTAAGGTTCAATGAAAATATAATTATACATGATATTAATACAAATAATCTTAAAGTTTATGGTATCTTATCTATTGGCTTTAATTTTGTAATTATTACATCTCATTTATTATTTAATAATTTTAGTAGTAGTGTTTCCCCATTTAATTTTTTATTATTCGAATTAATAAAATGAAATTTTCTAAAAAAAAAATACCAAGAGAATTTAAACCATTAAAAGGCATTAAACTAAAAGATTGCGGTTATATAGAATTAAAAATTGATGAGCAATTCTCATTAAATTTTAGAAAAAATGTCTCAAATGATATTATAAAAAAAAAATGGGGTTTTTATTTAACAAATTCTGTTAATTACACTTTAAAAAAAAATAATTTTAAAACTGCATTTGTACATAGCAAGAATTATAATAGAACCTTTATAAATTTAGTACATAAAACTAAAATGAAAGATTTTAAAAAATATTTAAAAGAACAAAACTCTGAAATACTTATTTGGTTAGATGAGTATGATATTTAATGTCATATTCAAAAAATAAAATTTTTATATCTATATCGAAAAATAAATTACCATTAAAAAAATATAAAAAAATTAAAAACAAATATTTATATAGTTTTTCAAAATTAAATGAAAATAAAGATTTTATTTTTTTTTTTATTAAAGTAGATCAATCGAGAATTAATAAGTCTAAAATACTTAATCAACTATATCGAAATAAATTCTCTCTTAATCAAGATTGTTGTTTATTAACTGTATCAAAAAAAGATGGAAATATGATTTTTTATAGAGATAGATTTGGACAGGTGCCTATTTATTATTTTAGCAACAAAGATCATAAGGTTATAACTGATGATCCTAGGCTTATTAAGTCACTAAAAATAAGTAATCTTAAGCCTGATTTATATCAAAATGCTCTATTCGTAGGATCACACTACAGATATCATTATTTATCAGATCACTGTTCATTTTATAAAAATGTAAAAACTTTGAATAATGGATACTTTATAGAAATCAAAGATAATAGAATTTCCAAAAAAAAATATTGGGATTTAGATTTAAAATTATCTCCACTCTCAACCAAAATTGATAATAAAATTTATGATGATTTTAAATATTTACTATCGAAGTCCATTAAGACGAAGTTAGATAGAAATTCAAATAAAGTCTTTACTTTAAGTTCAGGTATCGATTCTTCATCCGTAATTAGCCTTTATAAAAAAATTTTTAATGAAAAAGTACATGCCGTTACCACATCTTTTAACGAAAAAACAGAGTACGATGAAACTAAAGATATAAATACTATAACAAAAGAGAAATGTAAAAAATGGTCAAAAATTGTGATAGAAAAAAATCAAATTTTAGAGCATATGAATACCTATCTAGAATATTCTCCAATACCTTTTTGTACAATAACCCAATTACTTCATGGTATCTTGCTCAAAAAACTAAGATTAGATATTAAAAGTCAAACTTGTATTTCTGGGCTAGGTGGTGATGAAGTAAATTGTGGAGAGATAGAGGAATATATATTTTTCTTTGCAGATTTAATAAAAATATATGGATTAAATTTTAATTCAAATATCATTAAAATGCACTTAGATGGTTGGATTAAATACCATGGTACAAATACTTACCCTAAAAATTTAAGAGTTTTAAAGCACGAATTTAAAAGATTTTTAGATATCAAACACAAAGGATATAACAAATTACCAAATGATCGCTATTTTTCATATATAGATGTTTTTAAAAAAAACTTTTCTAAAAAGTATTTTAAAAAATATTCATTACCAAACAAATATAGTTCATACTTACATAATAAAATTTATCAAGACCTCTTTATTGAGGCCATACCTCCAGCTCTATACGCAGAGTACTATAATAGTCAATTTTACAGGGTTAAGACTATCAGACCTTATCTTGATCAAGATCTAATGAACTTTGGTATTTCATCACCACATAAAATTAAATATAAAAATGGTTCAACAAAAAATATAGCACGAAAAGCACTTAAAGATATCTTGCCAAATGATGTAATAAGAAACAAAAAGAAGGTTGGATGGAACGCTCCTTTTGATATTTGGTTGAGAGACTCAATTAAAATAAAAGTGGATGAAATAATTAATAGTAAGAATAAAAGAATTTGTAAAATTTATAATAAAATTCATATAAAAAAACTATTAAAGGAGCATCTGTCAGGAACAAAAAATCATATGCTTTTTTTTTGGAATCTAATTAACTATGAAGGATGGTTTAAAAAAAATTTTGAATAATTATTTAATGCCTATGAAAACATAATGATCGTTATTAGTTTCTTTTTCCTCTAATTGCATAAAATACCTACCAATATGAATTGGTTTAAAATTTTTAAACTTACTTAACAAGTCTCTCTTATTTTTTATAAAAAAAGTGTGATATGAACTTATTTTAAATCTTTTACCCTTAAATTTTACTTCCCTTAACCAATCATTATCAGTTTTTTTTGAATGCTTGTAATAAGTATGTCTATTACTCCACATAGAGGCATAAATTATGCCACCTTTCCTCATCTGCCTATAAATCTTATTAATACAATTTTGAAATTCTTTACGATCTAAATAATAAAGGGATTGATTGGCTATCACAACATCAATCTCTGACTCCCAGCCATAAAATTTGATTTCATCGGGATTACTGTTAATACATTCAATTTTCTTTGAAAGATGTGGATACCTTTTTTTTGCTTTTTTAACATCCATTTTAGATATATCAACACCTTTGACTTCATAACCCATATTATGAAAATAATTTAAATTGGCACATTGACCACATCCAAACTCTAACAATCTTGTTTTTGGATTTTTTTTAGGAAGACTAAATTGTGGTCCTAAGATTCTTCCCTGAAGCCTAAATATCACTGACTCAACATTTAGAGCATCGTATCCTGTAGACCAAAATTTTTTATTATCTTTTAAATATTTTTTCATAATAAATTATATTGTTAAATTAAAATATTTAAGTAAACATTAATATCAATATTCAATAAATGAAATGTTTTTTTATAGCAACAGAGACAAAGGTTAGAGATTATGAAAGCAGAATTTTAATATCCTTAAGCCTTCTTTCTTTATCAAAAAGTGATGATATAAAAATCTTTATAGGGGAAAGAAAAGCAATCTTATCTATACTTAACAAAGATAGATATAAATATATTAAATCATTTGTTTACTTAGCATTAGGTGTTGACCAACAAAGCCTTTTTTACGAAAATTTAATTAAAAAAAATGGTATATTTACATCTTTAGATGAAGAGAGTGCTATTTTTTCATCTAATATAGAAAAAGCATACAACAGACATATTTACAATAAACATTGCTTAAAATATTTAATAAAAATATTTACATGGGGTGAATTTGATACATCTTCAATTATTTTACATAATAATTTAAATACAAATATCGTTAGAATGACAGGAAATCCCAGATTTGATCTAAGCAAAAAAAAATTTGATTTTTTTTACAGAGAAAAATTTAGAAACCAAAAAAAACAAAAAATATTTATTAATTGTGCGTTTGGTTTAATAAATAACTATGTTGATCAAAAAGTTGATACAAAGTTATGGTCGATTAAAGTAAAAAATTATCCATCTTATGAAAAATTATGGAGTGAGCTTGATGAATATGAGTCAAAGCTTTTTCCAAAATTTATTGAAGGAATAATAGATCTGATTGATCATTTTCCAAATGAAAATTTTGTAATTAGACCACACCCAATTGAAAATGAGAAAACATACGAAAATATATTTAAAAAATATAGAAATGTTACTATTAATAAATCTGAGAGCATACAATCAGAATTTTTAGGTACTAAGTTAATAATTCATAATGGATGCACTACTGCCATTGAAGGTTCTTTTCATGATATAAATGTAATATGTTTTAATCCTGTTTTTGAGGCAGACAATGTTCAAACTTTGACATATAAAGTTTCTAACCTTATCGAAGATAAAAAACAGTTAATTAATGAAGTTAATAAAATAATTGGATCTGGCTCATCACCACCAGAAAATATTAATAAAATTAAATATGAAATTATAAAACCATTAATTGACAATATAGATTACGACTCGTTTACAGTAATTGCAAAAGAATTACTCAATATTGATCAAGAGAAAACAATAAAATATCTAAAATCTTTAATCCTAATTAACGATTTTAGGGGATATCTTGACAAACTTGGAACAAAGTTAAGATATAAATTTGTTAATTATTTTTCAAAAATACTATTAAAATTTCGATATAAAAACTACACAGCACAGGTAAATTTTAGAGAGAAAAAAAAATCTTCTTTGTCTTTTCATGAAATTGAAACAGATATCAATATACTTAAGCCATATTTTAAAATCGACTCAGAAATTAAAGTTGTAGATATAGGTGATTCATGTTTTGAAATTATGATAGAAAGTAAAAATTAAAAGATATGTGTGGAATTGCTGGATATTTTGGTAATTACGATGGAGATTTAAGAAATAATATTAATGTAACAATAAAAAAATTACAAAATAGAGGACCAGACTCAAATGGGTATTTTTATAAGAGATACAATGAAGGCGAACAACTTTTACTAGTACATACTAGATTAAAAATAATCGATCTGAATGAAAGATCAGATCAACCATTTGTATATAAAAACCTAATATTAAATTTTAATGGCGAAATATATAATTATTTAGAATTAAGAAAACATCTCATAATAAAAGGGCATAATTTTATTTCCAACTCAGATACGGAAGTATTAATTAAATACTTTCATACATACGGATATAGAGGTCTCGATGACTTTGAGGGTATGTTTGCATTTAGCATATTTGATCTTGAAAATAAAACCTTAACTCTTGCCAGAGATAGATTTGGAGAGAAACCGCTTCATTACTATGAGGGAAAAAATTTTATATCATTTAGTTCTGAGATTAATGCTTTAGAAAAAATTTCAAATGTCTACTTTGAAATTAACAAAAGTTTAGTTTTTAACTTTTTAAATAGAGGATATAGAGTTGGTTACGAAAACAGTAATATAAATTTTTTCAAAAAAGTTAAATCAATTAAACCATCTTATTTATATAAATATGAGACAGTTAAGGACAAAAAAAAAATTAAATATTGGTCACCAGATTTAAATAAATCTTTTGAAAGTAAGAAACATATTATTGAAAGGGTAAGAGAATGTTTGATTAAATCTGTTGAGCTTAGAATGCGATCAGATGTTCCAGTAGCATTCTTTTTATCAGGAGGTGTTGACTCAAATTCAATGATTTCTATAGCAAGAAATATTTTAGACAAAGAAGTAACATGTTTTTCATTAGTGGCAAAAGATAAAAGTTTTGAGGAAATTAAAACTATAAGAGACCAAGTCAAATTACAAAACCTTAATCATATCGAGCTAGAGTTAGAAAAAAATGATTTTTTGGATAATATGTTTGAATTAACAAACTATTATGCTGCACCAATTTCCACAATAAGTTTATATGCAATCTGGAAACTTTACCAGGAGGTATCAAAAAAAGGATTTAAAGTTGCAATATCTGGTCATGGCGGAGACGAGATTTTTTCAGGTTACTACTACCATCATCTACTATATTTAAGAGATTTAGCCTCTCAAAAAAATTTATATAACCTGAAAAAGAAAGAGTGGGCTAAGTATGTCTTACCTTATGTAAATAACCCAATTCTTAGAAATCTTGATTTGTTTTTAAATTCCTCAAAACCTCCAATCAATTATCTATTTTCTAATGTAGATGATGTTGAAGATTTATTTTTGCAAAAAAAGCAATCCAGTTATAAAGAAAAGCATTATCATCAGGACTCATTAAAAAACAGAATGCTTAATGAGGTATTTCATGAAATTTTTCCAGTAGTTTTGTCACAAGAGGATCTGAATGCAATGTATTATTCGATTGAAAATAGGTCACCTTTTTTAGACAAAAATATATTTGAAACAGCGCTATCTATTCCTACAAGTGAATTCATTTCAAATGGTTATAATAAATCAATTTTACGAGAGTCGATGAAAGGCATTTTACCAGATGATATACGCTTAAATAGATCAAAAATTGGTTTAAACTTTTCTTTAAAAGAGTATTTTGATTTAAATAATACTAAAAATAAAAAATTTCTTTTATCAGACAGTCCAATATTTGAATATATTAATAAAAAAAATTTAGAAAAATTAATTAATGAAGAAAAGAAATTCTATAATAATAGTCAGCTTATTTTTAATT
>CACLUX010000018.1 GCA_902610255.1 uncultured Alphaproteobacteria bacterium | reverse complement strand
AATGATGAAACTAATGAAGATGAGAGTGAAGCCAATAATGCTATTTTTGAATTTGAACCTGATAAAAATGAACTTTTAGAGTATCTGGTTCCAAGAAATTTTTTAACACAAATTTATAGAAGTGTTCTTGAAAGCTCTGCGTCTGAGCATGCAGCAAGAATGACTTCCATGGACAACGCAACAAGAAATGCGGGAGACATGATTGATCGGTTGACACTAACTTATAACCGAACAAGACAAGCATTCATTACAAAAGAACTTATCGAAATTATTTCTGGAGCAGAAGCTGTTTAGGAAAGGAGCAACAAATGGCAAGTAATAAGGCAGGAAAAGTCACACAGGTATTAGGGGCTGTAGTTGACGTCGCCTTTGAAGGAGAATTACCCCCAATTTTAAATGCATTATCTACGAAAGTAGGTGATCAAGATTTAATTTTAGAAGTAGCGCAGCACCTCGGTGAAAATACTGTTCGAACTATTGCTATGGACGCAACGGAGGGTCTTCAAAGAGGCCAAGAAGTTCAAGACAATGGTGATCCTATTTCTGTGCCAGTCGGACCAGAAACTTTAGGTCGAATTATGAACATCATCGGCGAACCTATTGACGAGCGAGGTCCAATTGAATCAAAAAAATCTCTTCCTATTCACAGAGCAGCTCCTGATTTTGTTGATCAATCAACCGAAACCGAAGTTCTTGTTACAGGTATTAAAGTTATTGATCTTTTAGCACCTTACTCTAAGGGTGGAAAAATTGGTCTTTTTGGTGGTGCTGGTGTTGGAAAAACTGTTTTAATCATGGAATTAATTAACAACGTAGCTAAGGCTCATGGTGGATACTCTGTTTTTGCTGGAGTGGGAGAAAGAACTCGTGAAGGGAACGATCTTTACCATGAGATGATTGAGTCAGGTGTTATCAACCTTGAGGGTGATACTTCTAAAGTGTCTCTAGTTTATGGTCAAATGAATGAACCTCCAGGAGCTAGAGCAAGAGTTGCTTTATCAGGTTTAACACAAGCTGAATATTTTAGAGATGAAGAAAATCAAGACGTCTTATTCTTTGTAGACAACATCTTCCGATTTACACAAGCTGGATCTGAGGTTTCTGCTTTACTAGGACGTATTCCATCAGCTGTGGGATATCAACCTACCTTGGCTACAGATATGGGTGCGCTTCAGGAAAGAATTACGACTACAAACAAAGGATCAATTACTTCTGTGCAAGCAATTTATGTTCCTGCTGACGATTTAACTGACCCTGCACCTGCAACATCATTTTCTCACTTAGATGCAACTACTGTGTTAAACAGATCAATTGCAGAACTTGGTATTTATCCTGCAGTGGATCCATTAGACTCCACTTCTAGAATCTTAGAGCCAAGAACTCTGGGTGAGAAGCATTATCAAGTTGCAAGAGATGTTCAGAAAACTCTTCAAACCTACAAGAGTTTACAAGACATTATTGCAATCCTAGGTATGGATGAATTATCTGAAGAAGATAAGCTGGTTGTATCAAGAGCTAGAAAAATACAACGTTTCTTAAGTCAACCTTTCCATGTTGCAGAGGTGTTTACTGGCTCACCAGGTAAGTTTGTTTCTTTAGAGGATACCATTAAAGGTTTTGATGGATTGGTCAAAGGTGACTACGATCATATTCCTGAAGCAGCTTTCTATTTGGTTGGAACAATTGAAGAAGCATTAGAAAAAGCTAAAAAAATGGCTGAGGAAGCAACGAAATAGTTATGATTAATTTGAAGGTCGTATCCCCTCAAAAAGTGATTTTTGAAAAAGAAGTTGAAATGGCAGTTTTGCCAGGAGCAGAGGGCGATTTTGCTGCAATGCCTAATCATTCTCCGTTCATCAGTTCTTTGCGACCTGGTCAAATGGCAATTATGTCTTCAAACAAGGTTGATGAGAGTTTCTTTGTGTCAGGTGGTTTGGTTATGCTTAAAGAAAAGGTTTGTGAGGTCTTAGTAGATCAAATAGAGCCATTGTCTGATCTTAATAGCTCTAACTACCAACAATCTAAAACTTATCAAGAACTAGAGGGTAATGAAACTGCTTTGGGTACGTTTGAACAAGTGGTAAATAATCCGCCTTACAAATAGTCTTTAAATTCTTTTAATAGTTTTTCGTAAATTACTTTTTTAAAAGGCACTATGTTGGGAACTAAAAAATCTGGTTTAACCCATTTATAATCAGAAAATTCAGGGTGAGATGTTTCAATATTTATATCTTTCTCACTGCCTTTAAATTCATACAAGAACCATTTTTGACGCTGACCTTTGAATTTACCTTTCCAAAGAGTTTTTGATAAGTCTTTAGGTAAAGAATAGTAATACCAGTCTTTGCTCTGTGAGATTAATTTAACTTTATTTTTTTTAATACCAACCTCTTCTTCCATTTCTCTAAGAGCTGCCACTTCAGATTTTTCTTTGGGATCAATCCCACCTTGTGGCATTTGCCAAAATTCTGAAGGGTGGTCTATTCTTTTTCCAACAAATATTTCTTTATTTTGATTAATAATCATCATACCAACATTTGGTCGATAATCTTTGGGGTTTATTTTCATTAATTTAATACAGCTATGGTTTTGACTGCATCAATGGCACGAGATAGCTGATAATCTCTTTCAAGAATATCATCAGTGGACTCTTCCTCCTCACTTTCTTTATTTGTCTCATTATCTAAAGCTTCTCGATAATCTGACTCTCTAAAAGTAAAGTTACTATCAATCACATTTAGTTCAGCTCTAGGCACAACAACATCCGGCTCAATACCAACTGCTTGTATTGAATCCCCACTTGGTGTGTAATACTTTGCGATGGTGAGTCTGATTGCACCGCTGTCAATAGGTATAATGGTTTGCACAGAACCTTTTCCAAATGACTTTATACCCATAATTACTGCTCTATCATGATCTTGTAATGCACCAGCAACAATTTCAGATGCAGAAGCAGAACCCTCATTGATTAATATAATCAATGGTTTTCCATTAATTAGATCTCCTTTTTTAGCAGAGTAAACTTGAACATCTTTCTTTTCTCTTCCTCTGATTGAAACTATTTCTCCTTTATCAAGGAACATATCTGTAACTGATACAGACTCATTTAATAATCCCCCTGGATTATTTCTTAAATCCAGAACATAACCAATTGGAGCATCATTACTGTCTTCAAGCTCTTTTATACTTTTTTTTAATCCTGTTGTTGTTTGCTCATTAAATTGAATTATTCTTATGTATCCTACATCGTTTATTAGACGATGTTTAACAGATGCAACTTTAATTATATCTCTTTTAATATCGACATCGAATGGATCTTCGGAAGATCTAAAAATTGTTAAAGTTATAGTGGTCCCTGGTTCACCTTTCATAATATCAATTGCTTCTTTTAAAGTCATATCAACTACTGATGTGCCATCTAAATGCGTTATGTAATCTCCAGCTAAAATTCCAGCTTTATAGGCAGGGGTATCGTCAATTGGAGAAACCACTTTTATGAAACCTTTATCTGTTGTGATTTCGATCCCTAATCCACCAAAAGAACCTGACGTGTCCATCTGCATTTCTTTATAAATTTCTTCACTCATAAAACTTGAATGAGGATCAAGAGCCTGTAGCATTCCATTCAAAGCTTTTTCTATTAACTCTTTATCAGTCACCTCTTCAACATATTGATTTTTTACTCGGTTATAAACTTCGTTGAAAATACTTAATTGTTTATAGGTTTCTTTAGTATCAGAAAAACTGACATTCGCATTAAAGATTAAAATTAAAATATAAAATATTTTTAGCATATTTGATTTTTTAAGAGGCAGTATTGATAGTGTTAAAGTCTTCAGACCATAGTTTTTCCAAATCGTATATTTCTCTGACTTCATTTCTAAAAATATGCACTAAAACATGTCCAGCATCAATGACCGTCCAGTCGCAAAGTGGCTTTCCCTCTGGTTTATTGCAATAAAGTTTATTTTTCTTAAGGTATCTGTAAACCTTATCTGAAACTGAGTCTACATGCTTATTTGATCGCCCGGATGCAACGATCATGAACTCAGCAAATTCTGCCTTTCCTTTGAGAGAAATAACTGAGATATTTTCAGCCTTATTGTCTTCAAGACTATCGACTATAGCCTTAACAGAGGGGTCTTTGTCGTGATTAAGAATTTCGTAACTCACTAGATGACATTTCTACACCTATATTATCAAGAATATGGAAACAAGGAGCAGAGCAGTTAATAAAACTATTTAAATTAGGCATAAATAAATGGGAGAACTGTTTTTGGACTGTTGAATTTTCAATAAATTCATCATATCTCGGTCTATAAATAACGCAAATACTAATATTTTTTAAAATCCACTCATATTCTTTCCATTTGTGAAAATGACCAAGCTGATCAAGACCTATAATTAAATAAAAAAAGCTAAGGTCACATTTAGTCTTAATTTTTTGCAACACATCATAGGTACATTTCATTTTATAACGATGTTCAAAGTCAGAAACTTTTACTAACGGCTCTTTAATTTTTGATCGGATATTTGATAATTGAGAATTTATCGAGTTTAAATTTTGATTAGCCTTAAGAGGATTTTGATAAGTGGGAAGGACAAATAGTTTTTTCAGATTTAAACTTTTTATTGAACTTTCTATTACATGAACGTGTCCCTCGTGTAAGGGATTAAAAAATCCACCATACAGTCCAATCTTTCTATTCATCTATTTTCCTCAAAAATTTTTTTGAGACACCATTTTCCTCGAGGAATTTGTTTAGAATATCTATAAATTGTAATTGTAATTTTGAACTTGTAAGAAATAAAATCGGCACTCTTTGTTTAAAAAAATAAAATAAAGATATAATAAATTGCAAATCATTTTCTTCCTCTATGTAAACCACACCTTTGTTTATCAAACGCTCTTTGTTATATTTAAAGAAAAGGTTATTAAAGGGCTCGCTTATAAGAGTCACTTTATTAATTTCATTTAATTCTTCTTCATTGAAAAATTTTAAACTTTCTAACTCATATATTGAAGATTTGATTATATGAGTAACATCCTCTTTGTTCAAAGAGCTAAGATATTCGATCTGAGATTTTAATTCTTGAAAATTATTACGGAATTCCATTAAGGCCTTGTGGTGTGATTGCCTATTACTTGATATTTAAATGTTGTTAAGTGTTTTGCTCCTACTGGCCCTCTCACATGAAGCTTGTCAGTAGAAATACCTATTTCTGCTCCAAATCCAAACTCTCCACCATCAGCAAATTGAGTGGAAGCATTATTCATTAAAATGGCACTTTTACAGTTTTGAAAGAAATACTCTATAGATTGTTGATTGTTGCTTAAACAACTCTCGGTATGTCCACTAGAATATTTGTTTATATGTTCTACACATTCTTCAACATTATCAACTAGTTTTACTGTAATTTTCTTATCTAGATATTCAGTTGACCAATCTTCTTCTATTGCATCTCGATCGATTGAATAAATATCTTTGAGGCGACTACATCCAATAATTTCACATCCTTGTGATTTTAAATTATCTAAAACAGATGAAATATCTGCTGCTGAATTATTAGAGTGTATAAGTAAAGTCTCTGTTGCACCACAAATCTCTGGTCTTCTCAGCTTGGCATTTGCGATGACCTCAGTGGCTTTATCTTTATCATATCCTTTATCCCAAAAAGTATGACACAAACCTTCCAAATGTTTAATTGTAGGAACTTTTGAATTTTTAGAAATTGTTTCAATTAACGATTTTCCCCCACGAGGAATAATCACATCTACATCTCCTTCAGCTTTTAACAACTCTTCAACAAAACTACGATCAGTATTTTGAATAAAACAGACAAGATGAGTATCAAAATTTAAATCTTTTAAAGCATCTTGAATGCACTCATAAAGTTTTTTATTAGTTTCGATACACTCAGAGCCCCCTCTAAGAATAGAAATATTTCCAGACCTAAGGCAAAGACATGCAGCATCTATTGTGACATTAGGTCGAGACTCATAAATAATGCCAATCACACCAATAGGCACTGAGACTTTTGTAAATTGTAACCCATTAGTGGCATTGGTCCAACTTTCTAAAGTTTGATCAAGGGGATCTTGCATTTGGGCAATTTTCTCAACGTCACGAGAAAGTTGATCTATTTTCTCTGAAGTCAAAACTAATCTATTAATCATAGGTGTAGAAACATTATTAGATTTAGCTCTCTCTACATCTGCTTGATTAGCTTTTAGAATTTCATTTTTATTAGATAATAGAAAACCACTAATATTCATTAAGATTCTACTTCTATCCTCTGCAGATAGTTTGGACATGGCACTCGATGCCCTCTTCGAATGGTTTAAAATTTCTTGAAAATAGTCGCTCATCTCGATCTCACCAAGTTATCTTTATGAACAATCTCATCCTCTCGGACAAAGCCAAGAATTTCGCTAAATTCTGATGATTTTTTACCTTTTATTTTATCCATTTCTTGAAAATCATAGTTAATCATACCTCTAGCTAACTCTTTTTTATTGTAATGGATCGAAACAGTATCACCACGATAAAACTTTCCATCGATTGACTTTACACCGATTGCCAACAGACTTGAATTTTTCTTAAGTGCTTTTGAGGCCCCTTCATCAATATGAACAATTGCTTTTTGTATTGGTC
>CACLUX010000017.1 GCA_902610255.1 uncultured Alphaproteobacteria bacterium | reverse complement strand
AATACTTGTTTAAAAGACAAACCTAAATTTTTATATAAACTATCTGTAAATAAACCTATTTTTTTAAATAAGGGTTTACCAATACCAGGTAACATTTTTCTGTAAAACCAATCAGAATTTAAAACAGTTGATCTAATCTCGGAGGGATAAAGTTTAAATTTAACTAAAAATAAAAATGCAATAATTGCAAAAACTAAAAGTTGTAGCTGACTTATTACATGGTCTAAAGTATAGGGCTGATATTCAACTGCGTATGGAAGTATTTGATACAAATATTTTGGGAACACGCCTATAGCAATACATAAAAAAGCAGCGATGCCCATTGCAATGAGCATATTAATTGGAGCCTCTTTAACTTTATTCTTCCTCTCGTGTGCAAAAAAAGCAAAGTAAGGTATCTTTATCCCTGAGTGCTCCAAAACACCTGCGGAAGCAAAGAATAAAATAAAGTAAATTAAAACCATTCCCATACCTCCAAGCGAGGACATTATTAAAGATTTGGCGACAAATCCGCTGAACAACGGAAATGCAGAAATAGACATGGCCCCTATAATGCAAAATATAGTTGTGAATGGCATGTATTTGTAAAGGCCACCTAATTCAGAAGCTTTTGTTGTTCCAGCTCTGTATAAAACAGCACCCATACTCATAAACAAAAGAGCTTTGTAAATTATATGAACGAACGCATGCGCTACCGTTCCATTAAGAGAAAGTTCTGTCCCAATACCAATACCAACAACCATAAAACCTAATTGGTTATTAAGACTAAATGACAAAACTCTTCTTAAATCATTTTCTATGACTGCAAAAAATACAGGAAAAGCTGTCATTATTGCACCTATCCAAATCAGTGAGTCAGTGCCTGGAAAAGTTCTAGCTAAAGCATAAATTGCCAATTTTGTTGTAAAAGCAGAAAGTGCCACTGTGCCAGTAACCGAAGACTCAGGGTAAGAGTCTTGTAGCCAACCATTTAAAAGAGGAAATGCAGCCTTAATTCCAAAAGCAATAAATATAAAAATTCCAAAATTTGTTTTTAAATCTAGAACAACTAAATTATGGTTTCCTGTTTGATATAGCATTAAACATGCGCCAATTAAAAGTAATACACCTGAAGAAACTTGAATGATCAAATATCTCATAGCTGCATCTTTTGCTGCATTTGTATTTCCAGCAAAAACTATAAAGACTGAAGTAAGAGCTGTTGCTTCCCACCAAATAAATAAACTAAAAAAATCTCCTGCGTGGAGAGCACCAATAGCAGAACCTGCATAAGCTAGTGTCGCCATGTGCTCCATTAAATTTTTACTGTGCCAGCTAAAAATTATTACAAGTATAGCTGCAATATGAAAAATAATAGCAAATGGAAGAGTTAAACTATCTGATTGATATAATATTAAATTTAAACCAAGTATGTCCCACTCTAAAAAAGTTCCATAACCATTAAATAAAGATAAAGCTGATAAACCCACCGATAATAACATCGCAGGATGTCTAAAGTATTGAGGAATGGTTGGCAATAAGAATGAAGTAATTATCATAATTAAACCGGGAATAAAATTACTGATCATAATAATCCTCCTTCCTCATTAAGAATTTCCTCAGCCACTTTCCTAACATGACTATAAAAACAAAACTTACAAAACCGAAAAATGCTGGGAAGCCATATATCTCGGCAAAGGAAAAGTATTCATGTCTGTGAAAAGTGAAGTCTAAAAGAATTAAAAGTGCTCCGATTATAAGTATGTACTTTGTAAAGCTTTTACCCATACTCTTTAAATCATTTTTTTTCATTTAATTCACTATTACTCCACTAATATTATTCAAAAAATAGTTTGCATAAAAAAAGAAAACTAAACATCCTAAACCTGTAATTAATGGTGGCCAAACAGTTAAAGGGGCTTTAATTAATTTTATTTCTTTCTTAGAGTTTTGGGTGAAGCCTATTACTACAGGCTGTAATAGATAATAAATATTTAGCAATGAGGAAATACCTAAGATTATTGCAACGAATATAAATTCTCTCTCAATAGAGCCCATGATTAAATAAAATTTACTCCAAGAACCAATAAAGGGAGGAACCCCAATGATAGATAGAGCCCCTAAAGTGTAAGCAAAAAATATTAACGGTAATTTGTAGCCCATACCTTTTAGGTCACTCACCTTTTTAATATGGGCAGTTACATAAATAGCACCTGCACAGAAGAATAGAGTTATCTTACCTAAAGCATGAGTTATAATATGAAAAGATGCCCCTTTTAGAGCTAAAGATGAAGCCAAAGCTGCTCCCAAAATAATATAGGAAAGTTGACTTATAGTAGAATAAGCTAATCTCGCTTTTAAGTCATCTTTTGTTATCGCTATGATACTAGAAGCCATTATAGTGAAACATGCTAACCAGACTAACCAGTCAGAGCTTTTTGTTTGAAGTAAAAAGTCTGGACCAACAATATAAACAACGACCACGAGAAAGCTAAATACACCAGCTTTTACTACAGCAACGGCGTGGAGTAATGCAGAAACTGGAGTTGGCGCCACCATTGCAGCAGGCAACCAACGATGAATAGGCATAATTGCTGCTTTACCTATACCAAACACAAGCATAGCTATTAGAAAAGATAGGTAGCCTGCTGGGAATTTATTCATAAGTATTCCCCCATCTTGAAAATCTAAAGTCCCTGTTTTAAGCCAAATCCAAAATATAGCTGGTAAGAAAAATATTAAAGAGGTACCCACTAAAATCGACAAATAGAGCCTTCCTGCAGATTGCGATTCAGCGTTTTGCTTATGTCCAACTAAAGGGAAAGTTGAAAAAGTTAATATTTCATAAAAAATAAATAAGACTAGAAGATTTCCAGACCAAGCTATTGCCAATGCAGCATGGATTGCGATTGAATAAAAAATTACAAATCTTGTTTGATTTTTTTCACCAGCACCCCTCATATAACCAATAGTGTAGATAGATGCCAGTATCCATAATGAAGATGCCACTAAACTAAAAATAGATCCAAGAGCTGATACTTTAAAAGCAAAATCTACCCCATCAAAAAGTGTAAAAAAAGTTATTTGATATACCTCATTATTTTGTATTCCATGAAAAATTTTTAAACTGATTACAAAGGTTATGAGACCTCCAATTATACCAAAAGAGTCTCTTAAGTTATTATTATATCTACAGACATAAGAAAATAATGCTGCAAAAAGTGGGGTGATAATACCCAGTATAATTAAAAACGAATTACTCAATTTTGATAACCTGATATTAAATAGTCTGCGGACAAGTTAGAAAATTCAATTATTGGTGTTGAATATATCCCAAAAACAATGATTGAAATTGTAACTATCCATATTGGTAAATAAATATAAGCATCTTCTTTTTCAGATTTAAATTTAATTTCTGAAAACCACATCTGTTCCACTATTTTCCAGAAATATACAACAGCTAATGCGGAGCTTACCGCAACTAAAGCGATTGAAAAATACATCTGGTTTGTATAAAGAGCTTGAAATAAATATAATTTTGAAATGAAGCCATTTGTTAGAGGTAATCCAATTAAAGATAATCCACAAATTAATAAAGCAAATGAAGTTATGGGGTATTTATAGCCAAAACCCTTTAAACTGTTTAGGGTTACTCGATCCTTATAAAGAATAGCGAAGTAACCAACAGCCATAAATAATCCTCCTTTGATCAAAGCATGATTAAATATATGCACAAAGCCCGAAGCTACTCCACTGTGGTCTTTAAGGCTAAAAGCCAGTGTGATGTAACCAATTTGCGCAATTGAGGAAAATGCCAAAAGTTTTTTGATATCATCTTGATAGATGGCTATTACAGTCCCAATGAATATAGCCAGTAAAGATAGAGGATATAAAACAAAATCTAAAAACAAACTTAAATAGCTCGGATAAATTATGAATACTTCGTACAAAAGTCTCACAAAAAAATAAAGAATTGTTTTTGTTGCTAAAGCAGCCAAAAGTGTTGAGACAGCTGATGGAGCATAGCTATATGCAGGTGGTAACCAAATATGGACAGGAAAAATTGCAGCCTTTACCATAAGACCTATAAGCATGAATGACATACCTGCGAAGATAGCTAACTGACCATCGGAATATTGGGCCAGTTGAATTACAAGATCATTCATGTTCAACGTACCTGTCATAGCGTAGGCAAAGCCAACCCCAATTACATAAAATGTAGCCCCGATCGCCCCGATAATTAGATAATTAAAAGCTGCGAGTAATGCTTTTCTATTTTGTCCTGCACCTAATGCAATTAAAGAAATAGAAGCTAATGCAGATATTTCTAAAAAGACAAATAAATTGAAAATATCATTTGTTAAAATAATCCCGTTCAGGCTTCCAACTGCCAATAACCACAAAGAATAGGCCTTTCCAGAGTCCCTATAGTCAATTTCATTCAAGAAGATTTTTCTTGAGTAAAATGTTGATACCAAAACAAAAATTGAAAATAACAATTGAAGTCCAATATTCACCCCATCTATTTTAAAAGAAATACCCCATGGTGGTTCCCAATTTCCAAACTCATATATAATTAAACCAGAAACAGAAATTTCTTTAAGAAGATGCAAAGATAAAAATAAATGTAACAACAAAGTGATGATTGAAATTATCCAAGGCCATATTTTTGACGGCATAAATGCAATAATTGCAGAAATAAGTAGAGGTAAAACTACAACCAATGCAGGAGCATCGTCTAAAAATATATCAAACATTTATTTATCTGACTTTAGCTCCAAAGACTCTATTTCTTTTTCTTCAATTGTTTCGTAGTTCTTGTAAATTTGTAATACTAAAGCTAATCCAAGCGCTGAAGTAGCCACTCCAACGACGATAGCGGTCAGTATTAAGACGTGTGGCAATGGATTTGAATAGGCATTTGCCATTTTTGTTAATATGGGGGCGGTTCCATCTAAAACTTTTGCAAGTGATACAAAAAATACAAAAACTGCAGTTTGAAAAATTGCTAAGCCAACTACTTTTTTTAAATAGTTTTGACTTGTGATGATTATAAATAATCCACCAACCATAAGTAAAATAAAGGCAAAATGGTTCCAAAAATAAATAAAATTACTCATTAATTTCCCCAAAGGAAGCAAAAGAGTGATACAAAGCAATCATTACAGTTGCAACTGTAATGCCTACTCCTAGCTCAACTAATATAATACCAATATGTTGACCAGTTGATGGGTCTGATGACAAAACATTGTAATCTAAATACATCCCATCAAGAAATATTGAAACTATTCCGACACCTGCATATAACAAAACACCTATGCACATTAAATATCGATTGATCATTATTGGGACTAAAGTTTCTCCTTTTGAAAGCCCAAATATCATTGAATACAATATAAATGCTGCCGCTACAATTACCCCAGCCTGAAATCCACCGCCTGGTCCATAGTCACCATGAAATTGAACGTAAAGCCCAAATATAATAATCGGTGCAAAAAGAATTTTGCTAACAACGCTTAACACTGGACTAGATGAAATTTTATCTCTCATTTTTTTTATTTTTTTTAAAATTAGTTTTACGATTAAGAGTGTTGCTAGTTAATAAAGCAATGACACCTAAGCCTGCGGTAAATATTACTATTGTTTCTCCCAAAGTATCAAAACCTCTATAACTTGCTAAAATATTAGTAACAACATTTGGTATATGAAAAAAATCTTTACTTTCCTTTAAGTACTCTGGAACTACATGAAGATGTATTGGTGCATTAGGATCTCCTAATAAAGGGAGGTTTGCAATTATAATAATCAATATAAGTGATATCGCTACTGCAAGAATAATGCTCGGAAATAAGTTTATTAATTTATTTTTTTTTCCTTCTGGTAATTTCGCAGCAGCCATTACCATTAAAATTGTTGATATACCAGAACCAACTGCAGCTTCAGTAAATGCTACATCAACCGCATCTAAATTCACATATATAGCTGAGCATAACAAAGTAAAAGCGCCTGTGAGTGCAACAACACTTATTAATGACGTGGTTTTAAAAATAAAAAAGGTTGTTACCAATAGAAGCGAAATTAAGAAAAAATTAATTAATAAAAAGTTCATTTTTTATTTTTTCCCTTTGGCTTATACCCCGACTCATGTGCAAATAGAGCTATTGCATGGCCTGTTACAGGGCTAGTAAATATTAAAAATAACGGTATTAATAAAAGTTTAAGACTTAATAAACTAAAACCAGAATAAACTATCAAAGCTAAGACTATAAAACCTGATCCTAGAGTATCAATTAAACCAGCAGCATGAATTCGACTAAATACATCGGGTAACTTTATAAGGCCTAGACTTCCAGATAAAATGAAGAAGCAGCCAATAGCTAATAAGACTAAAGAAATTAACTCGATATAATTATACGACATTACTTTTTTTTCTTTTTATTTTGTAATACCTAAGTATTGCAATGGTGCCTAAAAAATTCAAAAGTATATACATCAAAGAAATATCGACAAAATCAGGTCTATCAAATGCAAAACCATGAACACTGATACCTATGGCTATAATAGTTCCAATGCTTGATATAGATAGTATTCTATCAAAAGGAGTTGGTCCTTTGATTGCTCGAACTAAACATAATGCTACAGAGACGCCCAGAACAATTAAAGTTGCAAAAAAAATCATTTATCTAAATCCGTAATTACTTTGTTCATATCATCTGTTTGCAAGTCTTCTGATAGCTTCTTACTTAATGCGTGAACTAGAAATGTTTTTTTATCTACTTCTATTGTTACTGTACCCGGAGTAAGAGTTATAGCGTTTGCATAGTTTGCAATACCTGTTCTATTCTTCTGAGATGCTTTAACACTTATTAATTGTGGAGAGTATTTACCATTCCATATTAAAGCTGTTGTCGTAATTCCAGATTTAAAAATTTCTTTAAATAACCAAATCCAATAAAATGGTAATCTAAGAATAATTTTTAAAGGAAGAGAGTCTTCCTCGAGAGCTTTAGCTCTATAAGACATCCAAAAAACAAAAAGAACACTGACTAGTCCAAAAAAAAGTAAAAGCGATTTAAGGTAACCAGATAAAATAAACCAGAATACAAAAAGTATTATGAAATAAGTTATAAATGATAAGGTCTTAAGTGAATCTTTATTAAGTTTAGCCACTAAAAGCTATTATGAGAATAAATCACCCTCTGTAAATACTGCAGTATTCATGTCTTTAACAAATAATTTACCTTGGTCTGATTTAAATCTTGATACCTCAATAAATCCACCTTTAACTGCGATTCTGACGTTTTCAGCATTAATTGATATGATTTGACCTGGAAAATGCTCAGCACTTTGCTCGTCAATAAACTTAGTGTCATAAAAGACGTACTCATCACCCATGAATTCAGCCCATGCACCAGGCTGAGGGTTGCAACCCCTTATTAAATTATAAATTTCGTTTCCGGGTTTTTTCCAATCAATTCTTGCATCACTTTTTTTACACCAAGACTCATATGTTGCTTTAGAGTCATCTTGAGGTGTCTTTGGTGCATTACCAGACTCAATTAAATTTGCAGCTTCAACACAAGCTTCAAGACCTAATGGAAATATCTTTTTAAAGTAAACATCTCCTAAAGTATCATCAGGACCAATATCAACTTCTTTTTGAAGTAATATTTCACCCTCATCTAGCCCATCATTTGGATAAAAAATTGAAAGACCTGTTTTTGTGGAGCCACCAATTATAGGCCAGTTTATTGAACTTGGTCCTCTATGGAGTGGAAGTAGTGAGGGGTGAAAACAAATAGATCCATGAGTGGGAATATCTCTCGCTCCTTCAGGCACAAAAATTATTACATAAGCCATGACACATAAATCCGCACCATGAGACTTAATTTGGTTTAGAACCTCTTGGTCTTTAAAATTTGAGGGTTGGTAAACAGGCAAACTAACACTTTGAGCGTATTCTTTAACAGGATCGACTGGTTTACCCTCTTTGTCAGGTGCACAATATACCGCTACTACTTCATGGTCTGTTTCTGTATGAAATTTTTCTAAAGCACTTTTTCCAAATGCCTGTTGCCCCATTAAAATTATTTTCATTATTGCTCCTTAAATTAAAATATATCTTATACTGCTCCGGCCTCTCTTACAGCTTTAATTTCATCGTCACTCATCTGACAAAATTCTTTTAATATCTCATCAGTATGCTCTCCGAGAAGTGGAGATCTTTCAACTTTTGCTGGGGAGTCAGATAACTTAATTGGATTACCAACAGTCAAATATTTCCCTCGTTCAGGATGATCGACTTCGACTATAGTATTAGTGTCTCTCAGGCCTTGATCTTCAGCTAATTCTTTTAGAGATAATATTGGACCAACTGGTATATCTAAAGGGTTACATATATCCATAACCTCAAATTTAGTCTTGGTCATTGTCCATGACTCAATTGTATCAAATATTTCGTTTAACCTTGGTAGTCTTTTAGC
>CACLUX010000016.1 GCA_902610255.1 uncultured Alphaproteobacteria bacterium | reverse complement strand
GAAGGTAAAAAATTTAAAACGAAATCTATGCCTTTGTCTCTAATAAGATCTTCATAAGCACCATAATACTTTTTAAAATTATGCGTCTCAGCAAATATTTGTGCTACCTCAATATTCCTTGAACTATTAGCGTATAGATTAAGTGAGCTTGATAGTTTATTTTTTTTTATAAAGTCAATTGATTTTTGGTCTGAACTCAATATAGCTAAATTGCTTTTCATTTTAATTTTATTATAATCCTTGAATGAAACAGGTTTTTTTAAGCTATCACGATATACATACTGATTGTATAAAATTAGCAAAATTAATAAAAAAAAAATATAAACCTAAAAAACTAATTCTCATATCTAGGGGTGGTCTCATACCAGGATCTATTATTGCTAATTATTTAGGAATTCAGGATATTGATGTTATTGCTCTTAAAACTTACTCAGACAGGAGAAAAAATACTGATATAAAGATTTTTAAAAGAATTAAGTCTGAGAAAAAACTGGTTGTAATTGATGATTTAGTTGACAGCGGTGACACGGCAAAAATAGTTAAAGATATGATGCCAAATTCAAAGTTTGTTGTTTTGTATGCAAAGACATCAGGAAAAAAACAAGCCGATCTTCATTTATATGATTTTAAAGATAAAGATTGGCTTGTTTTCCCTTGGGAACAGGATTAAATATTATTTTATTCTACTGAGGTACCTCTCCATCTATACCTTGAACGTAAAACATCATAGAGGCTAGCATACCATCATCAGCAACTTCACCTTCTTTAACAACTAGTTCTCCGGCTTGGTTATATATTGGTCCTTCGAATGGATGAAGCGTCCCATTTTCAATTGCTGTCTCCATATTTTTTGCTTCCAATATTATATTTAAAGGCAAAAGTTTTGTATTATAAGGTGACATTTCAACCATACCATCCTTAAAACCTTGCCAGGTATCCTCTGAAGTCCAAGTACCATCAACTACTGCTTGTGCTTTTGCAGCGTAGTATGGTCCCCAGATATCCTCAATTGAAGTCATGTGAGAATTTGGACAGAATGCTTCTTGATTTGAAGCTTGACCAAAAGCCAGAACACCAGCTTTTTCAGCAGCTTGGCAAGGAGCATAAGAGTCAGTATGTTGAACTATTATATCTGCACCTTGGTTTATCAAAGTGTTAGCTGCATCAGCCTCTTTTCCTGGATCATACCAAGAGTAATTCCAAATAATTTTAATTTTTACATCTGGGTTAACTTTTGAAGCAGCTAAATAAAAAGCATTAATGCCTCTTATAACCTCTGGTATGGGGAAGGAAACTATATAGCCTATTGTATTAGTCTTAGTCATTTTACCAGCAATGTGTCCAATAATAGTTCTACCCTCGTAAAATCTTGCAGAATATGTTGAAACATTATCCATTCTCTTAAACCCGGTAGCGTGCTCAAATTTGACATCTGGAAACTCTTTAGCTACCTCAAGAGTTTGATCCATGTAATTGAAAGACGTTGTGAAAATTAGATCATGACCTGATGCAGCTAGTTTTCTTATAGCTCGAACTGCATCTGCATTCTCAGGAACATTCTCTATATAAGTTGTTGAAATTGTGTCTCCTAGAGCATTTTCCATGAAAATTCTGCCTTGATCATGCATGTATGTCCATCCATGGTCACCTGGAGGTCCAATATATATAAAACCAATTTTCTTTTGATCAGCTTGTACTGCAGATACAGAAATTAAAGCTAAAAATGAGAGAATAGTAAGTATTTTTCTTAACATATTTAAATCCTATCTTTTAAAAATTAATAAAATCTATTATAGAGCTAATTTCATTAATAAATAATGAATCTAGTTAATAATAAATATGTGATTAATTTATAACAAAAAAGAAATGGATTCCCTTTATATAAAAAAAAATAAGTGGATAACCTATTGATTTTTTTCAAATGGTATATTTAAGGATGATGGCGCACTAAGTTTGAGTCTAAGTTTGTTGGATGAAATAAAAACCAATACAATAATCGTTGCCAAATATGGCATCATGTTAAAAAATTGACCAGGTAATTTAACACCTATGGCTTGTAAGTTCATTTGCATTATTGCAACGCCTCCAAAGATATAAGCACCAACTAATAGTCTCCAAGGCTTCCAAGTAGCAAAAACTACTAAAGCAAGAGCTATCCAACCCCTGCCAGCAGTCATACCCTCTTGCCACATTGGGGCATAACATATTGAAATATAATAGCCTGCTAGAGAGCTCATAACACCACCGAAAATAATAGTTAAATATCTTGTTTTTATAACATTATATCCTAAGGCGTATGCTGAGTTGTGATTTTCACCAACAGCTCTAACTATGAGGCCAGTTTTTGTTTTTGATAAAAAATAAGCAACAAAAAAAACTAACAAAAAAGATATCACTATAAAATAGTAAGGATTTAATCCATCTATGGGTGTTCCACCAAATTTTTTACCAAGCATTGCACTTAATCCAATACCAAAAATAGTTAATGCTAATCCAGTCGCTATTTGATTAGTCATAAGGTTTAAAACTAGAAAAGCAAATATTCCTGATAAAATTACTCCAGATATTATTGATAAAAATAAGGAATAAAAATAATTCCCAGTTAAAACTAAAGTAATAAATCCTGTTACTGCTCCGACTAACATCAATCCCTCTAATCCGAGATTCAGGACGCCACTTTTTTCAGTAACCAACTCACCAATTCCAGCAAAAACAAGAGGCGTTGTCGATATTAAAACTATATTTAAGATACCTATAATTAATTCGATACTCATTTAATAAATACCTTATATTTATTTAAAAAATCTGTGCCTAACAAAAAGAATAAAACCAAACCCTGGAATACAAAACCTACTGCAGAAGGAATTTTAAGAAATAATTGTGCATCCTCAGCGCCTAAATATGTTAATGCAATTAGTAAAGAGGATAAAATTATACCAAAAGGGTTCAATCTACCCAAAAATGCAACAATAATTGCAGTAAAACCATAATTAGGAGAAATATCTCTGTACAATAAACCTATGGGTCCTGAAACCTCAAATAGCCCAGCTAATCCTGCGCATACTCCACTTATTATAAATGTATAAAAAATTAAATTTTTATATTTAAAACCAGCATATTGAGATGCTTTTGAACTTAAGCCAGTAACTTTAAGTTTAAATCCAAACAACGTTTTGTTGTAAATAACATAAGTTATCAAACAAATTATTAATGCAAAATAAACACCAATGTGAACACGAAGGCCATCAATCAATACAGGGAGTCTTCCAGCATCAGGAAAAGGCATCGATTTAGGCAAACCATATCCTGCAGGGTCTTTCCACGGACCAACAACAAAATAATCCAGAATAAAGAGAGCCACATAGGTTAACATCAAACTAGTTAAAATTTCATTTGTATTAAATTTTATTTTAAGAATAGCAGGTATAGTTGCCCAAAATGCTCCTCCTATAGCGCCAAATAAAATCATTAATGGAAGTAAAAAAACACTTGTCGAGTCATTAAATAATAGTCCAATACCACCGCCAAATATTGCTCCCATTGTTAATTGCCCCTCAGCTCCTATATTATAAATATTGTTTTTGAAACAATAAGATAATCCTAAAGCTATAATTGCAAGCGGTGTAGCTTTTACAAATAATTCCGAAATACCGTAAGAATTTGAAATAGGACTGATAAAAAAAATTTTAAAAGACTCTATAGGACTTAAATCCAAAATTAAAAAAATAAATGAGCCAAAAAATAAAGTTAAAGTAACTGCTACTAATGGCGACAAATAAAATATTAAATTTGAGTAATCTTCTCTTAATTGTATTTTAATCAAAAAGACCACCCATATACTTGCCTAATTTGGTGATATTTATATCCTCTACTTTTAAGGGATTTGATAAAGACCCCTCATACAAAACCGATATTTGGTGACATACTTCAAGTAATTCATCTAAATCGTGTGAGATAATAATAATAGATACTCCCTTTTGTGATAATTCTACTATTGTTTTTTTAATAAAAGCTTCAGAACCTGCATCTATGCCCCATGTAGGTTGAGATAAAATTAATAGCTCAGGATTTGACATAATTTCTCTTCCAATAATAAATTTTTGAAGATTTCCTCCAGAGAGTTTACCAGCTTTGACATTAAAAGAGGGAGTATCAACATTAAAATTTTTTATTACATCACTTGCATAAGAATTAATCTTTTCAAAGTTTATAAAATCACCTTTCTTAAATTCACTTTTATGGTTCATGCTTAAAAATATATTTTCAGATAAAGACATCTCAGGCACTGCACTGTGGCCTAACCTCTCTTCTGTAACATATGAAATAGATAGAGATTTTCTTTGAAATGTAGATAGGTTATTAATGTTTAAATCTTTAAAAATAATGTCTCCACTAAATTCATAATCGTTTTCATTTAGTAAAATTTCCATTAATTCTTTTTGGCCATTTCCTGCAACTCCAGCTATGCCCAAAATTTGTCCCTTTTTTAAACTTAATTCAATTTCATTTAAATTAATAGCAAATGGATCTTTAGATTGAGTTGATAAATTTTTAATATTAAAAATTTCATGAGAAAATTTAATGTCACTTACCTGTTTTGCTTTAGATACCTTATAACCTAACATTTTATATCCTAAAGTATCAGGATCTTCATTTTGCGTCGAAATTGTGCTTACTACCTTTCCATTTCTCATAATTGTTACATAATCAGACAGATTTATAATTTCTTCTAATTTATGAGATATAAAGATAACTGTTAATCCGTCTCTAACTAAATTTTTTAAAATTTTAAATAATTTACTAATTTCATCTGGTGTAAGAACAGAAGTTGGTTCATCCATGATTAGAATTTTTGGGTTATTCAATAATGATCTAACTATTTCTACGGATTGCCTCTGACCAACTGATAGAGAACTTATAGGAGAGTTTAAATTTAAATTAAAACCGTACTTATCACATATTGTCTTCGACTTATCTTTTAATTTACTTAAAGATATGTTTTCATTCATACCCAGAATTAAATTTTCAGCAACAGTAAGTGACTCAAATAAACTGAAATGTTGAAAAACCATATTTATACCTAGGTTCTTTGCAGTAGATGGTGAATTAATTATAGATAAATCAGAATTTATTAAAATTTCACCACTATCAGGTTTTACATGACCATATAAAATTTTTACTAATGTTGACTTTCCAGCACCATTTTCACCTAAGATAGCATGAATAGATTGCTCTTTGATATTAAAGGATACATCTTCATTTGCCATAACTCCAGGATAGGATTTAAAAATATTTTTAAATTCAACTATGGATTGCATAAATATTAATAGATTCCTTTTTTTAAAGATTAAATTGTTTTTTTTAATTTAGGATAAAATTATAAATATAAAGGTTCTGAGTCGTAAGATGACCAAAGATACCATGTTACAATAGTTGAATAATTTCGCCATTTGTTAGAATGAAAAGAAAATTTAGATAAATTTTTATCTCTATAATATTTCTTATAGGCATTAATAAAACCAAGGTCTCCTAATGGCATTATGTTAGGCAAACCTAAATAAAATATGGAAAACATTTCAGCAGTCCATTTACCAATGCCAAAAATTTGAGTTAAATTATTGTTAACTTTTTCAAAATTACTCTTGCTTAGCTTTATATCAGTTACTAAGTGATAATTATTTAGCAGTGAATTTAAACACTTTTTCTTATTTTTGCTTAATGGTAATTTTTTTATTTTACTTTTATTTGTTTTAAAATTTTTAAAATTTATAGGACCAATTATACTCTTAGAATTTTTATAAATAGACATAGCAGCAGAAACAGATATTTGTTGTGAACATATAGATTTAAATAAAACGTCAAATTTATTTTTATTTGTTTTTAATTGATGATTTGGATTATAGTAATGTTTAAAAACAGGGTCATTCTTTAATAAATAAACACAACCTTTTTTCCAATAATTCATTGATCATTAAAAGACTTAACTAAACTTGAAGTATCATATTTTTTATAAATTGTATTTTGTAAACTTTTATACTTTTTAAAGACACTTTTTGTAAGATTTAGGTTTAATTTAGATATTTTTGCTTGTTGTAAAACATATTTTAAATCTTTAGTCATTAATTCTGTAGAGAAGCCAAAATTAAATTTATTTTTGGTAAGTGTTGGATACCTGTTAGTAAATTGCCAAGAGTTAGCAGCGCCGTTTTTAATAGCATTAAAAATTTTTTTTTGATCAAGATTATTTTTTTTACTAAAAAGATAGGCCTCTGATATAGAGTATAAAATACCACAAATTAAAATTTGATTAGTAAATTTAGTTAATTGACCTGAACCTAATTTCCCCATATGTGTTATACTTTTAGAATAAGAAGAAATTATTATTTTTGATTTATTAAAGTTTATTTTAGTTCCCCCAACCATTACTGATAATGAGCCTTTTTTAGCACCCTCTTCACCACCTGTAATAGGTGCATCTAAAAACTTTAGTTTTCTTTGTTTGAATAACCTAGAAAGAAAATCGATTTGCCTTAATGATATAGTTGAGTGATCAATAATAATTGAATTTTTATGAAAATTTGAAGTTTTTACAAACTTATTAAAGAAAGAATTAACTGCAAGATCATCTTTCAAACAGGAAATAATAAAGTCAAATTTAATATCATTTTTGAAATTGTAACTTTTAGCAATAAATTTTTTTTTCCATTTATGTTCAACTGATTTAGTTCTATTAAATACAAAAAGTTTAAAATTTTTATTTTTGGATAAATATCCAGCCATATGGAAGCCCATTTTTCCAAGACCAACAAACAGGATTTTATAAGTTGGCATAAAAAATTATTTTTTTTTCTAATTTTGAATAATCAAATTCCATATTAGGAAGATTTGTTTCAAAATTTAATAGCCTTAAAAAACTCATAGCTGGAAATAAATCCCAAATTTTCGATCCATAGACAGTTAAAAAAGATCTTTCTCCCTCTATAGCTTCAATAACATCATAGCCAATTGATCTTGATCTTATTTTTTCTGTGTAAGAAGTAATAATATCTTTAAAATAAATTTTAGCGTGTTCACCTAAAAATCCAATTTGATTACTATAATTTTGGGGCTTTATTTGCTTATGATTTTTAAATATTGAATTATTATGAGTATGATAAAAAACATCATTAATAGGATCATATATAATAGCAAATTCACATTGAGTATATTTAATGAATGATAGCATTATCGCAACTTTATTAATACCGTTGATAAAATTTCTTGTTCCATCTATTGGATCTACTGTCAAATATTCATTTTTTTTAATCAATTCTGAGTTACCTTCTTCAGAGATGATATTTGAAAATCCTATTTTTTTAAAATATTCAATTAATTCATTCTCTATTATCACGTCATAGCTAGTAACTTTAGAATTATCCTCTTTTGTTGATACTTCATTTTCACTTAGTTTTCCAATATTTGGAATAATAATCTCTATACCAATTTTCCTTAAATAGTTATGAGTGTCTAAAAAAAAATTATTATCAATCATCATTTATTATTTTTTCTAAAACATGAGAGTCTTTTTGCGATACACATAAGATTAATATATCGTTATTCAAAGGAATATGATCACCATTTTTTAACTCTAATGTTTCATTTGTTAGAGTACAAATGTGATTAATTACTTTAGATTTTTTAATATTTTCATATATCTCATTTTTATATTTAATTTCATAAATTACGTATTCATCTTTAAAAATTGAATGATAGGATAAAAGAGAGCCTTTAGATATTCTTTCAATAATTCTAGATGTTGTTAACTCTCTTGGATTAATAATTACATCTATACCCAAATCATTTGCAAAAGAGGAGTATGACTCATTATTAATAACTGATATAACTGACTTAGACCCTCTTTTTTTTGCTATTATTGACAAAATTGTATTGATTTGATCATTATCTGTAACGGTAATTACTAAATCAGAATTGTTAAGTTTAATCTCTTCGTATAGAGTCTGATCGAGAGCATCCCCATGAAAAATTGTCGTATTTTTGAGTAAACCAGCTAAATGATTACACCTTTCTTTATCTAGTTCTAAAATTTTCAAGTTTATTTCTTGGTCATCTTGTTCAATTAAAGTTGATAAATTTTGACCTATATTACCCCCACCAACAATAAGAACATCTAATACATAGTCTTTAAAGCCGAAGAATTTTATAAGTTTATTCAAATATTTTTTCTTAATTAATAGGTAGAGTTGATCTGAGATTGATATATTTTTAAAATCAAAATTTATTTCGTCCTCTTTGCTATGTCCTAAATAACAAAGGTTATTAGTTTTAAAGAAAACTTTTATTTCTTCAAATGTATGATTTCTAAATAAATTAGATGACTGCATTCCAATTAATAAATAATCTTGGGTAATTAAAGACTCACTAAAAAAAGCACCAGGTAAGTGAATCTTTTCAAAAATATTATTTGAAACCTCCCATTCAGGAGATATTATGTGATCAAGAAAACTATTTGACTCTATCAATAGTGATTTATTTTCATCTAAAATTAAATTTTGATTTCTAACCCTAGCGATTGATTTATCAACATTTAAAAATTCTTTAGCAAATTTACTTGTTATTATGTTTTTTTCATCACTTCGTGTGACTGCTATAAAACAATCTATTTTGGTATCAAAATTTTTATAGAAAGATGGATTTAAAGGGTCATCATAAATTGTTTTTATATCAAATCTTTCAGCAAGATTTTTTAAATCAATAGCATTATCATCTAAGATAAATACATTTTTACCCTGTTCTGATAATTTTTTTGCAAGATTTGCGCCAACTATCCCTGAGCCCAATATAAGAATATTCATTAATCTATTTTTATATTGAGTGATTTAACTTTACGATACAAGGATACTCTGTCTAATTTAAGCATTTTAGCAGTTAATGTCATATTAAAGTTATTTATTTTTAATTTTTTAAGTAAATAATCCTTTTCAAACTTATCCTTAGCTTCTCTAAAATTTAAATCGTAAAGATCAGTGCTCTCTATGGAGTTATTCATCATATCCTCAATTAAGTTTTTTGAAACAAATAAACTATTATCTGTTAATAGCCCTATTACGTTTTCAGAAAGATTCATTATTTCAAATATATTTCCAGGCCAAGTATGATTTAATAATAATTTCTGCACTTCATCATCAATTTTGATTTTATTATCAAATTTCTTTTGCGCAAAAATATTTAAATAATGTTTAAAAAGCGGAAAAATTTCATCTTTTCTTGTAGTCAATGGATTTAATATAACTCTGTTATCAATATTATTCAAAAATGGATCTTTCATATCTATTTTTTTACTGTCGAGTATAATAGAGGCATTGATTTTTTTACTTTTTACCAAATTCAAATAATTTAAAAGTTCTATTTGGTTAAAATTTTCATAATCATTTAAATAAATAGTAAAATAGTTGTGTAATGAACTTAATTTTAATAAATCAGACTCATTCATTAAGTTTTCATTTAAATTAATAAAGGTATCAGGATTGTTTGATGATAAATTCATATGAATAGTATTTGCAAGGAAGTTTTTTCCAATCCCATTAGGTCCAATTATCAGAATAGAAGTATTGTTTTTTATTTTTGATAATGTTTTAAAAACATTATTAATATAGCTACCATAACCAATGGAATCTATCTTAGAGTGAAAAGAGATTTTGTTTCTATAATTATTAATTGTGACACGTTGTTTTAGTTCAAGTAAATTTTTTTGGATTATATGAATAAGTTTTTTAGTTTCAAATGGCTTTTCAATAAAGTCGTTTGCTCCTGCTTTTACAGACTCTATTGCATTATCTATATTTGCATGACCGCTGAAAGAAACAATAACTAAATTTTCATATTTATTTTTTAAATATTCAATAATATCTATTCCTTGTTTCATACTATTTTTTAGCCATAAATCCACTAATACTACGTCGTAATCAAAACTTCTTTGTTCGAGATCAACAAATTCTTTATGTGAATTAGCATATGTAACATCATAGCTATGTTTGGAAAGTATAAGAGAAATTTGTTTACAAATTTCTAACTCATCATCAATTACTAATATTTTAGTCATAAAAAATTATTTCAATTTTAAATCCTGAATAACTGTTCGTTGTTATATTCATCTTATAGGAGTTGTCAGTAATTATTTTATTTATTAAAGATAATCCTAATCCAGACGAATTTTTTGTTGAAAAATATGGTTTAATGA
>CACLUX010000015.1 GCA_902610255.1 uncultured Alphaproteobacteria bacterium | reverse complement strand
ACTTATAACCTGGCACATTTGTTATCAGGATTTGGTAATTTAGAAGTAAAAAATTTTTATGACATTAAAGAAAAATCTATAAAAAAATCTGACATCATTATTTTTTCTCCAGGACCAGGGAAGCCCTCAGATTACCCAGTATCACTTGATATTTATAATAATTATAAATCAAAGAAAAAAATAATTGGTATTTGTCTTGGTTTTCAACTTATTGCTAATGGAGAGGGCGGAACTATTTCTAAGCAAGAAAAAATATTTCATGGTTATCAGACTTATATTAGAACGAATTCAAAAAGTTTAAGATTTCCTAATAATGCTTTATATCAAGTAGGTAGATACCATTCTTTAAAACTAAAAGAGCCATTTAATTCCTCTTCAATGCATATTACAATGAGATGTGAAGAAACTAATGTTGCAATGTGTTTGGAAAGTCATAAATATGATATTTGTGGTTTACAATTTCACCCAGACTCGTTTTTGACTCCAAATGGCAAACAATTTATTCGAAAAATCATTCAATATAAAAAATAATTCATATTACTCCTCACAATTTAAGCCACTGTGGGGTCAAAAAGGTGTTTTTACATCCATACCTGTAATTGGAAAAACACCAAGGTTAATAGGTTTAAATAAATATTTGAGAACTTTTAACACAACATGTCGGGATTATAAATTTGCTACCAAAATAGATTTAAACATTATCAGAAGTTTAGTAGGAGCGGATTTAAAGAAAATCAAAAATTTTAATCACTTATTGAGAATAGCAACTAATGGAACAACATTATCAATTTCGTTTAGAAAGAGAACAACAACTAAAGACAGTGTCATTGGATTTATAAAAAAATACAAAAGAAGAGACTTTAAAAATAAAAACTTATTTTACAAAAAATTATTAAAATTCATGAGTGAAATAAATTACTCTGAAAATGAAATTATATTACTAAGAGACGATGAAATTACAGAAGGAGCAGTCACAAATTTAGTTTTTGTAAAGAGAGATAAAATTTATATTCCCAAAACTGGGTATTATCATGGAAATACATTGAAGCTTATTGAAGAAATATCAAAATCGAAATTTATTAAAAGAAAAATTTTATTAGAGGATCTAAAAGAATACAGTGAGATATTATCGATTGGCTCTGGTAGAGGTATTACCTCAATAAAAAAAATTCAAAGTGTTTTATGGAAGAGAGCGTCTACAAAATATTTTCAAAAATTAAAAAAAGATTATGAAACTATGATAAAAAGGAATTATTATGAAATTTAATCAACATTCCTTTGCTTTGAAAAAGCCTTTACTAGTAGGTATATGTAATTTTACACCTGACTCATTTAGTGATGGGGGAAAAACATTTTCACGATCTACTGCATTGAAACATATAAATGCAATGGTTAAAGATGGTGCACAAATTATTGATATTGGTGCTGAAAGCACTAGACCAAATAGCGAGCCAATTACATATATTGAAGAAATAAATCGTTTATCCAAAATCTTACCATATTTAAACTATAAGAAATACCTTGTCTCTGTGGACTCGTATAAAATTGAGTCCCAAGAGTATGCACTGAAAAAAGGTGCCCATATCATTAATGATATTAATGGAGGATCAGAAGAGCTATTTAAACTTATAAAGAAATATAACGCAGGACTTTTCTTAATGCACAAAAGAGGAACACCAAAGGAAATGCAAAAAAAACTTAATTCCAGAGTAAATATGGTAAGAGAATTTGATTATTTTATTAAAAAAAGATTGAAAATACTTAATAAAATGAAGATTAATCTCAAAAAGGTATGGTTTGATCCTGGTATAGGATTTGGCAAAACACTAAATCAAAATTTACAATTAATGAAATCTTTGAAGAAATTCAGTAGTGCAAATATCCAAGTATTATTGGGATCCTCACGAAAAAGTTGGATAAACTATATTGACCCATCAAATGCTGATGAAAGGATTGGAGGATCTTTAGCTTCTGTAGCGCATGCTCTCGAACAAAATATTCATACATATAGAATTCATGATGTCAAAGAGACAAATCAAATGATAAAAGTTTTGAAAGCATTAAATAAATGAAATTTTTTATCGAAATAGAAGAACTAAAAGTCGACACAATTATTGGAGTGTTCGAAGAAGAAAGGTTAAAACCCCAAACTATATTAATAAGTATAAAATGTCAGTTAGATATTGATCATAATCAAGATCTTGACAATATTGAAAATGTTACAAGTTATTCAGATATCAAAAATGAAATAATTAAATTTGTTTCAGCCTCTCAATATAAAACATTGGAAAAATTAATTACAGATCTTAAAAAACAACTAGATGATAAGTTTCCAATTCAAATAGAAAAATTAGAAATAAATAAAATTGAGATTGCTAAAAAATATAATGCAAAAAAAGTTAGCGTATCGATATAAATCATATATTGCTATCGGATCAAATGTAGGCAATTGGAGAAGTAATTTTAACAATGCATTAAACTTAATGAATAAATTTGGTCATGTTAAAAAGGTCAGTAGGGTTTATTTTACCAAGCCCTTTGGCTTAACCACCCAAAAATATTTTCATAATGCTGCCTTTTTATTTCTTACAAATTTATTTTTTAATGAGCTATTTATAAAAATGAGCGCTGTAGAAAAGCTGATTAAAAAAAATAAAATTTTAGAGAATGGGCCAAGAAGAATTGATTTAGATCTTATTCAATTCGAAAACTTGAAAGTTAAAAATCATTTAATATCAATTCCTCATTCTTCCTCACATTTAAGAGATTTTGTTATACAGCCAGTATTAGACCTCAATCCTAATTTTATTGATTTAAAAACCCAATATACTTACAAAAGACTCATAAATAATTTAGATGAACGATTTATTATTAAGAAATCTCGTCAAACCCAAGATTATCAAGGATTTTTTTAAGCTTTTCCTCATCCACACTATTAGATTGTTTTAAGCCTGTTGAAATATCAATTCCATGAGGAGATATTGTTTTAATTGCCTCTTTTATGTTATCTATATTTATCCCCCCACCAAGGTAGAGAGGTTTCGCAAAGATCTTTAATTGATTGATTTGTTTTTCACATTCCACAAGAGATTTTTTTTCAATAGTATCTTTTCTGTAAATATTTAAATCATAATAAAAACTACTTATATTATTTAAAATCTCTTCAAAGAAATTATAGTCAAAATTCTCATAATTTACCGAAATTGAAATTTTTGCATCTGTTTTATTATTCAGCAATTCAATTTCTTCATTTTTATATTGATTAGATATGCAAACCTCTTTTATTGCTACATCATTTACGATACTAATTACTTCTTGTATCTGTATATTTCCAATCAATAAAATTGGATTTAATTTTAAATTGTAGGATGCAATAGTCAGTTCTTGAATTTCTTTAGTACTAAGTGTATTTGGGCCATATAAGTAATCACTTACAAGGCCCACCCTACTTACAGAGTACTTTTGAATTACTTCTAAAGATTTTTGATCTGTAATACCACAAACTTTAAGTTGGATATTACCATAATTGAACATTAATTAATTATTGTTCAATTCAAATCTATCGGCATTCATTACTTTGTTCCAAGCTTTAACAAAATCAATTACAAACTTTTCCTTGTTATCATCTTGTGCATATACTTCAGCATAAGATCTAAGTATAGAGTTCGATCCAAATACAAGGTCCGTTGAGGTTGCCGTCCATTTAACATTATTTGTTTTTCGATCAATAATCTCATAATGTCCATTAGACGCTTTCCATTTATTACTCATATCAAGCAAGTTAACAAAAAAGTCAGTTGTAAGAGCGCCTACCTGGTCAGTAAAAACACCATGCTTATTCTCACCATAGTTAGCACCCAGAGCCCTCATACCTCCAACAAGTACAGTCATTTCAACTGCAGTAAGACCAAGTAAATGAGCTCTATCAAGCAACAATTCTTCTCCTCTTACTTCATAATTATCTTTTTGCCAATTTCTAAAACCGTCATGTATGGGTTCTAATTGAGAAAATGACTCAGAGTCAGTCATATCCTCAGAGGCATCTCCTCTTCCTGGGTTGAAAGGAACAGGAACGTTAAAACCCGCAGCTTCAATAGCTTTTTCTAGACCAACATTTCCAGCTAAGACAATTGTGTCTGCAATGCTAGCGCCTGCTTCTTTTGCAAGAGGGTCTAATATATCTAGCACTTTTGATAATCTTTGAGGCTCATTGCCTTTCCAATTTTTTTGTGGTGAAAATCTAATTCTCGCTCCATTAGCTCCCCCTCTTAAATCCGACCCTCTAAATGTCCTTGCACTATCCCATGCAGTTGAGACTAGTTCTTGAACAGTTAATTCAGAGTTTCTGATTTTTTCTTTGAGTTGTTCCACATCAAAACTAGGTGTTCCAGCAGGAACTGGATCTTGCCAGATCAAATCCTCGTTTGGAAGGTCGTGTCCTATGTATCTAGATCTTGGACCCATATCTCTATGGGTAAGTTTGAACCAAGCTCTTGCAAAAGCATCACAAAAATACTCATGATCATTATGAAACTTTTTGGATATTTCTAAATAAATTGGATCTTTGATCATTGCCATATCAGCATCTGTCATGATCGGGTTATATCTAATTGATGGATCTTCTACGTCTACAGGCTTATCTTCTTCTTTAATATTGATAGGTTCATATTGCCAAGCTCCTGCAGGACTTTTTTTAAGTTCCCACTCATATTTAAAGAGCATGTCAAAATATCCATTATCAAATTTTGTTGGCTCAGTAGTCCATGCACCTTCAATTCCAGATGTCACCGTATCTCTTCCAATTCCTCTGGAAGTATTATTCATCCAACCAAGGCCTTGTTCGTTAATTGCTGCCCCTTCAGGTTCTGCCTCAAGATTATCAGCATTACCATTACCATGTGTTTTACCAATAGTATGACCTCCTGCAGTAAGAGCAACAGTCTCTTCATCGTTCATAGCCATTCTTGCAAATGTCTCTCTAATATGCTGAGCTGTTTTTAATGGGTCAGGGTTACCTTCAAATCCCTCTGGGTTCACATAGATTAAGGCCATGTGATTTGCAGCAAGTGGACTTTCTAACGAAGAGGCATCTTCTTTATCTGAGTGTCTATCAGATGCTAATGCTTCTGTTTCTGGTCCCCAGTATATATCCTTGTTTGGGTGCCAAATGTCCTCACGCCCATATGAAAAACCAAATGTTTTAAATCCTGTTGATTCATAGCCAATGTTTCCAGCTAAGATCATAAGATCAGCCCAGCTAATCTTGTTTCCATATTTTTTCTTAATCGGCCATAAAAGTCTTCTCGCTTTATCCAAGTTAGTATTATCAGGCCAAGAATTTAAAGGAGCAAATCGATGATCACCAGTTCCACCCCCACCTCTTCCATCAGCAGTTCTATAAGTACCAGCGGAGTGCCAAGCAAGCCTAACCATTAATCCTGCGTATGTCCCCCAATCAGCTGGCCACCAATCCTGACTTTCTTTCATCAATTTATGCATATCGGCTTCTAATGCTTTGAAATCTAATTTTTTTACTTCTTCTCTATAATTATACGTACCATTAAATGGTTTTGTTTTCTGATCATGTTGATGGAGAATATCTAGATTTAAATTTTTAGGCCACCAATCAGTTGATGACTTCTCCATATTTGAATTAGCTCCGTGAGCAACGGGACATTTGGCTTCGCTCATTTTTCTCTCCTACTTAATTAATATTGAAGTAATTAAAATTTAACTTGTAAGTAAGTCAACAATACGAATTGTCTCTGTTAATAATTTACAAAAATCCTTGAAATTATTTGCTTTTAAAGAACTGATTATACAAAATGTAGGCAACAAACATTCCAATAACTTGACAACTAATAAAAAATATTACGGTGGAGGGATTAATACCCGTAAACGACTCAGTAAACATTCTAGCAATTGTTACAGCCGGATTTGCAAAACTTGTAGATGATGTAAATATAAGAGCCGCTGTAATATAAATACCAACATTAAATGAAACTACATTTTTACCATCTGCTCTCGATAAAAGTATGACCAATAACAATCCAGTTGCAGCAAAAATTTCGGAAATATATATATTTGCTCCACTTCTTATATTTGAAGAGATCTCAATTACATTTAATCCAAAAATATAATTTGCAAAAAGTGTGCCTAGTACAGCTGCAATAATTTGTATTAGTACATAAAGAAATAAATCCTTAGAACTCAAATCTTTTTGTAAGAAAAATATAATTGAAACAATAGGATTAAAATGAGCTCCAGAAAAATTTGCAAATATTCTTATTATAAAAATTAGTGTGCAACCTATTACAACAGCATGACTAAACAAAATTACCATTTGATCATTCGTATATTGCTGTCCTGCTATGCCAGAACCAACAATTGATACTAGTAAAATAAATGTGCCTATAAATTCAGATATGTATTTTTGCATTTTTAAAGTCTTAATGTATCATTGCTAAGTTTTAAAGAAATGTATTATGAATTTTTAGTTACATACCTTGATGCACCATTTCTATTGCTATCTGCTGTAACAACTGGTTTGATAATTCGTATTTTTTATAAACAGTATATGAATACAAAGCTACCAATGAGGGTAGTTATTTCTATAGCTCTTTTTCTTATTAATGCGATTATTTTAGTTCCCGGAATTGTCTTTTTATATAGATGGGTAATGTTATGTGGTTTTTACCAACCAAGCGGCGTTTTTGAAACAGGATATGGTTGTAGTGGGGACGTTTTTAGTCTACTTGTTCCAGGGCTTTTTTTACTTTCGTAAACATTTCATCGACCTGATTTTCTTTAATTATTAAAGGTGGAGAAAAAGCAAGCGTATCTCCGTTAGCTCTTACCATTAAGCCAAGATCCCAAGCTTTTTTCATAGCTTCAAACCCTCTTGCACCAACAGCATTACCTTTAGGCTCTAATTCTAGTGCAGCAATCACTCCTAAATTTCTAATATCGATTATATGTTTTGTGCCCTTCAGGCTATGAGCGGCTTCCTCAATAATAGGCGCCATATGAGCAGCATTATCAAATAATCCCTCTTCTTGATAAATATCTAGTGTTGCTAAGGCTGCAGCGCAAGCAACAGGATGACCAGAGTAAGTATATCCATGAAATAATTCTATTGGAGCATCCGCATTTTCCATCATTGATTCATAAATAAAGTCTTGAACTATGGTTGCACCCATAGGGATGGTGGCATTTGTAATACCTTTTGCACATGAAATAATATCCGGTGTTACACCAAAAAACTCAGAGCCAGTTGCTTTTCCCATACGGCCAAAAGCAGTTACGACTTCATCAAAAATTAATAAAATGTCATGTTTTGTGCAGAGCTCTCTTAATCTTTTTAAGTATCCTTTAGGCGGAGGCAGCGCACCAGTTGATCCAGCAATTGGCTCAACAATTACAGCTGCAATAGTTGATGCATCATGCAATTGAACAAGACGCTCTAAATCATCGGCAAGTTCTGCTCCATGTTCAGGTTCACCTTTTGAAAAAGCATTTAATTTTAAATTGTGGGTATGGCGTAAATGGTCAACACCATTTAACATTGATCCGAAGTACATTCTATTTTTTACCATACCACCTACGCTTATTCCTCCAAAACCCACACCATGATAACCTCTTTCGCGACCTATTAATCTAGTTTTAGATGAATGTCCACGTGCACGTTGATAAGCTAGTGCAATTTTTAATGCACTATCAACTGCTTCAGATCCTGAATTAGAAAAGAAAACATGATTCATTCCTTCAGGAAAAATCTCAGCTAAACGATTAGCTAGTTCAAATTGTTTCGGATGTCCAAATTGAAAAGGTGGAGAGTAATCAAGATTTTCAATTTGTTTATTTACAGCTTCTTGAATTTTTTTTCTACCGTGACCGGCGTTTACACACCATAGCCCTGCAGTACCATCTAAAATTTCACGATTATCGTCACTAATAAAATGCATATCTTTAGCACCGACAATAATTCTTGGGTCTTTCTTAAATACTTTGTTAGGAGTGAAAGGCATCCACAGCGGTTCTAGATTATTTGGCTTATTCATTCTCTCTCCTGATTTTAATAAAGATACATTATTCCCTCACAAATGCTTCAGCAAGGGTAATAATGTCATCTTTTAGAGTAGGGAGAGGGCAGCGTGGACTGCCCTCATCACAATCACATTTTTGATCCGATGAAACCTGCTATGAACCAAATAATCATAACTATAAAGGGGTAGTGTCCTGTAAACATATCTGCCATATAAACCTCCATGATTCCTTTAATTAAGTTATAGGATTTCATAGTAATATGCAATATTTGCATATTTATAGACAAATTTTGTTAATTTATCCACATTTATTCTGAATTATGGGGATTAATTATGCATTTTTTTTATACCAATAAGCACCATTGTTATTTCTTCGCCCATATAATAAGTATAACTAGCTTATGAGCGTCGTTTCGAAAACAATCAAATATTTACTCGATAAAAACATATCAGTTTCAACAGCAGAATCTTGTACTGGTGGTTTGCTTGCAGCAGAATTTACAGCTGTGTCTGGTATATCTAAAATTTATAAAACTGGTTTGATAACATATTCAAATGACTCAAAAATTAAAAATCTCAAAGTCAAACCAAGTACTATCAAAAGGTACGGTGCAGTCAGCCGTCAAGTATGTGCTCAAATGTGTTTACATTTGCACAAAATTTCCAAAAGTCAGCTAACATTTTCAACAACAGGTGTAGCTGGTCCAAACGGTGGTACTAAATCAAAACCTGTAGGTTTAGTTTTTATCGGATTATATTTTAAAAAAAATGTTTATATCGAACAATTAAATTTCAATCCAAAACTTTCTAGAATTCAAATTCAAAAAGGCACAGTGAAAGAATGTTTTCACATGTTAAATAATATTATAGATGAGCTATAAGCGAAATTATAATAGTTTACTACCTGATGATTTCGAGCTCAGTAAAGAATTTGAAAATATCATTGAGCAACTAGAAAGCACAAAAGATCATTTTTATATTACTGGTAAAGCAGGTAGTGGCAAGTCTACACTATTGGCCTACTTTCGATCTATAACAAAGAAGAATACAGTTGTTCTTGCTCCAACAGGAGTTGCTGCAATTCGAGTTAAAGGACAAACTATTCACTCATTTTTTGGTTTTCCACCAAAGGTTATTCAAACACGACATATAAAAAAAGTAAGACAAATCGAAATTCTTCAAAATTTGGAAACATTAATTATTGATGAGATATCTATGGTTCGTGCTGATGTTTTTGATGCGATTGATTATAGTCTTCGTGTTCACAGAAAAAAACTTACACAACCATTTGGAGGAGTTCAGTTAATAGTTTTTGGGGATTTATTTCAACTACCACCAGTTGTGAATATGGATGAGTCAGGACTTCTACAGCGCATTTATCCTAAAGGTCATTTCTTCTTTCATTCAAATATTTTCCAGGATGCCCAATTTAAAACGCTTGAATTACATAATATTTATCGTCAAAAAGATGACCATTTTATTCATTTGCTTAACTCTGTTAGAGATGGCTCAATTACTCACACGCAGATCGAGAATATAAACGACTCTTTAACTGATCACATTGAGATGGATGAAGGTAAAATCATACTTACTACAACTAATGCTCGAGCGAGCAGCATTAATCAAAAATATTTAAGCCAGTTAAATCAGGAGGAGTTTTCTTACAGGGGACAAGCTACTGGTCAATTTTATAAAGAATTATTTCCCACTGATGAAATCTTAAAATTAAAAAAAGGAGCTCAAGTAATTATGATTAAAAATGATCCTGAAAAAAGGTGGGTTAATGGATCTATTGGTATAATTCATGATATCGCTCAAAAAAAAATAAAAGTAAAAATTAATAATAAAATATATGAGGTTAAAAAAGAAAAATGGGATCGTATTCAATATACCTATGATGATGATCAACAAGAAGTTCAAGAGGAAATAACAGGATCTTTCAAACAGTATCCAATGAGATTGGCTTGGGCAATCACAATTCATAAAAGTCAAGGACAAACATTTGAAAGAGTAATTATAGATATGAGTCAAGGCTCTTTTGCCCCAGGACAACTTTATGTTGCACTAAGTAGATGTATAAGTTTAGAAGGCATAGAACTGCTTAGACCTATTAAAAAATCAGATATCATTGTTAACAATCAATTGATAGGTTTCCAAGACAGATTAATTTAAGATGGCTAAAAAAATATTATATAGTATTGCAGTCTTTAGCATTATAGGTTTGGGCCTATATATTACTTCGACATTTGAATACCACGAATACTATGAGAAATGTGAAAAACAAAGCAACACTCAAGGAGGTATAGAGTCCTGTGTAGACTTTATGATAGAGGAAGCAAAAAAATGATTTATCTTAAAGACAGTTATACAAAGAGTTTCGAAGAAAAAATTTTATTAGTCGAGGGTGACAAAATCATTACACAAGATAGTTCTTTTTATGCTCAAAGTGGTGGGCAACCCGGAGACAAGGGAGTACTTGAAATTAATGATAAAAAATTCAATGTTATTAACACAGTTAAACATGAGTTAGGTATTGCCCATGTTGTTGACTCACAAAATATAAACCTTTCTGGACAAATAAAAGGCCATATTGATTGGGATCATCGATATCGCTTAATGAAAATGCACACCACGATGCACTTAATGTGTGCAGCATTACCTTATTATGTTACAGGAGGATCAATTGGTTTAGAAAAAAGTAGGATTGATTTTGATTTAGGTGAAGAAACATTTGAATTTGAAACTTTAAATAAAATCATTAATGAATTTATTCAACAATCTCATTCTATTTCTTATCAGTGGATAACAAATGATGAGCTAGATCAAAAACCTGAGCTAGTGCGAACCTTGTCAGTTAAACCGCCAAGAACAAATGATAAAATTCGCCTTGTTAAAATAGGAGATATTGATTTACAACCGTGTGGGGGAACTCACGTGGCTAATACAAATGAAATTGGCGAATTTAAATTTATGAAGTATGAGAGTAAAGGAAAAATGAATAAACGTGTTCAGTTTACTCTCATATAATGCACAAAGCATCCTTTAAAGATTTTTTACTTTTATTTTTATTAGCTGGTATATGGGGAAGTGCGTTCTTTAACATCAAAATTGCTTCAGAATGTTATACACCAATGGCACTCGCCTTTGGTAGAATTTTTTTTGCTGCAATAGTAATGCTTATTTACTGTTGGATAAGAAAAATTTCAATTGAAGCATTCGGAGAAAATTGGTTATGGTACGCAACTATAGGATTTGTGAACTTAGTTCTCCCCTTTTTTTTTATTTCATTCGGTATATTAAAAGTTCAAAGTAATCTAGCAGCAATCTTGATGTCCACGGCACCTATTGCAGCAACAATCTTAGGACATTTATTTATTCAAAATGAAAAAATTAATCTTTTAAAATTTGTTGGAATATTAATAGGCTTTCTTGGTATCGTTTATTTATTTTCAGATAATATTCTAATCAATCAGTCAAATATCTTTTATGCTTTTATGGTAATCTTGGGTCCAGTTTGTTACACCATAGGTGGACTATTTTCACTCAAGCTAAAACATATAAAAAATGAAGTACTTACATCAAGTATTTTAATTTGGGCAGTTATTCTTTTATTACCAATTATGTTCATTTTTGAAAATCCAACTGAATTGAGACCCTCTCTTAATGCTACAATTTCTCTTCTGTATCTTGGTATCGTTGCGACAGCGATAGCTTGGTTAATGAGATTTTATATTCTTAAAAATAACGGCTTAGTTTTTCAATCACAAGTTGCCTACATCATTCCAATTTTTGGTTTGATATTTGGATATCTTTTTTTAAACGAAAAAATAACTTATAAAATTATTGTTGCCCTTATTGCTGTTTTAATTAGCACTTACTTAATTGAAAAAAGTAAAAAAAATAAGATTACTGATAAACTATCTTGATGTTATTTGCTTATAATATACTGTACGCAATCTAATTATGTCAGCAGATATCTTAATTAAAATTGATAATTTAAAAAAAACTTTTCAAGGAGGTCTAGAAGCCCTTAAAGGAGTTAATTTAGAAATTCAAAGAGGTGAAATTCTTGCACTTCTTGGTCCAAATGGTGCTGGAAAAACAACACTTATTAATGCCATATGTGGGATAGTCTTACCTACATCAGGAACCATTTCAGTTGATGGATATGATGTTGTAAAAGATTTCCGAAAAACTCGATCGATGATTGGTCTTGTGCCCCAAGAACTCCATTTAGAAGCCTTTGAGAAAGTATTTCAAAATGTCTCTTACACTAGAGGCTTATATGGCAAGAAAAAAGATCCTGCATACATAGAAAAAATTCTTAAAGATCTCAGCCTTTGGGATAAAAAAGATAGTAAGCTTCGTGAGCTTTCTGGAGGTATGAAGAAAAGAGCATTAATTGCAAAGGCATTGAGTCATGAACCAAAAATACTTTTTCTAGATGAGCCTACTGCAGGTGTCGATATAAATTTGCGAAGAGATATGTGGAGAGCAGTGAAAGAACTCAAAGAAAATGGGGTAACAATTATTCTTACTACTCATTATATCGAAGAAGCTGAGGCTATTTCTGATCGAGTATCTGTAATCAATAATGGCGAGATCATAATTACTGATAATAAAAATGATTTAATGCGAAAAATGGGCCAAAAGAATTTAACTATAGAATTTCAAGAGCCTTTCAGTCAAATCCCATCTACTTTAGAGTCGTATAACTTAAAAATGAATAGTAATAACTCTTTAACATATTCATATGACTCTCACGGATCTTCGACTGGTATTACCGCACTTCTTCAAGACATAAAGTCGGCTGGTTTAAAACTAAAAGATTTAAATTCCTCCCAGACATCGTTGGAGACGATATTTGAAAAACTTTTGGAGGAGAGTGTATGAACTGGACAGGCATAATGGCGATTTACTTGCATGAAATGGATAGAATGAGAAGAACAACTGTTCAAAGTATATTTTCTCCTGTGATATCATCCTCTCTTTATTTTGTAGTCTTCGGTGCTGCAATCGGCAGTCGCATCCCTGTGATTGAAGATATCTCATATGGTTCTTTCATAGTGCCTGGTATGATAATGTTAGCTTTACTTACACAAAGTGTTTCAAACGCTTCCTCAGGTATCTTTTTTCCAAAATTTCTTGGAACTATAAATGAAATTTATGCTGCCCCACTATCAACAACAGAGATTGTTATTGGTTTTGTTGGTGCTGCCACTACAAAATCAATAATTTTAGGAAGCTTAATATTAGCAACAGGGTTATTTTTTGTGGAAATATATATTATGCATCCTTTTACAATGATTTTAATGCTCGTCTTAACATCTTTAACTTTTAGCTTACTTGGTTTTCTCATAGGGATGTTGTCATCAAATTGGGAGGAGCTATCAATATTTCCCACACTAATTTTATCTCCACTTGTATTTCTTGGTGGCTCGCTATATTCAATAAACTGGTTACCAGAGTTTTGGCAGAACGTTTCTTTAGTAAACCCAGTTCTTTACTTAGTAAGTGGTTTTCGATGGAGTTTTTATGAAATGGCTGATGTAAGTATTACAACAAGTTTGATTATGATATTTACTTTTTTAATTCTAAATATTTCTGCAATTATTTATATTTTTTCAAAAGGCTTCAAAATTAAAGACTAGTAACAGATGTCAAATAGGATCGTCTGGTTTAAGAGGAATTTAAGATTTAAAGACAATGAAATTCTTATTGATGAAAATAAAAGATCTATATTAATTTACATTATAGAACCCGAGCTGTGGAAGCAAAAAGATATGTCTTTAAGGCAATGGCAATTTACATTAGAAAGTGTAAATGAGCTTAAACGACAATTATTAAAAAATAATTTATATTTAAATATCTTTTTTGGTGACGCGATTGAAATATTCAAGTTTTTAAAAGATAAACATAGCTTTTCAAGCGTAATTAGTGAACAAGAAACAGGTATTCAATGGACTTACCAAAGAGATAAAAAATTAAAAAAATTTTTTTTTCAAAATAAAATTGATTGGATTGAGTGCTCTTACCCAGGAGTTAAAAGAGGACAACATGATAGAAACCTATGGGCAAAAAATTTTAGAAACGAGATTATTAAAAAGTCTAATTTGCCCATCATAAAACAATCAGTTAATTTAGAATTAACAAACCATGAATTACCAAAATTTTTTTATGATTCAACACCATGTCCATATAGGCAAAAGGGTGGATCTGTCGAAGCAGAAAAATTGCTACAGTCTTTTTTAAATAAAAGAGGGGAAAATTATCAATTTGAGATGTCTAGCCCAATAACTGCTGAAAAAAGCTGCTCAAGATTATCAACTCATTTGACATACGGCACAATATCGCACCGTACAGTTTTTCAAGAGGCTGCAAAAAAAAGAGATCAAATAAAGTATACCAATAAAAATTTTGCTAAATCTATAAATTCATTTTTATCTAGGTTACATTGGAGATCCCATTTTATTCAAAAATTAGAGGATCAGCCATCAATTGAACATACAAGCTTTATTCCTGTGTATGATCAAATACGTGATAAAGATGAAGAGAAATTAGAGGCTTGGATTGAAGGTAAGACCGGAGTTCATTTTATCGATGCATGTATTATTTATCTAAGAAATTATGGATGGATTAATTTTAGAATGAGAGCAATGTTAGCTTCATTTGCTTCTTATAATTTATGGCTAGATTGGAGGTACTTTGCTCCACGCTTGGCAGCATTGTTTACAGACTTTGAACCTGGAATTCATTACAGTCAAATACAAATGCAATCAGGTACAACCGGTATCAATACCATTAGAATGTATAACCCTTATAAGCAAGCTATGGATCAAGATCCACTCGGTAAATTTATTAAGTCACAAATTCCTAAAGTAAAAAATTTCCCACCTGCTTTTTTTCATAACCCTCCAAAAAAAAGTTTGAACGTAAATTTGTTCGATAATGAGTTTCAAAAAGAAATAATAAATGTTAAAGAAACTGCTCAGTATGCTAGAAAAAAAATTTTTGATATTCGTAAATCACCAGAACATAAAATACTTGCAAAAAATGTTTATTTAAAACATGGTAGTAGAGGAAGAAATTGAACTAATCTATGTTTGAAAAACCTGATTATATCGTAATTGGTTCTGGATCAGCAGGATCTACAATTGCTTATAGACTTGGGGAAAACCCTCAATTAAAAATTCTAGTATTAGAATTTGGTGGCAATGATAATAGTCCTTTTATACAAATGCCTGCAGCACTCTCATACCCAATGAATATGAATAAATTCGATTGGGGCTATAAAGCAGAACCCGAGCCTACTTTGAATGGTAGGTCTCTCGTTTGCCCTAGAGGTAAAGTTATAGGAGGGTCTTCGTCAATTAACGGAATGATTTATGTTAGGGGTAATGCTGGTGATTATAATCAATGGGCAGAAAGTGGTGCAAAAGGTTGGGATTATCCCGATGTCCTTCCATATTTTCAAAGAATGGAAGCAAGCCATGGAGGCAATTCAGAGTTTAGAGGAAAATCAGGCCCTCTAAACATAACTCATGGCAAAAGAGATAACCCATTACACAATGCTTTTGTAAAAGCTACCGAGCAGGCGGGATACACCTACACTGATGACTACAATGGCTTTCGACAGGAAGGTTTTGGGCCAGCTGATATGACTGTTTGGAAAGGCTCACGTTTTTCAACCGCAAAAGCTTACTTAAAACCAGCATTAGCAAAAAAAAATGTACAACTTATAACAAAGGTCCTAGTCGATAAAATAATTTTTCATGAAGACAAAGCTAAGGGAGTTGAAGTATTTCATCAGGGCCAAAAAAAAACCTTTAGTGCAAATATTGGTATAATTTTATCAGCTGGCGCTATCAATAGTCCAACAATTCTTCAAAGATCGGGCATTGGAGATGGCAATGATTTAAACAGTTTGGGGATCAAAGTTATTAAAAACTTACCTGGTGTTGGTAAAAACTTACAAGACCATTTAGAAGTTTATTTTCAAGTTAAATGTTTACAACCAGTAACACTTAATAAATATTTAAATCCTTTTTCTAAATTACTTATCGGCATGCAATGGATGTTTCTTAAAAGTGGGCCAGGTGCAACAAACCAATTTGAAACTCTTGGTTTTATTCGTTCTGATAAAAACATACCATATCCAGATATACAATTTCATTTT
>CACLUX010000014.1 GCA_902610255.1 uncultured Alphaproteobacteria bacterium | reverse complement strand
ACAATCAAACAATTAAAACTTAATTTTGATACTTTAGATGATGCTATTTTATGGTGTCAAAAGAACTCATACCATTACAGAATTGTTGATCAAACCTATAAACCAGTAAAACCAAAGAGTTATGCTAGTAATTTCTCAAATAACAGAAAAACTTCATGGACACACTGATAATTAAATATTCATTTTTCGAAATATAATACTATTATCTCAACATAATTATATATTAATAAGGGGGAAAGAAATGATTAAGTTCATTACTACTCTGCTTGCTTTATTTGTGTTTAGCACGTCATACGCTAAAGAGGTTAAAGTTGGCATAATTTTAGGTTTTACAGGACCTATTGAATCATTAACGCCAGGTATGGCTGCAGGCGCTGAGTTAGCTTTTAATGAAGCTTCAAACTCAGGCTCATTATTAGGTGGTTCAACTGTTAGCTCTATCAGAGCTGACTCAACATGTATTGACTCAGCAGCAGCAGCATCTGCAGCTGAATTTTTAATATCACAAGGTGTTACAGCAATTATGGGAGCAGATTGCTCCGGTGTCACGGGTGCGGTTCTATCAAATGTGGCCGTTCCAAATGGTGTACCAATGATTTCTCCATCTGCAACATCACCTGCTTTAACTACTGCTGAAGATAATGGTTTGTTTTTTAGAACAGCTCCTTCTGATGCAAGAGGTGGAGAGGTTTTGGCAGATATTACGAGTGACAGAGGTATTTCAAGCGTTGCAATCACTTACGTTAACACTGACTATGGCGTGGGCTTAGCAGATGTTTATGAAGCTGCAGCTATTGCTAGAGGTATTGAAGTAACAGCAAAAACTGCTCATGAAGGTGATAAGGCAGACTATAGTGCTGAAGTAGGTGTACTTTCATCAGCTGGTGGAGATGCTTTAGTTGTTATAGGTTACTTAGATCAAGGTGGTAATCAAATTATCCAAGGATCATTAGATAGTGGCTCTTTTGATACATTCGTACTGTCTGATGGTATGATTGGTGAGTCGTTAACTGATACTTTTGGAACTGATCTTGATGGTTCTTTTGGTTCAATGCCAGGTTCTCTTGGTGCTGGTGCCATGAAATTTAAAGCTTATGCAGAAGCTAATGGTGTTGATCCATCAGTTTATGTTGGAGAATCATATGACGCTGCTGCATTAATTATGCTAGCAATGTGTAAAGGCAAATCAGATGACAGTGCGTCAATAGCAGCAAACATTATGAGTGTAGCTAATGGTCCAGGTACCAAAATTTATGCAGGAGAATTAAAGAAAGGTCTTGAATTAGCTTGTGCTGGATTTGCAGTAGATTATGACGGAGCAACAGATGTTAACTTTACTGAAGTAGGAGAGGCGTTTGGAGCATTCCTTGAAAAAGGAATTGAGGGTGGTCAATTCGTTGACGTAGCACAAAGATAATAACTAATTTTTTAGCCCCACTTTTTGGTGGGGCTAACATACATAACTATTAATTCTTTATAATTTTTTCTGGTAGCAATCCTTTTGGTCGATACCTCATAACTAGTAAAAGTCCAAGACCCATCATTAAGTATCTAAAGTATGGAACACTATTTACTAAATGTTCTTTAATGTAACTAGTCTCATTTAGATGACTAGTGAAAATGTTGATTACAAGCATTGCAAAAGGAGCTGATTGTATCCAAATAAACCAAACAACAAAACCTCCTAATATAGCTCCATAATTATTTCCTGTACCCCCCAATAAGACCATTACCCATATTAAAAAAGTATATCTTAAAGGTTGATAGCTTGAGGGAGTAAAAAGACCGTCATAAGTTACTAGCATAGCACCTGCAAATCCAATAATTGCAGATCCCAACATGAAAATAAAAAGGTGCTGCTTTACAACATTTTTTCCCATTGCTTTTGCTGCCTCTTCATTATCTCTAATTGCTCTCATCATTCTACCCCACGGAGAGTTCAGGGCTTTTTCAGAAAAATATAGAATTATTAAAACAACAGCTAAAAAGATTAGACTAAAGCATAACTTAACAAAAACTCCAGAAGAGGAGATTACAAGTTGATTAAGTAAAGAGGTTCTTTCATCAAATTCTATGACATTTGATAATTTTGAAGAGTTTAAAAATTCAACGAGTTTTATGAACCATTCAGAGTTTTGTAAATCCACCTCATATGGAACTGGTCTTTTTAATCCAATAACATTCTTTACTCCTCTTGATAACCACTCCTCATGTTTGACAATTGTTATAATTATTCCAGAGACTAGCAAAGTTGATATTGCTAAATAGTCTGACCTTAATCCTAAACAAACTTTTCCTACGACAAAAGCTACTAAAGCACACAAAATTGCACCAACAAACCATGAAAATATAATTGGTAAATTAGCTCCACCTAAAAAACCTGATGTCGCTGCATTAATTGACTCTATTTTACTAATTGATGGACCAGCTATAAATTTAAGTAATGGTATAGATAAAATTATGATTACAAATATAAAAAAATTTTTATATTTATGATTAGAAAGTCTTTTATTTATTATTAAAACACTAAAAACAACAGCTAATAAAAATAAACCAGAAATTAAAATTCCAATACCGCCAGCACTCCAAGCTTCAGTAACAGGAGGAACTGAAATTAAAACAGTTGCTAACCCTCCTATAGCCAAAAAACCCATTACACCAAAATTAATTAAACCAGCAAAACCCCATTGAATATTTACTCCCATCGCCATTACAGCAGAGATAAGACAGAGATTTAACATTGATAATGCAATGCCCCACGACTGAAATAGACCAACTAAAATAGTTAAAACAGTCATTACTGAGAAACAAATTTTAAACTCAGAATTTTTGATCATATGACTTTTCCTTTAAAGATACCATTTGGCCTAAAAATAAGAACGACAATTAATATTGCAAAAGAGATCGCAAATTTATAATCAGTAGAGATAAATTGTATTAGTGTGCTCGGTTCTAAACCTTCAGGCATGATGTACTTAAAAAATTTTTTATATGCGTAGGTAAGACCTATTTCAGAGAAAGCAATTAGAAATCCCCCATAAAATGCACCTAAGGGATTTCCAATACCACCAACAATTGTTGCTGCAAAAATAGGCAGAAGGTTATTAAAATAAGTGAATGGCTTAAAACTTTTATCTAATCCATACAACGTTCCAGCGACAGTCGCTAAAATAGAAACAATTATCCAGGTCAGTAAAACAATTTTTTTAGGATCGATACCTGATAGCAAAGCCAAATCCTCATTATTTGAATAAGCTCTCATAGATTTACCTGTTTTTGTTTTATTTAAAAAATAAAAAAGTATAGAGCAAGTAATAATTGTTGTAATTAATGTTATCACTTGAGTTGATTTTAATGCTAGTCCCTCATTTAATCCTGTCATTTGCTTAAACTCTCTAGCTTTCATAATAAATTTATGACCATCCATAAAGTTAATATCGTTTGGTCCAATGATAATTCTTACAACTGCGTTTAAAACAAACATTATACCTAAACTAACAACTATAAATGTTACGGGATCACTTTTTTTATTTCTGTAATATTCAAATACCGTTTTGTCAAAAAATAAACTCACCACAATTGTCAATAGAATACCAACTGGTAATGCTAGTAAAGCAGTTGGAAGTAAACCAAAAGTAATTCCTTTTGATTGTAAAAACCAAGTAACAAGGATTACAACCATTGTTCCAAAAGCCATTAAATCTCCATAAGCGAAGTTCGCAAATCTTAAAACACCATAAATAAGAGTTACTCCAATTGCACCTAAAGCCAACTGTGATCCATAGGTTATTCCAGGAACAATAATAAAGTTTGTAAGAAGTATGATTGAGTTTAAAAAATCCATTTACCCTCCTAAAAAAGCCTTTCTAATTTCTTTATCATTTAGAAGATAATCGCCTTTACCTTCGTAAGCATTTTTCCCTGTCACTAAAATATAACCTCGGTCAGAAATTTCTAAAGCTTGGCGGGCATTTTGCTCAACCATTAGTATAGCTATGTTTTGTTTTTTGATGTTTAGTATGTGCTCAAATAATTCTGTCATTATTACAGGTGAGACCCCTGCAGTTGGTTCATCTAACATTAAAACATCAGGTTCAGTCATTAAAGCTCTGGCAATTGCAACCTGTTGTCGTTGACCACCTGATAATTCGCCAGCAAATTGATCCTTTTTCTCTTTAATTATAGGAAATAAATCATACATCTTCTCTAATCTCGTTGATAAATTAGTATCATTTAAAAAAGCACCCATCTCTAAGTTCTCTTTTACTGTTAATTCTGTGAAAATATTTTTAATTTGAGGTACAAAGGATATACCTAGCTTTATTCTATCTTGTGTTTTGAGTTTTGTTATATCTTTCCCGTCAAGCACGACATTTCCATTTTTTAAGTCAAGTATACCAAGCATTGCTTTCATTGCTGTCGATTTACCAGCACCATTTGGTCCTAGAATGGACACAATTTCACCTCTGTTAACATTAAAAGAGCATTCTTCAATAATGTTCACACCTCCATATCCACCAGTTAAATTTGAAGCTGAAAAAAACATTATTTTTTTAATCCCTTACCTAAATAAGACTCGATAACCTGTTCATTTGACTTTACGTCCTCAGCAGAGCCTTTAAAAAGTACTGATCCTTCAGCTAAAACAATTACAGGGTCACACAGTTCACTTATAAAGTTAAAATCGTGTTCAATCATACAAAATGTGTAACCTTTATCTTGATTAAGTTTTAAAATTGAATCACTTATGTCTCTAAGCAGTGTTTTATTAACTCCAGCGCCAACTTCATCTAAAAAAACTATTTTAGCATCTACCATCATTGTCCTTGCCAATTCTAAAAGTTTTTTTTGACCTCCAGATAGATTTCCAGCTCTCTCATTCTTAAGGTGTTCAATTTTTAAAAATTTTAATACTTCCATGGCTTTATCTTTGATTAATTCATCTTCTTTTTTAATTTTTTGACTATTTATCAGCGAATAAAGAAGCTTTTCACCTTTTTGATTACCTGGAACTACCATTAAATTCTCAATGACTGTCATATTTGAAAATTCGTGTGCAATTTGAAATGTTCTTAATACTCCTAAATGAAATAAGTCGTGCGACTCCTCATTTGTTATTTCGACACCATTATAGAAAACTTTACCAGTATCTGGTTTAATATTACCAGTAATTACATTAAATAAAGTAGTCTTACCAGACCCATTAGGTCCAATAATTCCTGTTATTGCTTTATCCTGAATTTCTAAGGAGCAATCATTTAGTGCAACTAATCCACCAAATGTTTTCACCAAATTTTCAACTTTTATTAAAATATTGTTCATTTAAAAATTAATGCATATTAAAGTAGAAAATATAAAGTTGAAGTGGTAAATATTCCAATAAATGCGCTCTTAGCTCAGCTGGATAGAGCATCTGCCTTCTAAGCAGAGGGTCGCAGGTTCGAATCCTGCAGAGCGCGCCAACTATTTGCCATGTCTGATATTAAAAAGAAATTAGACTTTCTTGTAACATCTCATAAGAAATTAACAGGTTCAGATTTAAATTATGAAATAGCTACGTCGTATATTGATTTATTCAAAAGAATAAAAAACAAAAAAACTTTAATGATTTCTGGATCTCAAGGATCTGGTAAATCTACTATGTCTTTACAAATTAAAAAGTATTTTAAAAAATATTATTCAAAGAATGTTGTTATTCTTAGTTTAGATGACTTTTATTTGTCTTCTCATCAAAGAAAACTATTGGCTAAAAGACATAATTCAATTTTATTTGAAACTAGAGGTGTTCCTGGTACCCACAATTTAAAATTACTTAATCAAACAATCAGAAACCTGAAAAGTAATAAGTTTCCATTATTCCTTCCAGTTTTTGATAAAGTTTCAGACAATAGGAAAAAATATCGAAGAAAAGTTAATAAAGCTGATTTAATTATTTTAGAGGGTTGGTGTGTAGGTTCAAAACCAATAGACCAAAATTATTTAAAAAAAAATATAAATGATTTAGAAAAAATTGGGGACTCTAATTTATTTTGGAGAACTGCATATAATAATGCTTTAGTTGAATATCAAAAACTCTTTAATAAATTTAGTTGTTATATTTTTATTAAAATACCAAGCTGGGATTTTGTAATTGATTGGAAATATAAACAAGAATTAGGTCTTCGTTCGTCACATACTAATATTCATTTAAAAAAGAAACTCTTAACATTTATACAATATTATGAAAAATTATCTAAATGGATGTCTTTAACTTCGCCTAGTTATTGCAATGTATTAATAACTTTAGATAAAAATCAAACAGCAAAAAAAATTACATATAAATGAAAAGATATCTTATTTTTACTGATCTTGACGGAACATTACTTGATCATGATAACTATTCCTATGGCAATAATAAGAAAATGATCTCTACAATTATTAATAACAAAAATGAAATTATTTTTAACACTAGTAAAACATTCAGTGAATGTAAAAAATTACTTAAAGAATTGAAATTATCAAATATGCCTTTTAGTACTGAAAATGGTGCAGTTTTATATTTCCCTAAAATAAGATTTAATAAAATTAAAAACTCATCCTCATTTGAAAGATATTGGAAACTTAGAATTGCTAAATTATCCTCAAAGAGTTGGCATCAATTTTTAAAACAGAAACAAAAAAAATATAATTTTTTAATTGCCCAAGATCTCTCACCAAAGATTTTAAAAAAATATACGAATTTGAATAACACCAATATGATGTTGGATCGTGAGGCAAGTCAAATCATTCTATGGGAAGATAATTTTACAAAATTTAAACTTTTTAAAAATGATCTTAAATCTGAAAAAGAAGGAGTTTTGATAAAAGGAAGTAGGTTCATACAAATTTCTTCTATATGCAACAAAAGAATAGCTAAAAAGCTAATATCTCATGCTTATGATATTCAATTTCGTGATAAATACTCAATAAATACTATAGCTCTAGGTGACAGTAAAAATGATATTGATATGTTAAATTCTTGTAAATACTCCTGCCTAATTAAAAATTCTAATGGTACACATGTAAAATTGCGTTCCAATAAAAAAAATATTTTTAAATCATCAAAGTTAGCACCTGACGGTTGGTGTGAAGTCCTGTATAAATTAAACAATACATTAGAGACTAAGATTTTTTAACCATGCCTGACTTTCATCAAAACGGTGTTATAGCTACTCTACATAACTTTAATTCTAAACCTATAGAGGAAATAGAAAGAGAACTATTAGACTTTTCAAAAGTCTCACCTATGACTTTAATTCTTCCTTCTTTGTATTCAGAATTAGAAAAGCCAGCATTAACGTATATTGTGAATACTTTAAAAAAAGTTAAATACATTAAAAATATTGTCATTGGTTTAGATCAAGCCAATAAACAAGAATTTATAAAAGCTAAAAAATTTTTTTCAGTACTACCTCAAAAAAAATATATTCTTTGGAACGATGGACCTAAATTAAAAAAAATAGATCAACATCTATCTAAAATGGATCTTGCTCCTGCAGAAAAGGGGAAAGGAAGAAATATTTGGTACTGTATGGGATTTGTAATTTCTTTGAAAGAGTCGGGATCTGTTGCAATGCACGATTGTGATATAGTCACCTATGATAAAAATTTAGTAGCAAAACTATTTTACCCTGTTGCTAATCCAAAATTTTCATTTGATTTTTGTAAGGGCTTTTATCCTAGGGTTGCTCAAAAATCTATGAATGGAAGAGTGACTAGGTTATTAGTTACACCTTTAGTTAAATCCTTACAGAAAATGGTTGGATTTAATGAATATTTAAATTTCTTAGATATATTTAAATATCCTCTGGCTGGTGAATTTTCATTTAAATATAATTTATTGAATGACATAAGAATTCCACATGATTGGGGCCTTGAGATAGGAATACTCTCTGAAATGTACAGGAACTTTGCAAATAATAAAATTTGCCAAGTTGATATAGCAGATACCTATGAACATAAACACCAAGAGGTATCTAAAAATAATCGGCAAAAGGGTTTATCAAAAATGACCATAGATATTTCTAAAGCTTTATTTAGAAAATTAGCTACACAAGGTCATGTATTTTCAAATGAGAAGTTTAGAACACTAAAAGCAACATATTATAGATTAGCCCTTGATATGGTTCAGATTTATAAAACAGATGCAGAGATGAATGGATTAAACTTCGATGTCCACAAAGAAGAGGAAATGGTTGAGCTCTTTGCACAAAATATTATCGAAGCAGGAAAAATATTTCTAGACTCACCAAGTGAAAATCCAAATATACCAACTTGGAGAAGAGTTGATAGTGCTGACCCAACTATTTTAAAATCTTTTAAAGAAGCCGTCATGGAAGATAACACCTAAAGTGCAAGAAGAATTAAAAAATAATCTAAACATACATTTTCAAATAATTTATAAGGATATATTAGATCAAAATGAAATTTTGAAACTAATTAATAGAGTTCTCGATTTATTTCAAAATAAAGACCTGGGTATTTCTGAACCTAATTGGTCTCAAAAAGATGTTTTCTTAATTACGTATGGTGACTCAATATATGAAGAAAAAAATAATAAATTAAAAACTCTAAGCAAGTTTCTAGACAAGTATTGTAAAAAACAATTCAACAATTTGCACATTCTACCTTTTTTTCCTTATAGTTCAGATGATGGATTTTCTATAACTGATTATGAAGAAGTAAGGTCTGATTTAGGTGATTGGAAAGATATTAAATCACTATCAAAAAATTTTAGGATAATGAGTGATATTGTTATTAATCATGCATCTATTGAAAGTAAATATTTTAAATCTTTTATTGAGAATAAAACTGAAACACAAAATTTTTTTATAAAACTTAAAAACAAACAAGGTTATGACCAAGTTGTACGTCCTAGAAGTTCAGATCTTTTTAGAGAATTCGAAATTAATAAAGAAATTTATTATTTATGGTGTACTTTCAGCCACGATCAAGTTGACTTTAATTTTAAAAATCCCGAGGTTTTATTTTTCTTCATTAAGTTAATTCATTTATATCTTAAAAATGGTGTTAGAGTATTTAGGTTAGATGCCATTGCTTTCCTTTGGAAAGAACATGACACCAATTGTCTAAATTTACCGCAGACTCATGAAGTTGTGAAATTAATGAGAACACTTCTCAATGCTTTTAGTAAAAATACTTTACTTATAACTGAAACAAACTTACCCAATTTAGAAAATCTTAGTTATTTTGGTGAAAACGATGAAGCAAATGCTGTATATAACTTTGCTCTACCACCCTTGCTACTATGGACTCTTGTGATGGGAGATAGCACAGCTCTTCGTAAATGGTCTATGGGCATGCCTCCTGCAAAAGATCATACATCTTATTTTAATTTCATAGCCTCCCATGATGGTATTGGCCTGAGACCGACAGAGGGAATTTTAACAGAAAAAGAGAGAAATAACTTAGTCGATATCATGACTGATTTTGGAGCAAAAACTACCAAAAGAAAAAAAACAGATAACTCCGAGACTATTTATGAAATAAATATCTCACTCATAGATGCTATGAAAGGAACATTTCAAGGAAGTGATCATTTGCAAATTGAAAGATTTATTTGTTGCCATGCAATAATGCTAGGACTTGAGGGAATACCAGCATTTTACATACATAGTATTTTGGGCTCTACAAATGACTATGAAAAGCTAGAGCAAACAAAAAGTCATAGATCTATAAATAGAAGATCTTGGAAGTACAATGAAATTGATGTATTACTTGCAAATACTGATACTTTTAATTCAAAAATATATAATCAATTATCAAAATTAATTGAAATTAGGAAAAACCAATCTGCATTTCATCCAAATGCTACACAATTTACATTTAATTTAGGTAAGAACTTTTTTGGTTTTTGGAGACAGAGTCATGATAAAAGACAGTCGATATTTTGTGTAAGTAATGTAACTAATGTGTTCCAATATTTAGATTTGTCAGAGTTAAATTTAATAGCATCAAATGAATGGTGGGATTTAATTTCTAATGAGATAATCATTGATATTAAATCAACAATTACTCTAAAGGCCTATCAAACCATGTGGATTACAAATTACTAATTTAAGATTATGTCTTTTCTACATAAACCCTAAAACTGAGACTTTTTTTCTATTACTTTCATTAAAAAATGTGTGTTATATTTTACTATGACCGATCCAAAAACATATAAATTTAACACTAAAACCTTACATAGTGGGCATCAGCCAGATAAAAATTTTGGCTCCCGTGCCGTTCCTATTTATCAAACAACATCATATTTATTCCAAGACGCAGATCACGCAGCTGCATTATTTAATCTTGAGGAGGGTGGACACATCTATAGCAGAATATCCAACCCAACTATATCTGTACTTGAAGAAAGAGTTGCAGCATTAGAAGGTGGCTCTGCTGCTTTAGCTACTGCCTCTGGTATGAGCGCAATGATGCTAGCTCTTCTAAATATTTGTAGTGCAGGTGATCATATTGTTTCTTCATCGCAATTGTATGGTGGTTCTTTTAACTTACTGAGACTAACTTTAAAAAGATTTGGTATTGAAACAACTTTTGTTAAGCCTAGAGACACAGAGGGATTTAAAAAAGCTATTCAACCAAATACAAAATGTATATGGGGTGAGCTGATTGGTAATCCTGGAATAGAAATTATGGATTTACCTGAAATTTCCAAAATAGCAAAAGAAGCTGGTATTCCTTTAATGGTCGATGGAACATTTAACACACCATATTTGTGTAATCTTTTTGAATTAGGTGCAGATATAATCACACACTCTCTAACAAAATGGATGGCAGGTCATGGTACTTCTATGGGTGGTATAATTGTTGAAAAGGGTGACTTTGATTGGACTAAGGGAGATAAGTTTCCAACAATGACTGAACCATATGATGGTTATCACGGTCTTTCTTTTGCAGAAGAATTTGGTCCAGCAGCATTTACTATGAGAGCAAGGGCAGAGGGCATGAGAGACTTTGGTCCATGTATGAGTCCAACAAACGCATTTAATATTTTAATAGGAATAGAAACTCTTTCAGTGAGAATGGAAAAGCATTTATCCAATACTAAAATAATGGTTGATTACTTAAGTAACAACCCAAGTGTTTCTTGGGTAAATCATCCAAGCTTACCGGATCACCCTGATCATAAAGTTGCTGCAAAATTAATGCCCAAGGGCGCCGGTTCAATGATAGCGTTTGGAATTAAGGGGGGTAAAGAAGCTGGTCACGCATTTATAAACTCTTTGAAACTAACATCACATTTAGCTAACGTTGGCGACGCAAAATCACTAGTTATTCATCCAGCATCTGCAACTCACTCTCAAATGGATAAAAAATCATTAGAGTTGGCAGGTTTAACTGAAGACATGATACGTTTTTCTGTTGGCTTGGAAGATATGGATGACATTATTAATGACTTTGAAAATGGTTTCAGAGCATCTCAAAAGCCTAGACTTGTAGCTTCTAAATGAAGCTAAAAGTTAATGGAAAAGAGGCATATTACACATCTAGTGGAAGAGAAATAGATAAAAGTCAACCCTCGATTGTATTTGTTCATGGAAGTGGTTTGAGCCACGTCACATGGGTGCTTCAAACAAGATACTTTGCATTTCACGGTTATAATACAATTGCAGTAGATCTACCCGGCCATGGTGACTCCGAGGGACCACCATTAAAAACTATTGAAGAGATGGCTGACTGGGTTGCAGACCTGTTAACAGCTTTGGGCATCGAGAAAGCTTCATATGTTGGTCATTCTCAAGGATGTTTGGTGGGATTAGAATTTGCACAAAGACATCCTGAGAAATTAGATTTACTGGCATTAATCAACGGTTCTATGTCAATGAAGATGAACACTGAACTTTTAGACTTAGCATTAAATAAAGATCAAAAAGCTGTTGATCTCATGATGGATTGGGTGCATGGACCTTTAGGTCACAAAGGTGGCCATCCTGTTCCAGGATTAAGTCATTTAGGTATGGGCGGTCAGTTGGTATCTTCAAATAATGACGGAACTCTTGGTGCTGACTTCAATGCTTGCGATAAATACACTAATGGAGAAACTGCTGCTAAAAATATAAAACACCCCACTTTATGTATCGTTGGCAAACATGATAAGATGACACCAAAAAAAGTGGGTCTAGAATTAGCTTCAAATATAGAGGGATCCAAAACAGTTGTTCTAGAAGAGTCTGGACATATGTCTATTTTAGAAACGGCGAGTGAAACTAAAAATATTTTAAAAAGTTTCTTTAAAGAAAATAGTCGTGCTTCATAAAGGATCGTGTCACTGTAAAGCTATTGAGTTTGAGATTGACTCTGATCTTGAAAAAATAATGCAATGCAATTGCTCCATTTGTATTAGAAAAAATGCAAAAATGATAATGGTTCCTAAATCTAATTTTAAACTTTTAAAGGGAAAAGAAGATCTATCTTTATATCAGTTTAATCTAAACTTAGCTGAACATTTTTTTTGCAAGCATTGCGGGATATACACTCATCACAACAGAAGAACTGATCCAAACGGTATGGGTATTAATCTAGGGTGTTTAGATGATGTAGACCCATTAGACTATGAAGCTGGTCTCAATGACGGAAGAAAACTATCTTAGTCAGATCTTGATTTTAACATAAAAAAAACTAATATTGGCCATGGCCCAAGTTAAAGAATATTTAACGTTTGATGACGTTTTATTGAAACCCCAAGCATCAACTATTCTACCGAATAACGTCGATATTTCAACAAATCTAACAAAAGATATAAAACTAAATATTCCTATCATTTCAGCAGCAATGGACACTGTAACAGAGTCTAAAATGGCAATATCAATGTCTCAAAATGGCGGTTTAGGAGTAATTCATAAAAATTATGATATTGAGACGCAAAGTTATGAAGTAAAAAAAGTAAAAAGATATGAAGCTGGGATTGTCTATAAACCTATAACAATGAATCCTAATAATACAATTGAAGATGTTTTAAATGTAATGGAAAAACAAAATATATCTGGTTTTCCAGTGGTTGATAAAGCTAATAAACTTCAGGGTATTATTACTAATAGAGATGTTCGATTTGTAATTAATAAAAAAACAAAAGTTAAAGATTTAATGACAAAAAAAGTAATCTCTATTACTCAAACTCAATCAAAAGGAATGTCTTCTTTTGGTCTCGCAAAAAAATTATTACAAGAAAATAGAATAGAGAAACTAGTTGTAACTGATAATAACAATAAATGTATTGGTTTAATTACTGTTAAGGATATTCAAAGAGGAGAGAAGTTTCCTTATTCTGTTAAAGATAAAAATGGACAATTATTAGTTGGTGCTGCAATAGGAAGTAAGCCTAATGACTTACAAAGAGCTATAGAATTAGATAAAGCTGGTGTTGATATTTTATTCATAGACACAGCTCATGGTCATTCATCAGCAGTATTAGAGTCTTTTAAAAAAATAAGAAAAGTAATAAATTTACCTATAGTTGTAGGTAATATTGCTACACCTGAAGCTGCTAAAGACTTAATTAAATTAGGTGCAGATGCAATCAAGGTAGGTATTGGTCCAGGTTCTATCTGTACTACTAGAATTGTTGCAGGTGTTGGAGTACCTCAATTTACTGCTATTCAAGATATTGCTACAATAGCCAATAAAAATAAAATTCCAATGATCTCTGATGGAGGGATTCGTTATTCTGGTGACATTGTAAAAGCTCTTGCAGCTGGAGCCAACTGTATCATGGCAGGTTCTTTATTTGCTGGAACAGATGAGTCACCTGGAGAAGTTTTTCTATTTCAAGGAAGATCGTATAAGTCCTATCGTGGAATGGGCTCTTTAGGAGCTATGGCGAGAGGTTCAGCAGATCGATATTTTCAAGACGAAATTAATGAGGCTATCAAATTAGTTCCTGAGGGTATTGAGGGAAGAATTCCTTATAAAGGTCAAGTATCTAACGTTTTATTTCAATTGACAGGAGGTTTGAGGTCTGGAATGGGATATACGGGCTCTAAGAACCTCACTATACTCAAAAAAAATGCAAAATTTGTCCGTTTGACCAATTCTGGCATTAACGAAAGTCACGTTCATGGTGTCCAAGTAACAAAAGAAGCTCCAAATTATCGCTCCAATTGAGTAAATCAGTATTAATTATAGATTTTGGATCTCAATATACACACTTAATTGGAAGGAAAATTCGCGAGCTAGGAGTGTATGCAGAGATTTATCCTCCAAAGTATCTCAACAATGTAACTAATATTTTAAACCATTCAGTTTTAATATTATCAGGGGGTCCAGACTCTGTTTTAAATAAAAATGCACCTAAAATAGACATTCCTTTAGATCAAATACCTATTCCAATTTTAGGTATTTGTTATGGCTTTCAATATATTTCAAAAGAATTTGATGGAGTTATAGAAAAAAGTAACCAAAGAGAATATGGAAAAACAATTATAAAGATATCGAAATGTGATTTATTTAAGAACACTAACTCTGAGCAGCAAGTATGGATGTCTCACGGAGATAGTTTAACAAAAATTCCAAAAGGTTTTAAAATTCTTGCTAAAACTAAAAATAAAATACCAGCAGCTATTTATAAAAAAAATATTTATGCAATACAATTTCATTGTGAGGTTACGCACTCTGAATTTGGCAATCAAATTTTAAAAAACTTTTTATTTCATATTTGTAACTTAAAAGAAAATTGGAAAAATAATGATTTACACCAAACTATTGGTAGATATCTAAGAATTAATGTAAAAGAAAAAAAACCAAATATAGTGTGTGCAGTATCAGGTGGGGTTGACTCTACAGTTTTAGCATTTGCTATATCAAAATATCTGAAATTAGATAACGTTCATTTTATATTTGTAAATAATGGATTACTTAGAAAGTATGATATTAAAAATATAAAATCTGTATTTAAATCCTTCAATTTAAAATTAAATATAATCAATGCAGAGCATATCTTTTTAAAAAAACTAAAAAATGTTACTGATCCAGAACTTAAAAGGAAGATCATAGGGGGTTTATTTATAGAGGTATTCTCAAAGTATATTAGAAAATTATCACAAAAAGATTTCTATCTCGCACAAGGAACTCTATATACAGATATTATAGAAAGTCGCTCTTACCATGGTGGAAAGAGTGTGACTATCAAATCACATCATAATGTTGGTGGTTTACCAAAAGACCTTAAATTTGACGTTATAGAGCCTTTTAAAGAGCTTTTTAAGGACGAAGTTAGAAGATTAGGTCTATTCTACAAATTAGATCAGAGATTTGTTAATCGCCATCCTTTTCCTGGGCCAGGACTTGGTATCCGTTGTATTGGAAAGGTTAATAGACAAAGACTAGACACTTTAAGAGAAATAGATGAAATTTTTATTAATTTTCTCATTGAAAAGGATTTGTACAACAAATCATGGCAAGCTTTTGCAGTTTTACTTCCTGTTAAATCTGTAGGTGTGATGGGTGATGAGAGAACTTATGAGGAGACTTGTGTTTTAAGATGTATTAATTCAGTTGATGGAATGACAGCAGATGTTTCACAGATTAATGTTGAAACTTTATCTGAAGTAGCAACTCATATAATTAATAAAGTACCTAGAGTAAACAAAGTCCTCTATGATATAACTAGTAAGCCTCCATCTACTATTGAGTGGGAATGAATTTAGATATTACAAAATTATCAATTGATGAATTAAAAACATTTAAGAAATTTAATAGAGAATTTTTACCAAAAATTAAAAAATTAGATTTTAATTTTGCTGATATGAAAAAAGGAGAATTAATGCTCATATCAACCCCAAAAGATATTATAAAATTTATTAAAAAAACTCCCTCTACCAAAAAGTATAACTTTAAAGATATTAGACTAAAGTTGGCTAAAAAAAGTAAAGCGGACAATACTTGTCCAGTAACTTTTGGTATATTTCTAAGATTGGCAATAGATTATTCACTTATAGAAACAAAATATTTAAAACTTGAATGCCCCAACTTTCCTTTTTGGAGAGTTGAATACGATAAAAAAAGTAATGTTTATAAGAAAATAAGAAATTTAGATAATCTACTTAAGAAATATGATGGTCATTAAACTTACACAAAACTTACACAATTTAAAAAATGGCTTTAAAATAGTCGATAAACAATGATATTTTTAGCATCTACTATTGAATGGGAATAAAGAAATGAAATATTTTATTGTAGTTTTTTTGTTTATTTTTAGTTTTGCTAAAGCTGATAATATTTTACCATTTCAGGCAGGTCAGGGATTTGATGAGAAATATTTATGGGGAGAGGCTAATAGTGATAAAAAAAAATGGCTCATCCCTAAAAAAATTCTCAAAGATCAATTTCTTGCTAAATTATTAGCTTATGATAAATCACAACCTTGGTTTACTCTGCATGATTTTATAGCGACTGGTGATTTTAATAGAGACGGTGTGCAGGATTATGTTGTAACAGTTCTTAATCTTGATAAGAATTTTAAACATAAGTTAGATCCAAATCTTGGGATATATGTTTGTAAAGCTGATGAAAACGCTGGTGCTTGTTTAGCAGAAGCCGGAGTAACTCAACACAATTATCAAATTATTCTTGGTCAATCAAAAACAGGTAGAGCTAAAGGTAATGAATCTTTTTGGGGTACAGGCCTCATACAAGACAATTTACCTTTTATTCAAAGTGGAACAGCTCAACCCCTTGTCGCGGATTTTAATGGTGATGGGTGGGATGACATATATTTGGCAGCAGCAGTAAATGATTTTGGAATAGGTTGTGGAGGTTATCACTCATATTTTTTATCACAACCTGAAGGTTTTTTAAAAGAGTCAAGTGCTACACATATTAATGGAGCAGACTATAATAAAAAGTTCAAAAGATTTTGTAATTTTTCACACCGAGCTGATGCGGGTGATTTTGATAAAGACGGTGACCTGGATATCATTCTTGCCAGTGTTGATTGGAAAGGAAGCAACGGTGAAATGCTATGTCTAATTAATGACGGTAAAGGCATAATGAAAAGTAACGTTTGTGCAAATCAGTTCGGTTTCTTAGCTAGGCATGCAGACTTCAATGGAGACGGTCATGTAGATGTACTGTCTGGTGGACATAGCTCTGATTGCTTCAATTATCACAACAATTGGGCAGGTCATAACACTAAAAATAGAGAAAGACATAAGATTAGAATTCTTTGGGGTGATGGTTCCAACAAATGGAATACCAAAAACTCAAAAGAAATAAAGAATGTGGGGTATCACACTATGACTAAAGATAAAATTCCACTATGTAATCCAGTCGGTACTATGATTGCAGATGTTGATAACGATGGAGATATGGACATTGTTGGTTCCACTATTGGTCTAAATTATGTTGGTGGTTATTTAATTACTTATCTAAATGATGGTGATGGAAATTTTTCTATATTTTGGCAACATTCAATTCATAGTGTAACAAAAATTAATAAAGAAAATTGGCCAAAGTCTGAAGTTGGTCATAATGAAAATGGTTGGTATCTCTCATTACACCCACTAGATGTTAATTTTGATGGTCATATAGACTTTATGGTTAATGGCCATCATTTTGTAAAAGGTAATAACGATGTTTATATTAACAATGGACATGGATCATTTACCAGAATATCTAATAAAGAGTTAATGGAATTTGCAAAAATATTTTAGTTAAAATATATTCTTAACAAAACTTATTTCATACATATTATGTTTATAATTTATTTTTTATCGTGATTACAGTTATATTTAATTTATTTAAAAAAAATTATTTTTTTACAATTCTAAAAAAAATTTTAAAGAGATTTGAAAGGAAAACTTTTACTGAAGCTACAAAATGGGCTAAATCTCATGTCAAGTATACTACTGATGAATATTTACTATCAATAGATAAAGATTTATTTAAAGAAACAAAACTATATATGAAAGAATTAGAGAGAGAATCTTTAAAAAAATTATCTACTTTAAAATTTTCTTTAGGAGGTGGTGGAAATTATAAATTACTGTATTTCTTTACAAGAAAATTAAAACCTGAAATAGTTATTGAAACTGGAGTAGCCGCTGGTTGGA
>CACLUX010000013.1 GCA_902610255.1 uncultured Alphaproteobacteria bacterium | reverse complement strand
TGCTAATTGAAGTATATTTTTCTTGATAAATTCTCGACCTTCAACAATATTAGAAGATGTAGAGAATATATTAAAAAAAAATATTCCTAAAATCAGTGATAAAAGACTTAATGGTAATAACTGTAAATTAAAGACATATTCTAGAGGTTGCTTTAAAAATATTGCTAGTAGATAAATAAAAGTTATAAAAAATACACCTATAAGACTTTTATTTAACATATTGATTAATTAATAAAATGTAAGTTAAAGATTTTATTATAAGATAACTGAATTTCTAATTTACTCTCTTGCACCACTTCTATGTTGTTGAATTCGGTGTCCAAAAGATTGAGAAACTCTGTCAAAAATAATTGCCAAAGCAACTATCGCTAAACCATTAAACAGACCCATTGCAAAATATTGATTTGTAATGGCTTTTAAAACTGGTTGTCCTAGACCTTTGACACCAATCATAGATGCAATAACAACCATCGCTAGTGCCATCATAATAGTTTGGTTTATTCCAGCAAAAATTGTTGGAAGGGCCAAAGGTAGCTGAATTTGAAATAATTTTTGTCTAGGATTAGCACCAAAAGCATCTGCTGCTTCTAACACCTCGCTGTCAACTTCTCTTATTCCCAAATTAGTAAGTCTAATAATGGGAGGTATTGCATAAATAACCACTGCTAATAAACCCGGTATTTTACCAATACCTAATAACATAACGACAGGAATTAAGTACACAAAGCTTGGCATTGTTTGCATTACATCTAAAATTGGAGTACAGATCCTCTGCGCTCGCTCAGATTTAGCCATTAGCACACCCACAGGAATACCAATGCCAATAGAAAGTAGAGTGCAAACACCAATAATGCTTACTGTTGACATAGTGTCTTCCCACATTCCAAAAATTCCAATTAAAAGAAAAGCAAATAAAGAACCTATAGTTACTGATATTTTTCTGCTACCAAAATAAATTATAGCTAAAAAACAAATTAGTACTAAAGGCCAAGGTGAATTTTGTAATAATTTTTCAAACCAAACTAAAAAATACAGCACTGGATCAAATACTGCCTCAATAGTATCACCATATTCTCTTGAAAAAGCCCTGTAAGATGTGTCAAAACCCTTTTTTATAAAACGAAGTGTTTCTCGACTTAATTCAGGAAATTCTGATAAAAATAACTTTTCCATAAAATTTTAGCAATAAAATTTAGAAGTGGGCAAAAGCCCACTTCTTAGATAAAAATAATTATTATAGTGCGTTTAGAACATCCAGTTGTTTATCAAAAGATATCCAACTTTTCCACTGACCGTAGTTTTGTAGAAAATAGATTGCAGTATCCTCACCAGATGCCTGATTATCATCTTTCCATGCTAATAGTTCGTTTACAACTGAGTTAGGTAATGCTCTCTTAGAGATATAATCCATTCCTGGTCCAGTTGAATTTTTGAAGTTATCTGTAACAACTGTAAACACTGAAGAAACAACCCATGAATTCTTCTGAGGATCCGCACAACCCTCTTGAGAGGTACAAGTGCTCCACTCATCAAAGTCATGAGGTACACCAAAGTCTAACTTCTTCATTGGATACTTACCTAAAATAGCTGTCGGAGCCCAGTAATAGCCTAACCATCCTTCACCTTTTTCATAAGCTTCAGCAATAGAACCAGCAAGAGCTCCACCTGAGCCTGGATCTACAAGGCTAAACCCTTTGCCTTCACCGTCATAAGCTTGGAACAAGTTACCAGTACTTATTTGGCAGTTCCAACCTGATGGACAGGTATAAAGAGCAGCGCCATCTCCCTCTGGGTGAGGAAATAAATCAGGTCTTGCTAAAGCATCTTCAACTGTGACGATATCAGGGTTTGCATCAGCTAAGTACTGAGGTATCCACCATCCTTCTTCACCAGTGTCTGATAATACTTCAGCAGCATAGTGAAGTCTTCCTTCAGCAGTTGCTGCGTCTAAAGCAATACGAACAGAATTGATCCATAATTCAGGAGCAATATCTGGCTCGCCTTTTTCCATCATTGATGTAGCTGTAGGCATTGTATCTCCAGGAACAAGCTCAACATCACACCCATATGCATTTTCTAATATTAATTTATCAACGTGGGCAAACATTTCGGCGGATGCCCAGTTCATTTCAGCGATTGTGATTGTCCCACAATCAGCTTTTGCAACTGAGTTAATTCCAAATAATAGAACTGAGCTCAGAAGTATTTTTTTAATAGAGTTCATTACATCCTCCCTAATATAAAAACCTAGGATAACATTCCTATATTGCATTAACAGCGAAAAAATCCTAAAAAATGGAAACTAATTGCCGCAAAACTTAGAAAATTGTTTATTTAGCTATCTTTTTAGTATTTCAGAGAGTCTTTTTGTTGATAAATATCCTATTTCGTCATTATTTTTATTTTTGACTATCAGGCAATTTGGCTTATCAGAAATAACTTTATCAATAAATCTATCGATAAAATCATCTTGATCTACAAACATAGCGTTATCTCTGTCTTGCCCATTTAATTTTGACATTATGTGTTTTGCTTTAATTACCCTTGCTCTGTTTACGTCCTCAACAAAATCTTTTACATATTGTGTCTTTGGACTTAATAAAATATCTGCGGGGATACCCTCTTGATCCATTATACCATCTTTTAATATTGCTATACGATCCCCAATTTTTAAAGCTTCATCTAGGTCATGAGTAATAAATACAACTGTTTTATGAAGTTCGTCTTGTAGCTCCAACAAAATATCTTGCATATCTTTTCTAATTAGAGGGTCAAGAGCGCTAAAAGCTTCATCCATAAGCAAGATCTCCCCATCGTTAGTAAGAGCTCTTGCGAGTCCAACACGCTGCTGCATGCCACCAGATAAATGTTGAGGATATTTTTCCTCATATCCCGATAATCCAACACGATCAATCCATCTTCGTGCCCTAGTATTTGCCTCTTTTTCATCAATATTTTGAATATGAAGACCAAACATTGTATTTTCTAAAACCGTCTTATGAGGCAACAAAGCAAAACGCTGGAATACCATAGCAGTTTTTGTTCTTCTGAAATTTCTTAAATTTTCATCATTCATTTTTAAAACATCTTCACCATCAACAACTACACTGCCGTCTGTAGGTTCTATTAATCTATTTATATGTCTTATTAACGTAGACTTACCAGAACCAGAAAGGCCCATTACAACTTGAATTGATTTTTCTTTAATATCCAAATTTATATCTTTTAGACCTAGAACATGATTGTGTTTTTCTAACAGTTGATCTTTATTGACACCATCTTTTACTTTTTCTAACGCAGACTTTGGGTTTTTACCAAAAATTTTATATAAGTTTTTAATTTGAATTTTTATTTCAGGCATATTTTTTAAAGAGGGTTTTCAAGAAATTTTATTATTTATATAAATACTCTGCCCTCCAACAAGCAGTTATTTAAACATTTGAAACATAATCATGCAAATTAATTTTGAATATATAAATAGTTACTTTTTTGTAACGGCATATGGTGCAAAAGTATTATCTGTTTTTTTGGATTTAGATTGAATATTTTTTGCAGGTATACCAACCATTATTCCACCTTTTGGGACATCTTTAGTTACAACAGCATTAGATCCAATTCGAGCACAACTTTTTATAACTATTGGTCCTAATATTTGTGCCCCAGAGCCAACAATCACATCGTCTTCAAGAGTGGGATGACGTTTCACACCTACTTGTTCTGATGATTTAACAGCAGGCATAATTCCTCCCAATGTGACTCCATGATAGATAGTTACATTATCTCCTATTTCAGCAGTTTCTCCGATAACAACTCCCATTCCATGATCAATAAAAAAATTTTTTCCAATTTTAGCAGCAGGATGAATTTCTATACCAGTTAAAAATCTTGATAATTGAGAGATCATTCTTCCTAATAATTTCAAATTTAGTGACCAGATAAAATTTGCTATACGATGGAAGAAAACAGCTTTTACACCAGGATAGGTTAATATCACTAGTAACAATGAAGTTGCGGCAGGATCTCTTGCCTTTACTGACTCAAAATACTTCATTAAATTTTCAAACATTAATATACAGATAAGACTTATCCACCTAAGTTCAAGCTTTTATTGAATAATTATGTAAATGATTGAAATTAATTGTTAGATTAATATTGAATGTTCACCATTGAAAAACCTAAAGAACTCCATCTGAATAGTTGGAAAGAAATCATTAATGAAAGTGCATCATCAAATTCTTTTCAGTTTGAAGAAGTAAATTTCAGCTTATTTTGGACGTGCATATTTCGAGATGATTATTTTGCTTTTGCTGCAAAAAACGAGGATAAGTTTATGGGAATTGTTGTAGCTAAAATTAACGAAACTTATTATGAGAAGAATATAGTATTAGACGTTTTGTATGTTTTACAAGATTTTAGAAAAATTGGTGTTGCTAGAGCATTAATGAACAAAATTGAAGAAATAGCAAAAGAAAAAAATCTTGATCTTATAATTAAGGGTGTAGAAAAAAGTAACTTGCTCGCTCAGAAACTTTTTAAAAATTATGCTGTTATCAACAGAACTAGATATTTAAAAAAGCATAATTGATTTTAGCAAATAATTATTATATTTAAATATTATGGTAGATCCGAATAAAAATGGTGAAAACTATGATAAAAACAATAGATGGGTGTGGATTATCATTGTTTTAATTACTCTGAGTTCTGTATATGTGATGTCTAAAATATTTATTCAGACACCTTGGCAGTATCTGTCGTAGACTTAAGTTTTCTCTCAAATTCTCTTAGTCTTTTGTAAACACTTGCAAGCTCAATAATCGTTGGCCATGATTTTAACAAGTACTGCATTGACCCCTCAACCCTGCCAAAAGCACGAATAATTTGTTGCATAACACCAAGGGTAATAATACCTGCAACAATTGCAGGAGCTAAAAATACATATGCACTTAAAACATTAGCCTGTAAATATGCAATTCTTCCGATATTGAAGTACAAGTACCTAATATAAGAGAGAAAATGAATTTTTCTTACATCATCAAATAATTCTTCTATTGTTTTTGGACGAATAGTTTCGTCATCTTCTGCAATAACTAAAACTTTTCTGTAAGCTGCCTCTTGTTTTTGTAAATCATATTCTACACCAACAAGTCTGAGAATTATTCCAAGGAGTATTAAAAAAACTGTTCCACCAACTGACCAAATTAATGCACCAACAACTAAACCATACTCCCAATCGCCAAAAAAGAATATTGGAATACCAGCGCTAAGTCCTAATAAGATTGGAAGGAATTGAACAATTATCATCACCGACTCTATTAAGCTTGTTCCAAGTCCTTCCATAATTCTACCAAACTTAATAGTGTCCTCTTGAACTCTTTGAGCGGCACCTTCGATTGTACGGGCATAGTTATAAACACTATGATACCACTCGACCATAGCGGTTCTCCATCTAAATAAGAAATGAGCAGTGAAAAAACTTACCAAAACTGCAATAGCCACATATATGCCTGCAAGTGTTATAAAAGATAGTAAGCCCGCCCAATATTCTTCAATTGTAATTGAATTTGGCTCAGCAAGAGCCTTTTGAATCATATCATAGAAAGTACCAAACCACTCATTGATCCTGACATCAATTTCTACTTGCACCCAAAGACTGCCTAATATTGCAGCTGACCCTGCCCATGCCCATAGAAACCATTTTCTTGAGTTAAAAAATCTAAACATTCTATTTTGCAACAATAATTGAAAAATTAAAGTTTTTGAAGACCTAAAAGTGCTTCAATACGCTTAATTTATTTAAATCCTTCTATGCCTATATAATGCATTAATGCCAAGTATTAAGGATATTAAAAAGATTAAGCTTAATGATGAATATATATTTTTTGGTCCTGAGTCTATAGTAAGTGAAATTGCAGAAAGTATGGATATAAAAAATATAGGGGCTGCTCCTATACTGAATGAACAAAAAACATTACTTGGTGTTGTTTCAGAAAGAGACATAGTCAGAAAATGTGTCAAAGACGGCAGAGATCCAGATTTGGTCACAGCATCAGATATCATGACATCAGAAATTATAACTGTGGACTTAAAAACCTCCTCAGAAATTGCAATAAAAATTATGGGGGAAAATAACATAAGGCACCTTCCAGTAGTAGATGATCAAAATAAATTAATAAATTTTATTTCTCATAGAGACCTTATAAGCTCTGTTAGAGATAGCACAAAACTAAATATAATTTTAATTACATTTATATGTATGATTATTCCGATGGTATTTTTAGTTAAGTCATTTGGTTGGATATGAAAACTAAAGGTATTATTCTTGCTGCTGGTAAGGGTACAAGATTAATGCCCGCAACAATACCTGCCTCAAAACCTTTATTACCTCTTTACGATAAACCTATGATTTATTATCCACTCGAGACTTTAATAAGATTAGGAATTAAAGATATATTATTTATTGTTCAAGAGGACGACCTTTCAATATTTGAAAAAACATTTGGAACAGGATCAGTGGTTGGTCTTAATTTTTCATATGAAGTCCAAAAAATTCAAAGGGGGATAGCAGATGCTTACTTTATTGCTGAAAAATTTTTAGACGGCAGCCCATCAGTATTAGCATTAAGTGATAATGTTTTTCTTGGAAAAAATTATTTTAATTTTGCCAATTCTGCACTTCTAAAGATGCAAGAGAACGGAGGCAGTGTATTTGGATTGCCAGTTCCAGATCCAGAAAAATTTGGTGTTATTGAATTAGATAACAATAAAAATATTATTGGCATTGAGGAAAAACCATCAAAGCCTAAAAGTAATTTAATCATTCCCGGTTTATATTTTTTTGACTCTGAGGCTTCAAAATTTGCAAAAACACTCAAACCATCGAACAGAGGCGAATTAGAAATAACTGATCTAATCAAAATATATTTATTTGAAAAAAAACTTGTATTAGAAATTTTAGATGACTCAATTGTTTGGCATGATACTGGAAATGCAAAGGCTCTACTAGAGGCAGCTCAAAAAGTAAAATTATATGAACAAAATAATGATGTTAAAATTGGATCTTATGAAATAGCATCTTATGAACAAGGCTTTATAAACAAAAGTAATTTAAATGATATTGCAGAAAAATTAATCAAATCTGATTATGGACAATATATCAAAGAATATCTAAATCGAAATTAATCTTAATTCCATTTTGCAGATTCATTATTTAAAAATGTTATAACTTTTTGTTTAAACTGAATTTTTTCATCTTCATCTATAATCATTTTATCTAGATCGGTCTCTAAACTAGAGAGAATTTTATTTTTAGAATTCCATTTAGATTTATCATCATCATTAAAACGCTCTTTAATTTCAAACTCATAATTTCTTTTGTCATTTTCAGGTAGAGTGTGGGGGGCTATTTCATATAAAATTCGTACAGCTATTTCTTTATATCGATCATCTTTGAATTGTTTTGCAATTTCATATTTTTTATCGTTAGGTGCTATATGAAAATCAATCATTAATTTTTTATCTTGATGCGAGGGGAAACTCTCAAATATTCTATCTTCAACATTAAATGGTTCAGGCCATTCTTTTTGATTTGAAAGATGAAGTTTAATTAGACGAGAGCAAAATTCTTCATTTTTTTTAATAAAATTTGCTCTTTTTCTTAGTTCATCTACTCCTATTTCTGCATATTTATTTTCTTTGAATGAATAACTTTCATTTAAAAGTGTTTTCGATTTTGACCCATCAAAAACTTCACAAATTCTTTTAGAACCATCATTCATTTTCTTAATTAAATCTTTATCTTCTAATTCAATGATTTTAACAGGATCAAAAAGCAAATTATAAACTAAATAGTGATGATTTCTTGATGGAATGCCTCCAATTAAAGTTTGAGCTTTGATTGTGGGTCTTCTTCCCCAAAAGGTCGTGTTTGTAAAAACTAAATTATCTAGCATGAATCTCTTAGGCGTGTCTCTATGTCGAAATTCATATGCAGAGTTCCAAATCTTTGGACACCTTATATTTAATATCTTATTAAGTTCCAATGTAATTAAACTATCAAAAACAGCATCATGAGGACCTGCATCATAATTTATTGATATATTATTTAGTTTAGAAATTTCATCTAATTTAAGTATTGGATACCCTTGATCATCGGTATTAAACTTAATATGTTCAGGGCTATAAACTGAAACTAATCTTAATATATCAAAAACATCCATACGTACATTATTGTTAGTCACAGTCATATAAATTTCAGGTAATAAGTTTTGATAAAGTGCCTGTCGTAAAAAGGGTTCATCAAAATTTATATTATTGAAACCTACAAAAATGGCTGATGAGGATGACCATTGTTGAAATGTTTCATACAATTGAGCACTAGCTTCATAATAATTTGGGTAATTATTTTGTATTAAACTAGTTGGATCTACCCCAGTTGTTATTAAAGCACCTGGCTCGAACCATTTTCCTTCTCTTAACTTACTATGTATTTCTAATTTGTCTTTAACTTCAAATTTATTATTAGTTAACACAGCACCAACTTGTGTTATTTGATTGAATTTATCATTACGACCTGTTGTTTCGAGATCCCAGAAAATATAATGATCACTCATATTAAAAAATTATATCAATTAAATATTATAATAAAGTTTAAGTTTAATTTGTTTTTTTGAGAGATTATAAAAACTAGCCCCGGAGGAATAAGTAAGGATAGGAATAAGGATGGAGCTAGTTTTAGATTGGTGTTTTATACTAATTTTTTTTCCAAAGTCAAATTGCAGATAATAGAACTTAGCTGTGCAAAATTTGCACAGCTAAATGTGCTGAATTTATTGATTTTTAAATAATTTTTTAATTTTCTTGTAATAAATTAGTGAACATTTGGCATCACAGAAAAATACTTTTTTTGGGATATCATAAAACTTGGGATCAGCCCAATATAAAGGCTCTTCAATCTTTTTTTTACACACTTCACAGCTAATATTCATTTAATTATCCTAAAAATTTAACTCTACTATTCTACTCTCTTCTATTGGCTCAGGGTCAAAGTATGGAACTGACCCATAAAGTCTGTTATCTAAACCCAATATTTCATCATAATATCTCATCATGATCTTATTAGGGCTAGCGTGTGGTGCAATTTCTTTTAAGTTTTCAATTATAAGCTCAATATTTTCAGGGGAGTATTTTGCGGCTATGCCTAAACTTGTTGCAGTAGATCGACTTATCCCCATATGACAATGGACTAAAATAGGTTTGGTTTTATCCCAATCATCTGTGAAATCTAATAATTCTTGAGTATGATGTTTCTCTGGTAATATAAAACCCTCTCTTGGCTCAGAAATATCATCAATTAACATTTTCAAGTGTCTATTTTTATCCATACCTGATGGGGTTTCAGGTTCAAAATTTTTATTAATAATGGTAAGCATTTTATCTGGGCTGAATTTATCAACACACTCTTGGATATCTGCTAATCCACAAATAATTATTTTTTTTTGCATAAGAAGTTCAATTAATATATAGCTTAAACAATCGTTAAGAAAGAATATTTATTTTCATGGTATCTCAATTAGATAGTCTTAAAAAATTTTCATCAGTTGTTGCAGATACGGGAGATATTGACAGTATTCAAAAATTTAACCCAGATGACTGTACTACTAATCCATCTTTAATATTTAAAGCTGTTCAATCAAACAAATACAAAAAACTAGTTGATGAAGTAATAAGTAATTCAAAAAGTAGAAAATTTTCTCAAACTGATGATCAAATTAATTATATTGCTGATCAACTAACCATTGCTTTTGGTATAGAATTAACCAAAATTGTGCCAGGATATGTTTCTACAGAGGTTGACTCTGATTTATCTTTTAATACTGAAGCTACTGTTGAAAAGGCAAAGCAAATAATCAATAGCTATGAGCAATCAGGCGTCCCCAAGAATAGAATATTAATTAAAATTGCAGGCACATGGGAAGGAATACAAGCAGTAAAAAAATTAGAGGCAGAGGGAATATCTTGTAATTGCACACTCATTTTTTCTTTAACACAAGCAATAGCTTGTGCAGAAGCAGGAGCATTTTTAATTTCACCATTTGTGGGAAGGATACTTGACTGGTTTAAATCAAATACACAAAAAGATTATGACTCATCTAATGATCCAGGTGTTGAGAGTGTAGAGAGGATTTTTAATTATTTTAAAAAATTTAATTATAAAACTATTGTTATGGCAGCATCATTTAGAAATAAGGATGAAATAATTAATTTAGCTGGATGTGATAAATTAACTATCAGCCCAACTCTTTTAGAAGAGTTAAGCCAAAACGATGATGAAATTAAACTTAAATTATCAAAAGAAAACTCATCTTCATTAGATATTGAAAGAATTAATGTGAATGAGAGCTCATTTCGTTGGCATTTAAATGAAAATCAGATGGCATCTTTTAAATTAGCTGAGGGTATTAGATTATTTAATAAGGATTTATTGAAGTTAAAAGAATTGATTAGAGGCCAATTATAATTATTGCACAAATCACTCCAAAATTATAAATAGTTAATATGGAAAATAAAAATATAACAATTTTAAGTCAGTACGCACAAAGTAAATTATCCAAAATAGTGTTTTCTCTTTTGGGAATTATTCTTTTATCAGTCTCTAGTAAAATCAGTATTCCTTTCTATCCTGTGCCGATGACATTACAAACCTTTGTTGTATATTTTATTGCTGCCTCAATGGGTATGGTTGGTTTTTATGCAACTGTTTCATACGTAATTCTCGGACTAATTGGTCTTCCCATCTTTGCTGCTGGTGGAGGTTTTGGTTATGTAATGTCCCCAACATTTGGATTTCTTTATGGAATGATTTTAGCTTCTTTTGCAATAGCATATTTCTCAAAAAATCTTTTCAATAAAAATTTAATAAAAATTGTTTTATCTATTTTTATAGGCGCGTTAATTATTTTTGTTTGTGGTATTGCCCATTTATCTGGCTTCATAGGAATAGAGAAATCTATAAAAGCAGGTTTATACCCATTTATTTATAGTGAACTTTTAAAGATAGCACTTGCTATTTCTTTAACGTATTTGCTAATTAAAAAAAATTAATCTGGTATAAAGTTTAAAGCTATACCGTTATTGCAGTATCTTAAACCTGTAGGTTCTGGACCATCTTTGAAGACGTGTCCATGATGCCCGCCACATTTAGCACAGTGATATTCTTTTCGTGGAAACACCAATTTAAAATCTGTTTTAAACCCCAAAGCATTAGGAAGATAATCAAAAAATGAAGGCCAGCCAGTTCCGCTATCATATTTCATATCCGAAGAAAATAGTGGCAATTCACATCCTGCACAATGGTAGGTACCTTTTCTTTTTTCATTGTTAAGCACGCTAAACCCGGGTCGTTCAGTTCCATGCTGTCTCAAAATATAATACTCCTCTTCTGATAATCTTATTTTCCATTCCTCATCTGAAAGAATTAATTTTTCCATCGCAACCAAAGGTTTATACCCAACAAAACATCCCCCAATAAGTATTGATATAAATCTTCTTCTGTTTAAAACAACCATTAAATATCAGGAGTAAATTATAATAATTGAAAATACTATTTCTTTTTAGCTCTTCTTTTAGCTCTTCTTTTTCGTGAACCGATTTTTCTTCTACCTCTGTGTTTTTTAGGATAACCCATGACGGCGTATAATAGATATTTAACCTCAAAAATAAACATATTTTTTTGATGTGATTCATATATTTTAAGCAAATGAGAACAATTCTATTAGTTTTAGTTGCTGGATTAATACTGTCAGTTGGAAATGGATTTAGAATGTCTCTAGGGATATATGTCCCAGATCTTTTAAGTTCCACAGTTTTTAGTGCTTCAATTATAGGTCTAACATATGGTCTTTTTAATTTGCTTTGGGGAGCTATGTCACCCATTGCAGGTGCATTTGCTGAACAAAAGGGTTATGTAAAAACTCTTTGTTTTGGCTTCTTTGGTGTATCTCTTAGTTTCTATGTCGCTTCTTCAGCGATACACCCTTTACATTTTTTATTTGGTATTGGCATAATTGGAGGTATTTCAGCTGGTGTTATTTCTGTACCAGTTATAATTGGTGGAGTCTCAAAATATTTCGAGGATGATAAAACACAAAGCACAGTTACAGGTATACTTATGTCTCTTGCTGCTACAGGGATGTTTATATTTACACCTGTTAACCAATTTTTAGTTACAACCTTTAAATGGAGTTTTTCTTTTCAAATTACATCTATGTTTTTTCTGTTCATCATTCCTCTTTCACTTATATTCCTTTTACCTAAGCCACAAAAAAAAGATAAAAAAGAATTTACAAAAAGAAAAATATCAGATGTCATAAAAAAAGCCTTTAAGGATAAAAGCTATAACTATCTTATTTTAGGATTTTTTGTTTGTGGCTTACATGTTGCTTTAATTTCAAACTATCTTCCAGTTTTTGCAAAAATTAAAGGTTTAGAAACTACAATAGCTGCAACAGGTCTTACTTTAATTGGGTTATTTAATATGATTGGTACTTTAATTTCAGGAAAGGTTTCAGGCATTATTAAAAAGAAATATATATTATCGTTTATTTATTTTGTAAGAAGCATAGTAATTTTTTTATTATTAATTTTGCCTACTAACAATTTCACAATTATAGCCTTCAGTTGTTGTATTGGTCTTTTATGGTTATCAACTGTCCCACCAACTTCAGGAATTGTTTCAAATAGATTTGGCACAAGATACCTTTCGACCTTATTTGGGATTGTAATGGTTTCCCATCAAGCAGGAGCATTTCTTGGCTCTTTTATTGGTGGTTTAGTTATAGATATTTATGGTTCACTCGATATAGCCTGGATAATGGCGATAGTAATTTCTCTATTTTCTGCAATCATCCATTTTCCAATTATAGAAAAAGAAAAATCTGAAGAAGTTTTTGCCTAATTTAAAAATTAATCCTTTTCTTATACTGATTATAGGCGCAGTAAGTATTGCTTTTTCTCCTATATTTGTTCGACTTTCAGAGGTTGATCCAATAATGACAGCTTTTTTTAGAATATTCGTGAGCCTTCCCTTTTTTTTAATGTTTGGGTCATTGAAAATTATTGAAAAAGTAAACTTTCCTGTTTTAAAAGATAAATTTTTAATTATTTTTATTTCAGGTATCTTTTTTTCATTAGATTTAATTTGTTGGCATTTGTCTATCAAACTTACCACAGTTTCTAAGGCAACATTTTTATCTAATTTAGCTCCAATTGTTGTAATTTTATTTTCTTTAATATTTCTTAAAGAAAAATTTTCTAAGTTTTTTTTTATTGCCATATTTATTTCGATGAGTGGTATGACATTGTTATTAGGTGAGAGTTTTCAATTTTATAAATCACAATTTTTGGGAGATCTTTTAGGTGTTCTAACTGCAATTTGGTATGGTTGTTATATTCTTACTATTAGCCAATTAAGAAAAAATTTAAATTCAAGTACAATTATGTTTTTTTCAGGATGTGTAAGTGCAATTATTTTACTTTTAGTCGCGATATTTTTTGAACAAAGATTAGTGCCAAAGTCTTTTTATGCGATAGCAATATTATTTTTATTAGGTTTTGTATGCCAATTTATTGGACAATCTTTTATAGCTTACTCTCTAGCATTTTTATCTGCATCCTTATCATCTTTGAGTCTTTTGATACAACCCATTGCTGCAACCTTATTGGCGTACCTTTTTTTCCAAGAAAAATTAACATTGATCCAATTTTTTGGAAGTACATTAATCCTGATTGGGATTTATATTGCTAAAACAAAATATGAAAATTGAACAAATAAAAGTTGTAGCAGGCTTAATACTTCAAAATAATAAACTTTTAATATGTCAAAGACCAAAATTTAAGGATCATCCATTAAAATGGGAATTTCCTGGAGGTAAAATCAAAAATGCTGAGACTAATGAAGAGGCCTTAATTAGAGAAATAAATGAAGAATTATCAATTAACATATTAAATTATGAGGAACTGATCAGTTATAATTTTGATTATAAAGACTTGAAAAAACAGGTATTCATATATTTTTATTTAGTCAATAATTTCAGTGGTAAGGTTTTAAATAATTTTCATAAAGAACTAAAATGGATTGAAATCAAGGATATTCGTGAATATGATTTTTTAGAAGGAGACCACAAAATAATTGACCATATAAGTAGTAATGACTTTAAATATTAAAGATAAACCAAAAGACGGATTTGAAAGAGTTGTTTATGCTGAGGAGGATAAATTTAATTTTTACTCAGTAATTGCTATTCATAATACTAAAAGAGGCCCTGCCTTAGGTGGATGTAGATATTTCAATTATCAGGATTTAAATAAGCAAGAAGAAGATGTTTTAAAATTAGCTGAAGCAATGACATATAAGAATTCTTTGGCCGAACTTCCCTTTGGTGGGGGGAAGGCTACCATTCACTCTAAAATAAATAAAAAAGATGCATATAGTTTGTTTGGAGAAGTTTTAAACAAACTAAATGGTACCTACATAACAGCTGGAGATATGGGAACAGTTGATCAGGACTTAAGAGGATTTAGAGAATATTCAGATCATGTTTGTAACCCTATAGGTTCAGACTCTGGATTAGGTACCGCAATAGGCGTTTACTATTCGATGTTAGGATGTGTCGAATTTAAATTCGGACAAGATTCATTAAAAAATAAAAATATATTTATAAAAGGATATGGTAAAACTGGATCTAGAATTGCTTCTTTATGTAAAAAGGACGGTGCAAATATTGAAATTTCTGACTTAGAACATAAAAAAGATTTGATCGAGAGAGACGGTTATAAATTTTGTAGTCGATTACAAGATACATCCTTTGAAAAAATTGATATTTATTCTCCTTGTGCAGGAGGAGGCGATTTGAATACTGAGTTTTTAAATTTTGCTAATAAAAAAATATCAATGATTACTGGATCCGCAAATAATCAACTGACTAATATTGACATAGAAAAAGAATTATATAGCAAAGGTATATTGTATTGTCCTGATTATTGCGCAAATGCTGGAGGAGTTATTATTTTAGGTTCAAGAATAAGTATTAAGGAAAATCTCGAACCAGAAGATAAACTTGTAGATGACCTTTTAAAAAAAATAAAATTACGTGCGAAATTTATCTTAAAAAAATCTAAAAAAGATATGATTTTAGCATCTAAAGTTGCAAACGAAATGGCTTTGGATGGATTGAAATAAAATGAACTTTTTTCAGGCTTATATTCACCCTCAACAAAAAGAAAGATTACTATTTTTGGGATACTGGATTGGGTCACTAATTATATGGTCATTTGTAATGAATATAAGTTTAGTAATTGTAATCGTATTTTCTATTATAGGAAATTACATAGTCGTTAGACCATTAGCGAAATTATTCTTTTTACTTAAAAGATTTGTTAACAAAAATTTTTTTAATAACTTAGATATATTTGAAGCTTATTATGCAGGTTTTGAAAGTGGAAGAATAACTAGAATTCTCTTAAAATTGTCTTTTTTTATCATTACTATGATTATTTCAAAAATTTTTATGGAAGCTTATTTGGTATTCATAAATTAAGTTCAATATAACAAACTATAACCCTAGATATAAAAGTTATTAAACATAAAATCCCAAAAATGATAGATATAAAAATAAAAAAATTTGGTAATAAAAGACATAAAATCATGAAAATTATTGTTTCTGTACCTTCTACTAATCCTGATGTGTAATGAAAACTTTTTGGTAATTCTTTAACAGCATCGTTTGTTTCTGAAATTTTATCTAATTGCGTTTGAATTGCTGCTTTTGCAAGAAAAGTTGTACCTGTACCTATGTACAAAAAAAGCAATATCATTGATAAGTTCGTGTAACTACTATTGCTAAGCCCAAATGATAAAACAAATCCGGAATATATTGTGAAGTCACTGACAATATCTAAATACCCACCTAAAGGAGTGGGGGTTGCAAGTCTAGCCATTGTTCCATCTAAGCCATCACAAAACCTGTTTAAAAGTAAGAGCGTTAGTGCAGCAAAATAGAACTGAAAAAAAATTAAAATACACATAAAAAAACCTAATATGAAACCTATTATTGTCATTTGATTAGGTTTTAAAAATTTTAAAAAAAGTTTAGCTATTATTATTAATGGCTTTTGGGTAAAATTTTGAATTTGGCGATCAAACATCTGTGTTATTGTCTGTTTAGTATAATGTTATTATAATTACATGGTTCAAGATATTCCTTTAACTATAGCTTTTTTAGCTGGTATTCTAAGTTTTCTCTCGCCTTGTGTTCTGCCTATAGTTCCAGGATTTATATCATATATCGTTGGTAAATCTTTTGCAGATTTACAAAATTCATCAGCAGTGAATACACTAAAGTTATTAACTCATATTTTATTATTTACTCTAGGTTTTTCTTTTGTCTTTATAATTATGGGCGCTTCTATTGATTTTTTGAGTGAGATACTTTTTGATTTTAAAAGGCAACTAAATTTCATATCGGGTATATTAATTGTTATTTTGGGACTATATTTTATTGGAATAATCAAAATTCCTTTTTTAGATTTTGAGCGTAAGTTCCACTTACAAGGTTTCCAAAATAATCATTTTTTCCCATTTGTAATTGGAGTTGCTTTTGCTTTTGGTTGGAGTCCATGCATTGGACCAATTTTAGGATCAGTATTAGCTGTTGCCATAAAAGACAGTGTTAATGGAGTTATATTGTTATCTTTTTATTCAATTGGTTTGGCAGTCCCTTTTATAATTGTTGGATTAATGATGAGTAAAATATTGATTATGACTAGTTTTTTAAATAAATATATTCGTTATTTTCAATTTATTACTGGTATTATTTTACTATTAACAGGTATTTTAATCTTTAATGGTTCTATTCAATCTTTAGGATTTCAATTAAATTCAATTTTACCATCACTAGAAATGCTACTTATTTAGTGAAATTATCAAAAAAAATATCAATTTTATTTTTATTAATATCTTTTGTAATTTTATGGATTACATATTTTTTAAATAAAGACTTTTTTCAACTCGAAACATTTTTCTCTAATTTAGAATTTATTCAAAAATTCATATCTCAGAACTACTTATTATCAATATTTACATTTTTAACTTTATATAGCTGTTTAATTTTATGTAATTTTCCATTTGCTTCCTTATTATCAATGATAAATGGTTTTTTATTCGGAACATGGATAGGCGGAACTATATCTTTAGTTGGTGGAACAATTGGTGCTTTTGGAATTTTTATAATAGCAAAATTTTTTTTTTTAGATTTTATTAAAAATAAATTCTTAAACAAATACTCCTCTATAGAAAATAATTTCAAGCAAAATGACTTAGAGTTAATGTTATTAATTCGTATTGTCCCAGTTGTGCCTTTTTTTATACAAAATTTAATTTTAGCAGGTCTTGGTGCTAATAATAGAAAATTTCTATTTACTACTTTGTTTGGTCTAGCTCCATGGTCATTTATCTTTGGAAGTATTGGACAAGGATTAGAAGAAATATTTATAAACAAAACAGAGTTAAGTTTCTATACATTAGCTCAACCAGAATACTTAATTCCATTAGGATTTATTGCTTTTTTAATAGTTACTATTATCTTTTTTAAAAAAAAATTTAAAGGTTTGACTTAATATTCTTTATTAAATTAAACAACAATAAGTAACAAATTACATAAAAAATTAAGAAACAAATAAATTTTAAAAAATTATCGTTTAAATTATAATTAACAGAATAATACGTAAGTAAAAAGGGAATAATACAAAATGGTAACATCATTAAACCTGCCATATTATTTCTAGATCTCAGACTTCCATTTAGCATTTTAAATATTAGATGATGTAAATGATTTACATCAGGTCTAAAGGGTGAGTATTTCAGGAAAATTTTTCTAAAAATTGAAAATAACATCTCAGTAATTGGATAAGATAATATTACCATGGCTAATAATGTAGGTAATTGAGTATGTCTTTGAAAAAGGTAGATAATCAATGCCCCAGAGAAAAATGCGTAAACATAAGAACCACTATCTCCCAAAAAAATCTTTCCAAAAGGAAAATTTAAAAGAAAGACAACAATAGTAAAAACAATTATTAACGCAGATAAATTTACAATAAAAATATCATTATAAAAATATCCAATGTAAAATACACTCAAAATTATAAATAGAAAATTAAATGAACTTAAACCATTTAGACCATCTATAAAATTAAAACCATTCATTAAAAGCATCAAACTCAGAACAAATAATAAAATTTTAATTGCTTCATTATCTTTGATTAATTGTAGCAATGTAATATTTATATCAGGAAGTTCAGAAAAAAATATAAACACAAAAGAACCTATAAATAAAATTATTAATCTAAAATAAGGGCTCAAAGATTGTTTAAGATCCTCGTAAAAAGAAAATGCAAAGATTATTAAGCTACCAAATATTAATGGTAAAATTAAAAATAAATAATTTATTTCAACAATCATTAAAGTTATCAAAAAAGATGATAAGAATAAAAGCCCTCCCACTCTAGGAACTTCTCCTTCATGAATTTTTTGTTTGGCAAAATAATTTGACTTAATGCCTTTGCTACTTAAAAATTTTATAAAAAGATATATTATTATTTGAAAAGCAGAAGAGATAAGAAAAGCAAATAGTAATCTATTATAATCAATCATTTTAAAATTTTAATTTTGAATAAATAAAATTTATTCATTTACATAAATAGCCTTTTCTAATTTATCTATAAATCTACCAATTAAAATAGGTTTAATATCAGTTTCATTTGAAAAATAATTTTCAAATTTTTTTTGATTTTGTTTGTTAATTGTAATCAACATTGGCCCATTTGTTTGTGGGTCAAAAAGAATATTCTTAAGAGGATGGTTCTCCGATATTTTAATGTATTCACTAGATGATTTTTGGTTATTGTCAAAACCAGTACTTTTAAATATTCTTAATAAATCTATGTTTGAATTTATCAGAATATCAGAACTTAATATTAATTCAGAAGACAAATTAGATGATAAACATATGTCAATTAGGTGTGATGATAATCCGAATCCACTAATATCAGTCATAGTCTGAGAACCAGATTTTTTTGCAGAATTTACTGTAAAATAATTCCCCTTTTTTAAGTTATTTAATATTTTTTCAAAATCATCACCTGAGAGCATTTCAGAGTTATTAAAATAAGCGGCAAGCAAATAACCGGTCCCAAGTGGCTTAGATAAATAAATTAGATCACCTACTTTGGCAGAATTTTTTGAAACATTACTTTCTATTTCTCCATTTAAAGTAAGTGTTATACCTGGCTCTTGTGACTTATAGCTATGACCAGATGAAATAACACAATGATTCTTATCTGCTTCAAATCTAATCCCCTCCATAAAATATTCTAAGTAAAACTTTTCAACAGAATTTTCAGAGAAGGGCACACTCAAAGACACACTAAGTGATTTTACTACTCCACCAGCTGCCAAAATATCATTTTGAGAGTGTAGGTAACTAATTTTACCAAAATCAAAAGGATTAAGAGATGAAAAAAGTTTTATATGATCTATGGTTTGTAATATTTGTAATGATTTATTATTTACTATTGAAGAGTCTTTTAAGTAAATGTTGTCTGAGGTTTTTTTAATGTAATTGACTAATGTATTTTTTGAAACCTTAGAGCCGCAACCTTGACAATGCATAATAGTATTTTTGAAATTTTCTAATTCAAAATTTCTTTTAGTCATTCGTAGATTATTTGTAAATTTAAAATTGTTTATGAAATTTTTATCAATCCACACTTTTAACCTCCAGCACCATCGGCTATGAAAAGATAAGAAAAAATAATTTAAAAGAGCATAATTTTTATATGTGCCAATTAAATAAAGCCAGTTTTTTTGTGGTTTAAATTTAATAAGATTTTTACCAGTTAATTTCAAAAAAATATTTTCCTTTAATACTTCTCCCTGACGAACTGCCATTACTCCAGACTTTGGTCTAGGTTTGTTATCTATGCTGCATGCATCCCCTGTAACAAAAATATTTTTTTCATTAGTAGATAAAAGATTTTTATTTACCTTAATAAATCCATTTTCATCCCTAATAAGTTTGCTTTCTAATATCCAAGTTTCAATACTAGCTCCTGTAGAAACTAAACTTAAATCACAATCAATTTTGTCACCATTTTTTAAAATTAAATTTTTTTCTGATATTGAAATAACCTCTCCTGGATACTCTCTAATATTTAAATTTTTTGCTATTTCTTTTAGATTTTTTTTTGTTTTTTTATTTAAATTTTTTTCTTTTAATATATTCTTTCCTAAAATTGTAATCTCCAAGTTACTCTCATATCTCCTTATTAAACTAAAAGCTAATTCATAAGTCGCAACCCCACCTCCGATTATTGCAATTTTATTTTTCTTATTTTTTATAATTTGATCAATTCGACTTAGATTCTTTACTAATGAGCTAATAGGTTTTACAAAAAAACATTTAGATGATTTTTCTATTTTTATTTTTTTTGTATCTGAAATAGAACCAGTATTAATCGAAAGTAAATCATAATAAATAGGTGGGAAGTTTTGTAATTGCAGTTCTTTATGATCAGTGTCTAACTTTATCACTTTATCTTGTATAAATGTTGCCCCTGCATTATAACATAACCTCTGAAGATCAATGCTTATTTCTTTTTTACTAAAATCTTTATGAATGTATCCAGGTGTCATACCTGAATATATTGCTTCAAAATGCTCGCTAATTAAAATTGTGTGAAGCCCCTTGATACTATTCATGCATAACTTTTTCAGGACTTGCACATTTGCATGCCCTCCACCTATTAATACCAATTGTTTAGTGAAATTATTTTCAATCAATTAGAACACCCAAATTCTAAAATGATTGTAATTAAACAATAATGTGGCTAAAACACTAATATTCTTATGATTTTGCATATATGGATAATTATTGAATTAATAAGAAAATTCAATAAATTTCATCGATTTTAGGGTTTTAAGCTTGAAACCAATATTTTATTTACCATTTACTAATAAGTATTAGCACTCTATAAAAGTGAGTGCTAAAAACTTAAATTTAGATATAGAGGTAAAAAAATGAATTTAAAACCCTTACACGATAGAGTCTTGGTAGAAAGAGTTGAACAAGAAGATCGTACAAAAGGTGGTATCATTATCCCTGATACTGCTCAAGAAAAACCCATGGAAGGAAAAGTTATTTCTGTGGGAGGTGGTGCTAGAAATGAAAACGGACAAGTAGTTGCCTTAGATGTAAAAAAAGGTGATCGAATTTTGTTTGGTAAATGGTCTGGTACTGAAGTTAAAATTGATGGTAAAGAACTTCTTATTATGAAGGAGTCAGACATCATGGGAATTATTGAGAAGTAATTGAAAGGTTATATATAAATGTCAGCAAAATTAATTCAATTTGGTACAGACGCTAGAGCTAAAATGCTTAAAGGCATAAATATACTAGCTGATGCAGTCAAGGTAACATTAGGACCTAAGGGTAGAAATGTTGTAATTGATAAATCTTTTGGTTCACCAAGAACAACAAAAGATGGTGTAACAGTCGCAAAAGAAATCGAACTAGCCGATAAATTTGAAAATATGGGCGCACAAATGATTAAAGAAGTAGCTAACAAAACAAACGACTCTGCTGGTGATGGTACAACAACTTCAACAGTGTTATGTCAAGCATTAGCTACCGAAGGTATGAAAGCAGTTGCTGCGGGTTTAAACCCAATGGATTTAAAAAGAGGAATGGATGCTGCAACTGATGCTATTATTTCCGAACTCCAAAAAAACTCAAAAATTGTAAAGTCTGATAAAGAGGTTCAGCAAGTTGGTACTATTGCTTCAAACGGTGATGGAGAAGTTGGTGGAATGATATCTGAGGCAATGCAAAAAGTTGGAAAAGAGGGTGTAATTACCGTTGAAGAAGCTAAAAGCTTAGATACCGAATTAGATGTTGTTGAGGGTATGATGTTTGACAGAGGTTATTTAAGTCCATATTTTGTTACTAATGCAGATAAAATGAAAGCTGAAATGGAAGATTGTTTAATTCTTTTGCACGAAAAGAAACTAGCAAGTCTTCAGCCAATGTTACCATTATTAGAGTCTGTTGTTCAGTCAACAAAACCGCTACTAATTATATCCGAAGATGTAGAGGGTGAAGCTTTAGCAACTTTAGTTGTCAATAAATTAAGAGGTGGATTAAAAATTGCTGCTGTTAAAGCACCAGGTTTTGGAGACAGAAGAAAAGCTATGCTTGAAGACATAGCTATATTAACAGGTGGCCAAGTTATCAGTGAAGATTTAGGTATTAAACTTGAGTCTGTAACTATGGATATGTTGGGTAAAGCAAAAAGAGTTGTCGTAGATAAAGAAAACTCAACTATCGTTGGTGGAGCTGGTAAGAAAAAGGATATTGAGGCAAGATGTGATCAAATTAGAAAACAGATTGATGAAACAACATCTGATTATGATAAAGAAAAACTTCAAGAAAGACTTGCGAAACTTGCTGGTGGAGTAGCAGTTATTAAAGTAGGTGGGGCATCTGAGGTCGAAGTCAAAGAAAAGAAAGATCGAGTTGAAGATGCTATGCACGCAACTAGAGCTGCAGTAGAGGAGGGTATATTACCTGGTGGAGGTACAGCTCTTCTTTATGCTACCAGTGTCCTAAAAAACTTAAAAGTAGATAATGACGACCAAAGGTATGGAGTAGACATTGTAAGAAAAGCTCTTTCAGCTCCTTTAAAGCAAATAGCTCAGAATTCAGGGTTTGACGGTGCTGTCATCGCTGGAAAAGTTCTTGAGAGTAAAGATAATTCACATGGTTTTGACGCACAATCTGGTAAATTTTGTGACTTGGTCAAAGCTGGTATTGTCGATCCAACAAAAGTCGTAAGAACTGCGTTGATTGATGCTGTCTCAGTTGCTGCATTACTAACTACTACAGAAGCTATGATCACAGATAAACCTGAAGAAAAGTCATCCGCACCCGCAATGCCTGACATGGGTGGTATGGGCGGAATGGGTGGTGGAATGCCCGGCATGATGTAATTATATTTTAATAGTAAATAAAAAAAGCCGCTTTATGCGGCTTTTTTTTTAAACTAGTATAATATTATTTGATGAATTTTATTGAAAATTTTTATTCACAATTCTTAAGAGTTTTTAGAGATGGAGTATTTGGTATAAGCCTGGGTGACTTAATAATTATTTTTGGATGTATTATTTTATCTCTATTAGTAAGAGGTATTGTTGCAACGGTTCTTGTAAATAAAGTAAAAAAGATTGTATCTAAAACTGGTAATAAAATTGATGACAAGCTTTTTGAAGCACTGGTTCCACCTTTTAGACTTTTGCCTATAGTAGTTGTTTTTCTTGCTATAACATTATATTTTGATATCGAGTCTACACTTGGTGTATACTTGAAAAAAATAAATAACACACTCTCAACTATTTTTGTTTTTTGGCTAATTCATCAAGCGTTAATTCCTTTCTCTAATTTATTTAATAAACTGGAAAAAATTTTATCAAAAGGATTAGTTTTGTGGATAGTCAAATCATTAAAATACTTAATAATTTTTTTAGGTATCGTTGCAGTTCTTGAGGTGTGGGGTATAAAAATTGGACCAGTAATTGCAGGTTTAGGATTATTTGGTGTAGCAGTGGCCTTGGGCGCTCAAGATTTATTTAAAAATTTAATATCAGGAATTATGATATTGTTAGAAAAAAGATTTCAAATTGGTGATGTTATAAGTGTACCAGGGCACACCGAAGGAACAGTTGAACATATAGGTTTTAGATCAACATTGATTAGAAAATTTGATTCCACTCCTATTACTATTCCAAATTATATATTTGCTGAAGCACCTATTCTTAATTATACCAATAGAAATTACAGAAGAATAAATTGGACTATAGGTTTAGAATACAACTCAACATTAGATCAATTAAAAAAACTTACTGACAATATATCCTCTTACTTATCACAAAATGATAATTTTATTGTAAATGATACTTACAAGTCTTTTGTAAGGATTGAAAAATTTAATGATAGTTCCATCGATATATTAATTCTTTGTTTTACTTCTACAAAAGATTGGGATAAATATTTGGAAATTAAAGAGGAGTTAGCAATTAAAATCAAAGATAATGTTGAGAAAATTGGTTTAAATTTTGCATTTCCAAGTCATTCGATTTACATAGAAAAAAATAATTCAATTGATAACAATAAAACTTAAGTATCTTAAAACATTTTTTATAGACTTTGATGGTGTCCTCACAAATAACAAAGTCATTATTAATGAAAATGGTATTGAAAGTGTAATTTGCTCCAGGTCGGATGGCCTTTATTCAGAAATGATAAAAAAAAAATTTTTAGTGGACATGATCATTATTTCATCAGAAAAAAATAATGTAGTTAAATCTAGAGCAAGAAAAATGAAACTATCTTGTGCTCATGGCGTCAAAGATAAATTTAGTTATATAAATAAATATATTAAAGATAAAAATTTAAAATTTAAAAACCTTGCATATATTGGTAATGACTTAAATGATTATAAAGCAATGAGGAACTGTTACATAAGAGTATGTCCATCAGATGCGGTCCCTGAAATTAAAAAAATTTCAAATTTTATTTTAAAATCGAGTGGTGGCGATGGTGTGCTAAGAGAGGTATATAATGAGTTTTGTAAAAAAAAGTATAGATAATAATAAATTTAAAAACTTGTCTATATGCGTTTTAGGGCTTGGTTATGTTGGATTACCCTTAGTAATCGAGTTTAGTAAAAAATTCAGAGTTATTGGTTATGACAAAAATAAAAATAGAATTAAAAGTTTAAAAAAAGGTATTGATTTTAACAATGATATAAATTTTAAAATTAATAAAAATATTTCTTTTACATCAAATAAAATTGACATTAAAAACTGCAAAGTTTTTATAATTGCTGTTCCCACTCCAATTAAAAAAAATTTTCATCCTGATCTTAATCCAATAAAGTCAGCTAGTGAAACTGTTGGAAAAATAATAAAAAAAGGTGATATTGTTATATTTGAGTCTACAGTCTATCCTGGATGCACAGAAAATGATTGTGTACCAATCATTTCACATTTTTCTAGTTTAACACCTAACTCAGATTTTTTTTATGGATATAGCCCTGAAAGAATTAATCCAGGTGATAAAAAACATACACTAGTCAAAATTAAAAAAGTTGTAAGTGCCTCTAATACAAAAACACTTAATTTTATCTCCAGTTTATATGGTTCAATAATCAAGGCTGGAATTTATAAAGCAAAGACTATAAGAATTGCTGAAGCTGCAAAAGTTATAGAAAACACCCAAAGAGATCTTAACATTGCGTTTATGAATGAATTATCAAAGATTTTCTTTCATCTTGATATAGACACTAAAGAGGTTTTAAAAGCTGCAAATACTAAGTGGAACTTTTTAAATTTTAAACCTGGTCTTGTAGGAGGACATTGTATAGGCGTTGACCCTTATTATTTAACACATATATCAAAAAAAAATGGATATATGCCAAGTTTTGTCATTTCAGGCAGAACAATAAATAATAACATGCCTACTTTTATTGTGGGTAGAATTTTGCGTTTATTAAAAAAAAATAAAATAAATAGAAAAATTAATGCGTTTATTGCTGGTTTGACCTTCAAGGAAGATGTAAGTGATTTAAGAAACTCTAAGGTATTTGAAATTATTAATTTGTTACTCAAGAAAAATATTAAGGTGACTATATTTGATCCTTTGATTGATAAGTCTGACCTACCCCACCATTGCAAAAAATTATTTAAGGACAATATTTTTTATAAAAAATTAAATACAGATATTTTTATTTTAGCCGTATCCCACAAGAATATGTTAAATAAAATAAATAATAATATTAATGATATTAAGTTTAATAACAAAAATTTGATTCTAGTTGATTTAACTTCAAAATTGTCTGTAAAAGCTGATATAACATTTTAAATGGATAATTTTTTCAAAGATTATTTTAAAAACTCAATCAAAATAAAAAACGAAGTTTTTAATGATATTACTACAATTTCAAATTTATCAAATATTTCTGATAAAATTTATAATGTGATAACTTCTAAAAAAAAAATATTAACATGCGGAAATGGTGGCTCTTTCAGTGATGCATCACATTTGACTACTGAGCTCATGGTCAGGTATTCAAAAGAATTTCAGAGAAAACCAATTAATTGTTTGAATTTATCCAGCGAAGGGTCACTTATAACTGCCCATTCAAACGACTATGGTTTCGACACTCTATTTTCTAGGTCAGTTGAAGGTCATGGAAGTAAGGGAGATTGTTTAATTATTTTTTCGACCTCAGGTAATTCTAAGAATATCATTAATGCATTAATTAAGGCCAGGGAAATAGGAATAACAACTATAGGTGTACTTGGTAATGACGGAGGTCAGGCAAAAAACTTATGTGATTTCAGCCTAGTCATTAATTCAAACAAAACATCATATATTCAAGAGTGCCATATCGTTATTATCCATGCGTTAGTTGAGTCTTTAGAAAATAAAATTAAATTAATTAAATGAATATAATCATTCAAGCTAGAATGTCGTCTGTTAGACTTCCAAAAAAAATGTCTATTAAAGT
>CACLUX010000012.1 GCA_902610255.1 uncultured Alphaproteobacteria bacterium | reverse complement strand
AAAATATAGTTATCAATTTTTTTTTTATTAAGGAATTTTGCAATATCTCTCACACCAGTCTCAATACCTCCAATGCCCATGGTTGGAATTATTTGTAAACAAGTTATTTTTTTTGTATTTTTAATCTGTGTCAAAACTAAGCTTTTATAAAAAAGATGATGTTAAAATATCTTATAGATATTACAAAAGAAGTAAAAAAACTCTGATTTTTTTACATGGCTTATTATCAGATAAGAGTGGTAAAAAGTCTAATTTTTTAAATGATTATTGCAGAAAAAATAAAATTTCATATTTGTGTTTTGACTTTCAAGGGCATGGTAGATCTAGTGGTGACTTCACTAACTTTGGTATTAGTGATTGGTATAATGATTTAGTCAATATTATCAATTACTTAAAAATAAAAAATTTCATTCTGGTTGGCAGTAGTATGGGTGGATGGGTTGCAATCATATATGCATTGATACATCCAAGAAAAGTCACAAAACTTATAGGCATTGCCCCTGCACCAGATTTTACTACAAAGTTAATTTGGAAAAATTTTAATATTCATCAAAAAAATCAAATTAAAAATAATAAGATCGTAAAACAAAAGGTTAATTCTGATTTTGCTTATTATTACTCTCCCGCACTATTTAAAAGAAGTAAAAAATATCTAATTAAAAAAATTAAGGGTAATTTTTTAGGAGAAACTATTTTTCTTCATGGGGGCCAAGACAAAGCTGTTCCATATGGATATAATGATAGTTTCAATTTTAATAAAAAATTTAAAAACTTTAAAAATATTTTAATTAAACATGCAGATCATAGCCTATCTGATAAAGAGAGTTTAATAACCCTATCTAAGTTTATTTAAGCTATTTTTGATTTTTTTGTGACTGGAAATTCTAGTTTATCAATCACTTCATCAGGAACGACATGAGCAAATTTTTTTATTTCAGAGTCATAATTTTCAATAATAAACTCAGCTCTTTTTGATTTAGTTTCTTTGTAGAAATCTTTTAAAAGATCTAGAAGAAGGTTTTTCCAATCTTTGTTATCTATTTCATAAAGTCCTATCGTTTCCATGTTCATCAAATCAGAAATATTCTTTTGTTCAGAATAAATAAAAGCAGAACCACCAGTCATACCAGCACCAAAGTTATCACCAACATCTCCTAAAATTATTGCAGACCCACCTGTCATGTACTCACAACCATTAGCACCACATCCTTCGACAATTGCTAGTGCACCTGAATTTCTGACACAAAATCTATCACCTGCTTGACCAGAAGCATATAAGATACCATCAGTAGCTCCATAGAGGGTGACATTTCCAATAATAACATTTTCATGACTAGGTTGAGTAAATGAATTTCTTGGCTGAACGATAATTTTTCCTCCAGAAAGACCTTTGCCTACATAATCATTAGCATCGCCAAACACTTTTAAAGTAAGACCTTTGACAGCAAATGCTCCCAGAGACTGACCAGCTGAGCCTCTTAGTTTTAGAGTAACATGATCTTCAGATAAAGAACTCATTCCATATTTTCTTGTGATAATAGATGAAATTTTAGTTCCTATTGTTCTTAATGTATTTTGTATATTATAAGTTAATTCAATTTTTTGACCTGAATTAATAAAATCTTTTCCATCTTTTTCAAACTGATCGTCAAGTGTTTTTGGTACTTCATTTCTTTTTTTTAGTGAATGGTAATCATAAATTTTGCCATCATCAATCTTTGTTAATATAGGATTTAAGTCAAGATTATCTAGGTCACTAGATCCATAGTGAATTTGAGATAATAATTCTGTTTTACCAATAATATCCTTTAAGGATTTATAACCTAAAGATGCAAGAATTTCTCTGACTTCTTCGGCAATAAATGAAAACAAATTGACTACTTTTTCAGGAGTACCTCCAAATTTTTCACGGAGTTTTTCATCTTGGGTACATACACCAACAGGACAAGTATTTGAGTGACATTGTCTTACCATAATACATCCCATTGCTACTAATGAAGCTGTACCAATTCCATATTCTTCAGCTCCTAATATTGCAGCGATAACAATATCTTTTCCTGTTTTGATACCTCCATCTGTTCTAAGTAGAACTTTGTCTCTTAAACCATTCAAAGCTAAAATTTGGTGAACCTCACTTATTCCCAATTCCCATGGAAGGCCAACATACTTAATACTTGACTGAGGGCTTGCCCCTGTTCCACCTGAATGTCCTGAAACTAAAATTACATCAGCTTTAGCCTTTGCAACACCAGCGGCAACAGTTCCTATTCCTGATTGCGCTACCAGTTTTACACAAACCTTAGCTATTGGATTGATTTGTTTTAAATCGTAAATAAGTTGAGCAAGATCCTCTATAGAATAAATATCATGGTGTGGTGGAGGGCTAATAAGTGTTACACCTTTTGTGCTATGCCTTAATTTAGCAATTAAATCAGTGACCTTGAAACCAGGTAATTGACCACCTTCTCCAGGTTTAGCACCTTGAGCTATTTTAATTTCTAATTCTGAACAGTTATTTAAATATTCCGCGGTTACGCCAAATCTTCCACTTGCAACTTGTTTGATGGCTGAACTTGGATTATCGCCATTTTTTAATTTAGAATATCTTCTTGCATCTTCTCCTCCTTCTCCGCTATCTGACTTTGACCCTATTCTGTTCATTGCTATAGCTAAGGTTTCATGAGCCTCAGGACTAAGTGCTCCAAGTGAAATTCCAGGAGATACAAAGCTTTTTCTTATTTCAGAAATGCTCTCTACATTATCCAAATTTATAGAATTACTACTTTCATTAAATTGAAGTAAATCTCTTATTTGAATGGGTTTGGAGCTATAAATTCTTGAAGTATATTTTTTATAAAGATTATATGAGTCTCTGGTTACAGCTTCTTGAAGCATATGTATTGAAACACCCTCATAAGCGTGTACTTCACTATTGGCTCTAAATCTATATTCGCCACCTATGTCTAAAATTACATTATCAGACTTAAATGATAAGTCATGCTGTCGCCTTACTCTTTTTTCTAATCCATCTAATCCGATACCAGAAATTCTGGAAGACATTCCTGGAAAAAAACTCTCTACCATACTTCTACTTAAACCAATTATTTCAAAATTTCTTCCACCACGATATGAACTGATTACTGAAATTCCCATTTTACTGATAATTTTTCTTAGCCCTTTCTCTATAGATTTTTTAAAGTTTTTTATTAGTTGAGGGTAATCAGTATTCTGATAAATATTTTTTTTGTATCTATTTGAAATAAGTTTTTCTACTGATGAAGCATTAACAGTAGTGGCACCAACACCAATAAGTACTGCAAAGTAGTGAACATCAAGACACTCTTTGGAAGAGACGTTTAAAGAAGTAAAAGTTCTTAAATTATTTTTTATTAGATAACTATGAACAGCGCTTGTGGCAAGTATCATTGGTAAAGCAATTCTGTCTTTGTTAATATTATTATCAGTGATGATTAGATGTTGAGAACCAGACCTGACTGCTTGTTCAGCCTCAGAACAAATTCTTTGGATTTCATTTAAAAAATTAGTCTCTTCATTTATTCTATAAGAACAGTCAATCTCAGTTGTATACTTTGATAAATGACTTTTTAATTTATCAAGTTCATTATCTAGTAATATAGGGCTCTCTAAAAGCACCAAATTACACTGTTCAGAGTCTTCTTCTACAATATTTCCAAGGTTTCCAAGCCTAGTTTTTAAACTCATTACAACTTGTTCCCTAAGGCTATCAATTGGAGGGTTTGTTACTTGAGCGAAATTTTGTTTAAAGAAACTATGAAGGCCTCGGTATCTTTCAGTGAGCACACTAAGTGGTGCGTCGTCTCCCATTGATCCGACAGCTTCTTGTCCTGTTTTAACCATTGGATCTAAAATTAAATCAAGAGTTTCTAATGTTAAATTAAATGATTTAGCAATTTGAAAAATATTTTCTTCATCCTCTGTTGATGGTTCATAAATTTTGTCTTTAGATAAAATGTTATCTAACTTTATAGTTTTTTCGTTCCAGTCTGAGTAATTGTTACGTTTACTGAGTAAATCTTTTAATTCAAAGCTTTCATAAAACTTACTCTCTTTATAATTTACTGCAATCAGTTCGCCAGGCCCAACTCTTCCTTTTTTTATTATATTTTTCTCATCTATATTTATCATGCCGACTTCAGAGCCTGAAATTAGTAAGTCGTCATCAGTCAATATGTATCGAAGAGGTCTTAATCCGTTTCTATCCATACCAGATATTATCCAATCTCCAAAATTTCCACAGACTGCTGCTGGCCCGTCCCATGGCTCAATGACTGCATTACAATAAGCATACATGGCCTTTAATTGATCAGATAAATCAGATCGATTAGACCAAGACTCAGGAATAATCATTGATTTTGCCATCGGCATGTCCCTATCAGTTTGAACAAAAAGTTCAAAAGCAGCATCAAGCGAAGCAGAGTCAGATGCATCTGGGTCAAGTACAGGTTTCAAATCATTAATTCTCTCGTTAAAAAAGGGGTGTGTAATTCTTGGTTCATGTGCGCTCATCCAATTTATATTTCCCTTTAGAGTGTTGATTTCACCGTTATGAGCTAAAACTCGAAATGGTTGTGCCAAGGACCATGTAGGAAATGTGTTGGTAGAATATCTTTGATGGTAAATGGCAAATTTAGATGTAAATTCATTATCAAGCAAATCTGGGTAAAAATCTGATAACTGTTCAGCTAAAAACATACCTTTGTAAACAATAGTTTGTGTCGACAAAGAGCAAACATAAAAATCATTAATACTCTGTGCTTTGATTTTGTTCTCTATCCTTTTCCTTGTTAAATAGAGTTTCTTTTCGATATCAGGTGTTGTTTCTTTAGGTGAAAAAATTATTTGTTCAATTTCTGGTTTAGTATAGTTAGCTTTTTCACCAATGATCTCTGTATTAACAGGAACCTGTCTCCATCCAAACAGATTCATTCCAGATTTTATTATTTCATATTCAACGATAGCTCTACATTTTTCTTGGGCTCCAAAATCTCTTTTAGGCAAAAATATCATACCTACACCTAACACAGATTCTTTAGTTGTTCTGTGACCCATTTTTAAAATTTGTTTGCTGAAGAAAGAGTTTGAAACCTCCAACATAATACCAGCACCATCTCCCGTTTTACCATCTGCATCAACTGCACCTCTATGGAATACTGCTTTAAGTGCCTCAACTCCCTTTTTGACTATATCTCTTCTTGGCTCACCATTTATTGAGGCAACTAAACCTACTCCACAATTATCATGTTCATATTTTTCATTATAGACATGATTGTCTTTTAGTTTTTGTCTATTTTTTTTATAAATTTCTAATGGATTGTCTTTCATGATGCTTTTTTAATTTTCGAACTCTGTAAGAAATTATGGATTGATTTTGCAACCTCTCGGCCATCATGTATCGCCCAAACAACCAGAGAGGCGCCCCTAACAATATCCCCTGCAGCAAAAATCTTTGGATTGCTGGTTTGAAACTTTTTGAAATCAACTTTAACTGTTTTCCAGCTAGTTAATTCAATGTTTGTTTTAAAATTATGGTTCAAATCTTCAGGCTCAAAACCAAGAGCTTGAATAATTAAGTCACTTTTTATTTGTTTTTCAACACCAGTATCAATTGGTTTTCTTCTTCCACTCTCGTCCACCTCACCTAATGTAGCCACTTTGTATGTCATACTTGTTGCTGTAGAGCTATCACTGATAATTTTAGAAGGAACAGATAGCCAATTAAATTTAATGCCCTCTTGCTCTGCATTTAAAACTTCTCTTGCTGATCCAGGCATATTTTCTTTGTTTCTTCTGTAAAGACAAGTAACTTCTTTTGCTTGCTGTCTTATGGCTGTTCTAACACAATCCATAGCAGTATCACCTCCACCAATAACAACTACATGTTTATCTTTAGCTGTAAGGTATTTATTTTTTGAGGGAGAGTCACCTAAACCAGTTCTGTTACTCTCAATTAAAAAATCCAAAGCAGGGATGCTATTGTTGACTGATGAGGTGTCGATATCTAATTGTCTTGCTTTGTATACACCGGTTGCAATTAATATTGCATCATAATCTTTTTCCAAATCTTGAAAGGAAATATTTTTTCCAACTTCCGTGTTTAAGTTAAATACAACACCACTATCAGTAAGCCACTCAGTTCTTCTCTCAACAATTTTTTTGTCTAACTTAAAATTAGGTATACCATAAATCATCAAACCACCAGCTCGATCATTTTTTTCATATACATCTACTTGATATCCATTTTGAATTAAATAGGCTGATGCAGCCATTCCAGCAGGGCCTGATCCTATTACTGCAACTTTCTGCTTGTATTGGTTTTGGGAAGATAGGTTTTTAACCCATCCTTTTTCCCATGCTATTTCTGTTAAGTATTTTTCTAAATTACCAATTGTAATGGCTCCAAAGCCTGCCTGTTCGACAACACAATTACCCTCACACAAACGATCTTGAGGACAAACTCTTCCGCATACCTCTGGAAATGCATTTGTGGAGGCAGATATTTTATAAGCTTCCTCCAATCGGCCTTCAGCAATGTAACGTAACCAATCTGGTATATTGTTGTTTAAAGGACAATGTATTTGACAATATGGAATTCCGCATTGAGAGCATCTTGAAGATTGTTCAACAGAGTCATTCTCATCAAACTGACTATAAATCTCCTGAAAATCCTTTATTCTTTTTTCAGGATCAGTTTTAGATGGATTCTTAGATTTTTTTTTGTGAAACTCTAACATGATAATAAAATATTACTTTATTCTCCGAAAAAAATTGAAGTGTATTAATACAGAGATTTATGAACTAAGTAAACTCATAAATGATAATAAATTATGACTGATAGTAGTATTTTTTATATTTTTTATGGTTTAATGCAAGGAATTACTGAATTTATCCCCATTAGTTCAAGTGGTCACCTTAATATATTAGAAATCTTCTTTAAAAACTTAGAATCTAGAAATTATTTATATGAAACTTCAGCACACTTTGCCTCTTTATTGGCTTTATTAATATATTTATATGCAAACAAACATTTTTCAAAATCAAATATCAAAACTTACTGGAAGATATTAATCTACGCAACCTTACCTGCAATTCTTCTCGGTTTATTTATCAAATTTTACAATGTGAATTTTATTAATTTAGAGTTAATAGGATACACTTCTATTGTTGGTGCAATATTACTTTATGTATCAGATAAAGCAAAAAAAATTAAATTAAGAATCAAAAATAAAAGTACTAAATTTATTCTAGCTGGTTTTTTTCAATGTCTAGCTTTTTTACCAGGCTTCAGTAGAGCAGGAAGTTGTATTATAGCATTCAGACTATTTGGAGAGGATAGAAAATATTCATCCATTTATAGTTTATATATGGGTATACCACTAATATGTTTGTCTTTTTTTTCAAATTTTGAAGAATTTGGTAATTTTATTATTGATAAAAATCTATCTTTAATTTTTATTACTACATTTTTTGCAGCATATTTTACAATATCCCTATTTATTAAAGTGATAAATAAAATTGGTTTTACACCTTTTGTAATTTATAGAATTTTCTTAGGTATATTTTTATTAGCTTATATAAATTAAACTCTGTCAATAAACTTTTTGAGATATTCAGAAGTAATAATTTTCATATCCGATAAATCTTGATTAAGTATTTCAGATACCAATTTTTGACTTCCTTCTGAAATACTATCATGAGAAAGAGTTACATATTGATCATAAGTAAATAAAGGATTTGGGAGTTTTTCCAATATTTTACCTTGAAGAATTGCTAGAAAAGAGGGTATATAAATAAATCTCTCCTTTTTTTTCAAAGATAAAAATATATGACTTAATATTTCTTTAAAAGTAAAAATCTCATTACCAACTGCTGCTAAATTAGAATTTTTATACTTATCAAACTTATGTATTAAATTAAAAATAAGAAGAGATAAGTCATTAACATAAATTGGTTGAAATTTAGTTGTTCCATTTTTAATTAAAGGAAGAAATGGTAAAATTTTAGCCATCCTACCAAATAAGTTAAAAAAATTATCTTCCTCACCAAAAACAGTACTTGGCCTTATAATAATGTAATTCGCATTATTATTTTCAATAAATTCTTCACCCATTTTTTTGCTAATTAAATAATTTGATTTTGTTTGAAAAGTAGACCCTAAGCCAGAGACATGAAGAAAAGGTTTTTTGTATAATTCGCAATAATTAGCAATTTTTTTTGGTAGTAAATAGTGGGCTAATTCAAAGGATAGATTATTTTTTTCATATAAAATACCAATCAAATTTATCACTAAATCTGAATTTTTAATTAAACTTTTAATTTCTTCTAAGTTATAGATGTCAAATTCTACTACTTCTATTTGTCCAATATCTCCTGAAAGAATATTTCTTTTAACTCTACTAGCATTTCTTACAGGGCATATTAATTTGTCACCGTTTTGTAATAGTCTTTTCGTTATACTTCTTCCTATAAAACCTGTGGATCCAAACACTAAGATATTTTTGTTTTTCATTGTGATATCTATCTTATATAAATATATGTTCTAAGATGTCAAACTATCAATTATTTCAAAATGATATCCCCAGTAAGGTTTTAAAATCTTTTAAAGGGGATGTCGCTATTGATACTGAAACCCTAGGTTTAAATATCAAAAGAGATAGGCTATGTCTCATTCAATTAAGAAATGAAACTAATAAAAAAGTATATTTAATAAAATTTGACGAAGACCTATCTCCAAAATCATCAAAAAATATAAAAATATTATTAGAAAATAGAAATCACACAAAAATTTTTCACTACAGTAGATTTGATATGGCAGTATTGAAAGAAAATTTGAAGATAAATGTAAAAAATATTTTTTGTACAAAAGTTGCATCGAAATTAACTAGAACTTACTCATCAAAACACGGTCTCAAAGACTTAGTTAATGAAATATTAGATATTCAATTAGATAAAACAGAACAATCATCTGACTGGAGCAAAAAGAAACTCACAAAAAAACAAATCGAATATGCAATGAATGATGTTTTATATTTATCTGAAATAAAAAACTCTCTGAATGAAAAGTTGCACAATCAAAAAAGATTAAAATTATTTAAGTCAATAATGAAATTTATGGAGGTAAGAGTTGATTTAGATATAGAGGGATGGGAAAATATAGATATTTTTGCTCACAAATAATAAATGGTTAAATCAGAAATTAAAAAAATAGGACAGGAGGTGATAAAATTAGAGTCATTAGCTTTGTCTAAGTTATCTAAAAGTTTAAGTAAAGATTTTGTTAAGGCTGTTGAATTAATTTCACAACAAAATGGTAAAGTAATTATCTCTGGAGTTGGAAAAAGTGGAAATATTGCTGGGAAAATTGCTGCATCCTTTACATCAACTGGATTACCAGCAATTTATTTAAATCCTGTTGACGCAAGTCACGGTGATATGGGTATAATAGGAAAGGGTGATGTTCTAATCATTTTATCTAATTCTGGAGAGTCTCATGAATTGGCAGATTTAATAAATTTTAGTAAGAAAAAAAAAATAAAAATCATATCAATAACCTCTACAAATAGGAGTTTGTTGTCAAAGAATTCGGATATAAATTTAATGCTACCTGATCATAAAGAGGCTGACAAATTGCAAATAATTCCTACTACATCTACAACTATGTCTTTGGCTCTTGGAGATGCTCTTTGTTGTTCTGTGCTAAGTTTAAGAGAGTTTGACAGAAAATCATTTAGTGAACTTCACCCAGGAGGAAGAATAGGAAAAAAGTTAAAAACACTGAGTGAAATTATGGATACTGAAATCCCTGTTATACAATCAAATTCAACAATTATTGATGCAGTATTAGTTATGACTGAAAAAAAATATGGATGTGTTGTTGTTTTAGATAAAAATAAGAAAATTAAAGGTATAATTACTGACGGTGATTTAAGAAGATCTATTGGTAAGATTGATATGAAAGAAAAAGCAACTAATATTATGAAAAGTAAACCAATAGTTGCAAAAAGTGATTTATTAATTTCATCGGCAATTGTTTTAATGAATAAGCATTCAATAACAAGTCTAATTATTGAAAAGCAGAATAAACCAATCGGTATTGTTAATTTAAAAAAATGTTTGGAAAATGATTAACTATCTTAATAGAAAAATTATAAATTTATTAATAATTATTATTTTTGGGTTTCAATGCTATATCTACTATTCTAATCAAAAACCTTTGACTGAAAATTTTAGTAAAAAAAAAATAACTGTAGAGAATTTTTCAAGTATAGTTTTGAGTAATTCAGGAATTACTAAAATCGGTTCTGAAAAATTAAATAAAGTTGATGATAATAATATTTACTTAGAGGGACAATCATACTTAGAAAATAAAGAGTATAAAATTTATGGAAAAAATATATCTATTAATCTCTTAAAAGAAGTTTCAAATAGCAATGATCCAGTTGAGGTGATTAATAAAATGGGTTTATTAAAGGCGCAAGGTTTTAAAAATCTTGACTATGATAGTAAAATATTTTTTGAAGGTGAGGTGGAGTTTGTTATTAATAAATAAATTAATTTATTTCATTATATATTTATTTTTTTTTTCAAATTTAAATGCTGAAAGCTATGTCAGGGCAGGAGAAAGCCTTATATGGGACTCAGAAAATAAAAACTACACTGCTAACGGTGATGTAGAATTCAAAAATGATAGATTTATTGCATTTGCTGATAAAATGATTGCTAATTATGTAGTCGAAGAGAATGAAGAAGTTTTTACTATTATTGAACTTTTCGATAATGTGGTAATTGAATTTAAAGATGAACTCTTTAAAGGAAATTATGCCATATATACTCGAAATGATAATATAATAAAACTTACCGGAGAAGTTTCAATTGAATCACCTACAAGAATACTAACTGGTAATGAATTAATTGCTGACATAGACAATAATAAAAGAATATTAAATTCAGCAAACAATGAGTCTACTGTCGAAGTTTTATTGGAAAATAATGCAAACGATTAAACTTATCGAAGTAAGTAAAAGCTTTAAAACAAAAAAAGCTTTAGAAAATATAAGTATAGCATTTAAAGGAAATAGAATAAACGGTTTACTGGGTCCAAATGGCAGTGGAAAAACAACACTTTTTAATATTATAGCTGGCTTTATGTCTCCTGATATTGGGAAAATTTTACTTGATGATTACATAATAAATGACAAAAGTCTCAGCTTAAGAACAAGACTTGGCATTTCATATTTACCACAAGAGGCATCAATATTTAGAGATTTGAGTGTATACGATAATATTTTTTCTATTGCAGAGTTATTTCATAATAAAAATAATTCTATAAAAATTACAGAAAATTTAATCAAACAGTTCTCTTTAAGTAATTTCCAGAAAACAAAAGGTAAATTATTATCAGGAGGTGAAAGAAGAAGAACTGAAATTGCCAGGGCATTGGCTAGTTCCCCAAAATTTCTTTTACTCGATGAACCTTTTGCAGGTATAGATCCTATTGCTATAGAAGAGGTAAAATCTACAATTTCGTTATTAAAAAAATTAAATATCGGAATTATAATTACTGATCATAATGTAAAAGAAGCCTTAAGCATTGTTGAGTTTGGCTACATTATTTATAATGGAAAAATAATAAAATCTGGAAGTCCTAAAGATATTACATCTGATCAATTTGTAAAAAAAATATACCTAGGCAAGAGTTATAACTGACTTTATGTCTTTAAATAAACATAGTTTTATTAGGGGTATTTACTACCCTCCTGGAGATAAGTCCATAAGCCATAGAATTTTAATATTAGCTGGACAAGCTATTGGAAAGTCTGAAATTTACAATTTACTAGAAGGCGAGGATGTAATTAATACGCTTAAAGCTATGAGATTGCTGGGTGTTAAAATTGAAAAAAAAGGAAATAAATATCATGTTTTTGGAGTTCCTCCTGGTGGACTGTTTCAACCAAATAAAATCATTGATTTTGGAAATTCAGGAACAGGTATCAGACTCATATCTGGTTTGATTTCTTCAAATAATATTAAAGTAAAATTAGTTGGAGATAGTTCTTTAAGTAAAAGACCGATGAAAAGAGTGACAGAGCACTTGTCAAGAATAGGTGCAGTAATTCAATTAAGAAAAAAATTATTTCCTCCAATCAAACTTAAGGGAACAGGCAACGCAGTGCCATTAACTTTTGAAATACTTATTCCTTCTGCTCAAATAAAAAGTGCAATTATGCTCTCAACATTAAACACTAAAGGGACTGTAAAAATAAAAGAGTTTAAAAGTACAAGAGATCATACGGAAAATATGCTTATGTCAATGGGATACAATATAAAAGTCAAGGAAGGATTAACACATAGATTTATAGAAATGAAAAATAATAAAGATTTGAATACAATAAATTATAATGTTCCAGGTGACCCATCTTCGGCAGCATTTTTTATTTCAGCAGCTTGTTTGAAACCAGGTTCTAGGCTTATTGTCAAAAATATTCTTTTTAATAAGACTAGAGTAGGTTTCATAAAGACATTAAAGAAAATGGGTGGGGAAATAAAGCTTATTAGAAAAAGAAAAATACACAATGAGCTTATTGCTGATCTTGAGATTGAACAAAAAAGAAATTTAAAATCTACTACATTAAAATCTTTTGATATTCCAATGCAGATAGATGAAATTCCAATTTTATCTATAGCTGCTTCTTTTGCGAAAGGCCTTACTATTTTTAAAGGTTTAAAAGAATTAACAGTTAAAGAAAGTAACAGATTACAACTAATACATGAAAATTTAAGAAAAATTGGAGTTAAATCTAAAATAGAAAATTATGATTTATATATTTATGGCAACCATGATTTAAAAAGAGGTGGTGGGGTGATCAAACACAACGATGACCACAGAATATTAATGTCTTTTTTCATTGCAAATATGATTTGTGAAAAAAATAATATTATAAAAGATAAATCATGTGTAAAAACAAGCTATCCAACGTTTTTCAAAGATATATCTAAATTTATTAATTAATTTTTCTTGAAAAACAGTGATAAAACTTTAAAAGAACGTTACTTAACTTGAAAGGTAAATAATGACTTATGATATCTAACGACGAGTATAGCAAACTGCTAGACCAACAATTTGAAACAAAGAACACAATCGCAGCAAATAAAATAATTTCAGGTACTATTCTTAAAATAAGTGACCAACACATAACAGTTGATATCGGATATAAGAGCGAGGGTCAAATACCAAAAGAAGAATTCATAAATGCTGGATCTTCAGATGACTTAAAGACAGGACAAGTTATTGAAGTTTTTGTCGAAAAATTAGAGGACAGAGAAGGCAACATAAAAGTTTCACACGAAAAAGCTATAAAAATGAAGTCATGGGAAAAGTTACAAAAATTATATGATAACAAGGAAAGAGTTAAAGGTTTCATAGTTGGTAAAGCAAAAGCTGGTCTTTACGTTAAAATTATGGGCACAAATGCATTTTTACCTCTTAGTCAAATTGATGTTCGCCCTGTCAGAGATGTAAGTCATCTAATAAAAACGGAAGAGACTTTTGAAATTCTAAAAATGGATTACTCTAAAGGAAATATTGTTGTATCAAGAAAAGCAATTCTAGAAGAAAAACAAAAAGAGATAAAAAATAAAATATTAGAAAAGTCACAAAGCAACTCTGTCGTTTCAGGTAAAGTTAAAACTTTCACAGATTATGGGGCTTTCGTTGATCTGGGAGGAATAGATGGCTTAGTACATTTAAGTGATATCTCATGGAGTAGGATTGGTCATCCTTCAGATGTATTAGAAGTAGGAAAAAAGTATGATTTTAAAATTCTTAAAGTCTCAGATGACTCAGACAAAATTAGTTTAGGGTTCAAACAATTGAAAGATGATCCCTGGGAAAAAATAGAAGAAAAAATTACTCTTAATAATATTTATGATGGAAAAGTCACTCACATAACCGATTATGGTGCTTTTGTTCAACTCACAGAAAAAGATTTAGAGGGTTTGGTCCACTCAAACGATATCAGTTGGACAAAAAAGAACATACACCCAAATAAAATTTTAGAAGTTGGTTTTAATATAAGAGTTAAGATTTTAGAAATTGATAAAGAGAAGAAAAGAATAAGTCTTGGAATTAAACAAACTGAGCCAAATCCTTGGGAAAATATACTTAACGAATACAAAAAGGATCAAATTATTGAAACAGAAATTAAAAATATCACTGAGTTTGGTATATTTGCAAAATTAAATGATAACATTGACGGTCTAATCCATAAAAATGATTTATCGTGGACAGACTCAAATGGTGACAGATCTCTTAAAAAATATCAAAAAGGTCAAACTACTAAGGTAAAAATTTTGGAAATCGATCCTGATAAAGAAAAAATAAGTTTTGGTATTAAACAATTATCTGTTGATCCGTTTAGCGAATATTTTAATGATAAGTCAAAAGGCGATATTGTATCAGCTACAATAACTAAAATTAACAATAACGGTATTGATGTTGAAGTAGCTAACTTTATTGAAACAACTATTAGAAGAAAAGAACTTTCTAAAAATAAAGAAGAACAAAATATATCTAGATATAATGAAGGTCAAAAAATAAACGCTAAAATTACTTCAATCGATCTTACGAACCGAAAATTTGCTCTCTCGATTAGACAATTAGAAATTGATGAAGAACAAAGTTTATTAGAAAAATACGGATCTAAATCATCTGGTTCGGTTTTAGGGGATATCCTTGGTAAGGCTTTAGATGAAGATAAGGACTCCAAAGAAAAATAAGTCTGATATTTTAAAGACTTTTTTAAAATCAGAAAATGATTTAACATCCAAAATCAATGAGTCTATTTTTAATAGGTTCTTTAGTGTTTTAGAAAAAAATATTTCTGAACATATCTCCGTAGAATTAAGGAACTTTGGTGTTTTTAAATCAAAATTGATGAAATCTAGGTACGGTTCTGATCCTAGAAATATGAAAAAAATATTTATTCCCTCTAAATGGAAGGTTACATTCAAAGCTAGTGAAAATATAAATAAAAAGTTAAATGAAAAAACTTAAATCTTTTATAGCGCTAGATCTAAAATCAAACACTCAAAATATTACCATAGTTAAAAAACTACACCGCCATGTTTATGGTTTTAAAGTAGGGTATAGATCTTTTTATAATAATCGTTCAAGCGAGCTAATATCAGAAATAAAAAAGTCAAAATGTAAATTATTCCTTGATTTAAAACTTCATGATATACCGAACACAGTTAAGGGTGCTATAGACTCTTTATCGAACATAAATCCTGATTTTCTTACATTGCATATATCAGGAGGTAAGGAGATGATGAAAGCAGCATTAAACTCTATTAAAAAAAATAAACTTAAAACTAAAATCTTAGGAGTAACATTATTGACGAGCTTAGATGGAAAGGATAGCGAGAAAATATATAAAGAGAGAAATACAAAAAAACTTGTGAAAAAATTTACTGAAATCGCAAATAACGTAAACATTCATGGCCTTATTTGCTCAGGTGATGACCTAAAAGTTTTAGGGAAATTTAATAAATTAATTAAAATAACACCTGGTGTTAAAATGTTTGCTAGAAATGATGATCAAAAAAGAGTTACTTTCGCTCATAATGCTTTACAAGATGGTGCAAGCTTTGTTGTAATAGGCAGAGAATTAATAGAAAGCAAAAAACCTTTAGATTTATTAAAAAAATATGGCGAACAAAATAAAAATAAAAATTTGTGGACAAAATAATCCAGCTATTATTAATCACTGTCTTGATTTAAATATTTCTTATCAAGGATTAATTTTTTATGAAAAGAGTCCAAGGTTTATTGATATGGACACACTATCTCTTGTTAACCAATATTTTAAATCACATAAAGATAAATTTGTGGGTGTTTTTGTTAATCCATCAATTGATGAAATAAAAAATAAATTAGAAGTTTTTGATTTTGATATAATTCAACTTCATGGGAATGAAGATCAAAACTTCATAAGCGAAGTTAAAAAAAATTTTAAGAAAAATATATATAAATCAATATCCCCAGAGGATTTTAAAAAGACTGAGTTAATTGATGTAGATCACTTCCTCATCGAAGCGAAACCCTCTTCAAATCAGATGCCTGGTGGAAACAATAAAACTTGGAATTGGTCTGATTTTAAAAATATTAAAAAACTTCCTTACATTTTATCAGGAGGTCTAAATGTCACTAATATCAAAAAGGCAATTAGCTTAACAGGTGCGAATTTTGTTGATATAAATTCTGGTGTAGAGGAACAACCAGGTGAAAAAAGCCTCAGTTTGATAGATGGTATTATTTCATCAATTTATGACTAATGAAAACATATAAACAACCTAGCACTGTTGGAAGATTTGGTGAGTTTGGTGGCATGTATGTTTCAGAAACATTAATGCCCTTATTATTAAATTTAGATAAATCGTACAAGAAAATTCAAAAGGATAAAAAATTTAAAAAAGAGCTAGATGATCTTTTTAAAAACTATGTTGGCAGGCCCTCATCTTTGCATTACGCTAAAAATTTATCTAAATATATCAATGGACCTAAGGTATATTTTAAAAGAGATGAGCTAAATCATACAGGGGCCCATAAAATCAATAATTGCTTGGGGCAAATACTTCTTGCAAAAAAAATGGGCAAAACAAGAATTATTGCTGAAACTGGTGCTGGACAACACGGAGTTGCAACAGCAACTGTTTGTGCTCTTTTCGGTCTTCCTTGTTATATTTACATGGGGTCTAAAGATATTGAAAGACAAAAACCAAATGTTTTTAGAATGAAGCTTCTAGGTGCCACCATTATTCCTGTTGAATCTGGCAGTAAATCGTTAAAAGATGCTATGAATGAAGCTTTAAGAGATTGGATTAAAAACGTCAGAGATACTTTTTATATTATCGGTTCAACGGCAGGTCCTCACCCCTATCCGAAAATGGTAAGAGATTTCCAATCTGTAATTGGAAAAGAGGCGAGAGAGCAAATATTAAAAGTAGAAAAAAAACTACCAGATTATTTGATAGCTTGCGTTGGAGGCGGATCAAATGCCATGGGTTTATTTTATCCATTTTTAAATGATAAAAAGGTAAAGATTATTGGAGTTGAGGCAGCTGGTAGAGGCGCTAAAACAGAAGAAACAGCTGCTACAATGACCTCTGGAACTCCCGGTATTTTGCACGGTAGTTACAGTTATGTTTTACAGGACAATGATGGGCAAATTAAAGAGGCTCATTCAATTTCTGCTGGTCTCGATTATCCTGGTGTAGGGCCTGAACACTCTTACTTAAAAGATATTAAAAGAGTTAAGTACTTTGGCATAACTGATAAAGAAGCTCTTGAAGCATTTCAAACATGTTCAAAACTAGAAGGAATTATTCCTGCACTTGAGCCATCTCATGCCCTAGCCTACTTAATGAAAGCATTTAAAAATAAACATAAAAACAAAGTTGTAATTTTAAATTTGTGTGGACGAGGTGATAAAGATTTATTTACTGCAGCTAAAGCAATAGGATTTGATGCAGATGAATAATCTAGACTCTCTTCCTAAGAAAAAAATACTCTCTTTATTTATGACCTGTGGTTTTCCTACACTAAATAATAGTAAAAAGATTTTTAATGAAATGTTATCTCATAAACCAGATATTATTGAGTTTGGGCTTCCCTTTTCTGATCCGATGGCAGATGGCCCTATTATCCAAGAGGCAAATAAACTTGCACTTAGATCAAAATTATCTACACAACAATCATTAGATTTAATTAAATATTTGAGTAAATCTAAAAATAATACCTCATTTGTTATCATGTGTTATTTGAATACTGTTCGCAAATTTGGATTAAATAAATTCATCAAAAATATTAAAAGTATTGTCGATGGTATAATAATTGTTGATTTGCCTTTTGAAGAGGAAGGTGCAATAAAAAAGTCATTGTCTAAAAATAACATACACTTGATCAAGTTAATCTCTCCAATGACTGATAAAAAAAGATCTCAAAAACTTCTAAAAAATTCAAAAGGTTTCATTTATTATATATCTGCAACTGGAATAACAGGTTCAAATAAATTAGATTACAAAGAAATAAATAAAAATGTTAAATCTATAAAAAAAATGTCTTCTGTTCCTGTTTTAGTTGGATTTGGGATCAAGTCTAAAAAAGATGTCATTGATATATCCAAAAAAACAAATGCAGATGGAGTTATAATTGGCTCAGCTCTAATTCAAAAATATTTTGATATAAAGATGGATTTTAATAAGTACCTTAAAAGCCTTAAAAAATTTATCCAAGAAGTAAAGATCTAAAAATGAACTGGCTCACAGATTATGTAAAACCTAAATTAAGCTCCCTTGTTAATAGAAAAGAGCCTCCATCTGATTTATGGACTAAGTGTGGATGTGGGGAAAGAACCCTGTATGTAAGTGACTTAAAAGAAAATCTTAATGTCTGTTCATATTGTGACTTTCATATGGGGATGGATGTAAATAGTAGATTAAAAAATTTATTTGATAACGGAAATTATGAATTAATCGAGGTACCTTTTGAAAATAATGACCCTCTAAAATTTAAAGACCTTAAAAAATACACAGACAGGATGAAAGCTGCACAAAAGAAAACTAGTCAAAAAGATGCCGCTATTTTAGCAAAAGGTGAAATTGGGAGCACTAAAGTTGTAGTTTTTATTTTAGATTTTAATTTTATGGGTGGTTCAATGGGTCAATTTGTTGGTGAAGCATTTAAAATTGGTTGTCAAGACGCTGTTGATTTGAATTGTCCATTTATATCTGTTGCTTCTTCAGGAGGTGCAAGGATGCAAGAGGGTATTGTGAGTTTAATGCAACTACCTAAAACAGTTGCAGCTGTGAATATGCTAGACCAACATAAAATTCCTTACGTAAGTGTCCTAACTCACCCTACTACTGGAGGTGTGAGTGCTTCGTTTGCGATGCTTGGAGATATTATTATTGCTGAAAAAGGAAGTATGATTGGTTTTGCTGGAAAAAGAGTTATCGAAGAGACGATCAAAGAACAATTACCGGAGGATTTTCAAACAGCGGAATATCTTCTTGAACACGGAATGGTTGACATGGTTGTCCATCGAAAAGAATTAAGTCAAACACTTTCAAAAGTTTTATCATTCGTAAAAAAATAAATTCTTGAAAGATCCCATTTTTCAAAGGCTACTAAATCTACATCCTAAATTTTCAGATTTATCTTTAGGGAGAATTAAAAAACTTTTAAAGAAGATAAATTTTGATGAAAATTTACTGCCAAAAGTTATTCATATAGCTGGTACTAATGGTAAAGGTTCAACAGCAGCTATTTTGAAATCAATACTCAATCATCATAATTATTCAACACACGTATACTCCACACCTCATCTTGTAAAATTTAATGAAAGAATTCAATTAAGATCAAAAGAAATTTCCAATCAAAAATTATTAAAATATTTGAAATATTGCGAAGATAAAAATGAAGGAAACTTGATAACATTTTTTGAAATTACTACTGCGGCAGCGTTTAAAGCTTTTCAAGATCATAAAGCTGACTATCTAATATTAGAAGTTGGGCTTGGAGGAAGATTTGATGCTACAAATATTTTAAAAAAATCAAAGTATGCAGCTATTACTCCAATTTCTTTAGATCATCAAGATTATTTAGGAAATTCATTGTATCAAATTGCTTTTGAGAAATTAGGAATATTAAATCCAAAAAGTACGATTTTTATTAATCGACAGAAAACAAATGTTATGAAATATATTAAGTCACAATTAAAAAAAAGAAAATTAACTGCAAGTCTATTTAATATTCATTGGAAAATAAAATCTAATTTTTATTTATCGAATGATATAAGAGTTAATTTATCAAAATTAAGTTTATTAGGATCACATCAATTAATTAATGCTGGATTAGCAATACATTTAGCGAGAAATATATTGAAAGAAAAATTTGTAATAGAAAAAACAGAAAAAGCGTTGATGAATTGTAAGTGGCCTGGGAGATTGCAGCAAATTAAGGGCGGACTTTTAAATAAAAAAATAAAGAAATGTAAGAATATTTACTTAGATGGCTTTCACAATATCGATGGCATGAAAGCATTAATTAAATCATTACCAAAAAATAGGAAAATACTCATATGCTCTTTTTTAAATAATAAAAAATATACTCAAATGCTTTCTAGCTTATCAAATCATTTTAATAAAATAATTGTTGTTAAAATGAACGAGGAAAACTCTATTACTGAGGATCTGCTGCCCAAATACCTTAAGCTCTATTTTTCAAATTCCTTAACAGATTCATTTAAAATGATTAATAAACTCTCATCAAATCAGACCACAATTTATTTTGGAGGATCATTATATTTTATTGGTGAAGTGATAAAATTAAATCGTTTAAAAAATTAGATTTTCTCCCCATATAGTGCCAAATAATATAAATATCCCCATTTATAAAGATATATTGATTGATCTAAATTTTCTCAGAAAAGTAATTATTAATAACTAACCTTAATCCTCCAGAACCATTCTTGTGGATTTCTTCAAGAATGGTTCTACTCAATTTTCTTTTTGTTCTTCAAATAAAGTAGTAAAGCTAATCCTTCGTATGCAATTTTCCATAATTGCCTAAATAATGGTAGCTTCAAAAAAAAAGACAGGTACCTCCATCTTGGAATTGTGTCCCATAAAACTAAAAAGGACTCTGATCCAGAAAAAATTTTTCCATCATGATATACATGCATTCTTCTAAATAAATCTTTTTTGGAGAGATGATTTATATGCTCATCTTTATTTTTTGAAATATCAACATAGTTTATATTAATGGTTTTCTTTTTATAGTGACTTATCTCTGCATTACAAATATTACATGAACCATTAAAGTATACTTTCATTTTGATTACGCGGGTGGTGGTATTGAGCCATCTTTAAATAGATCATATCCCTTTAAGACAGCAGGTCTAAGTGATATTTGATTATACCAACGCAATAGATTGATGTATTTATTCAGACCAATATCATGAATTGGGTGTCTAGCGATCCAAGGAAATGTTGCAATATCTGCAATTGAATATTCATTTGCCAAATATTCATTTATAGATAAATGATCATCTAAATTTTTGTATATCGTTTCTGCAATTTTAAAATATCTATCTTCACCAAAATCACTTTTACCAGGATTATAATGATGAAATTGATGATGCTGACCTAACATAGGGCCTATATAACCCATTTGAGCCATCAACCACTGGGTTGTTAAACTTTGATTTGAGCCATAAAATTCTCCAGATAAATTTGCTAAGTAAATTAAGATAGCACCAGACTCAAATATGGTCTTATTATTATGTCTTAAAACAGGAATTTTTGAAAATGGAGAAATTTTTTTAAACTCCTCGTTGAATTGTTCACCCTTATTTAAATTAATTAAAGTCAAATCATAACTCTCATTAATCTCCTCTAACATTATTGAAATTTTTCTTGCATTTGGAGTTGAGTCTGCAAATAACTCAAACATTCAAATTAAACTCATAATATATTTATGAACAAAATAGCCTATTACGAGTAAAGTCAATCCAATCAAGTAAATTAACCAAAAATTCATATTGAGATTTTTTGCAAAGAAAAAAGGTAAGAAAAATAAATATGAGACAGGTACTCCAATAAGAATGCTTTTTGCAAATATTACAGTATTTTCACTATTTTTATGCTCTAAGAAAGAGAAGGCTATGGCTATTATACTTGCTATTGGAAGAGCAATAATAAATCCAGATAGCTCAGGTTTTTTACCGGAAAGCCAACTTGCAAATGCAATCACAAAAGCAGCTAATAAAACTTTTAAAGCAAAAATCATAATTATCTATTTTATACTAATTAATAATAATTAAAGATTATTTTCAGGTATTAAGAAAGTTGTTGATGCCCAATCACTATGCCAGATTGGCTCATTTTTTTCTGGGTCTGCTCTTCTTGGATAAATCACAACTGAGTCTAAGAGATATTCCCTTCCTGGTTCAATATCAAAAGTGAATTTTCCTTTATCATCCGTTATGGTATTTACAATTGATAACTTTGTATTTTTATATTTCGAAAAAATTGTAACAAGATTTTTTTTTAGTGGTTTTTTTTTGTAATATAAAGTTCCACTCATTTGCTTTGAATTCAATTCTTTGTAAGGATTTTGGTCTAAAACAAATTCCAATAGAAGTCCTGTTTTTTTATCCTTCCCCTCACTGCCATTTAGTGTAATGAGAGATTTTGCATAACGACGATAACTCTCAATAAAATTACTTTCTGGAAATCCTTTCTCAAAATGAGTATTGATTAGTTGCTGGTAACCTTTTTCATTAACAAAATCCTCGAATTTTTGAAACTTTTTATAATCAACATATTTATCTTTAGTTTCATGATAAATAATTAATAAATTATCTACATTAGTCGTTATATTAATTGCAGGCACATCACCTAGTATGCCGTTTATTTTTTCTTTTTTATTTTTGGATCCAGATAATATTTTAAAGGTTTTAAAATCTTGTGGATTATACATTAAAGCCATACCTTGAAATTCTTGTCCTACCCTCAAGTGAGCATTTATTAAGTCATCATTAAGTTGATATTGCGTAGGCTCGATCCAAAATTCATGAGCGTTTGCTCTTATAGAATAAGCAATAAGGAGCGAAAAAATATAAAGAATTTTTAGATGAATTTTGGTAAACATGACCGAATGATTAAATACTTATTTTTTCTAATTTTAATATTGAGCTCTCCTCTGCATTCACACGAAATTAAACCCGCGGTGATGGATATTACCATTATTGAAGGAAATGCATCAATCGAATTTAAATTAAATGCAGAAACTGTTCTTTCTGAAATTGATGCCTCTTTATATCAGGATACCAACGACTCACCTCAATCTCAAAAATATGATGCGTTAAGGGCCCTTTCCACTGAAGAAGTAGAGAAAATGGTCAAAGAAAATGAAAACAAATTTACAGATAAGATTAAAATCAATATCGGAGATGAAACTATTCCGCTTTCTTTAAGAAATGTAGATACTTTTCAAGAAATAAACGATGAATTTTCCAGAGATACAACTTTAAACATAGGTTTTGAAATAAAAGATGAGTCTTTTACCATTCAATTTGAAAAAGAATTGGGTCCCGTGGTAATTAGACATTTTGAGGATATATCAAAAGAGTCTGTTTTATTTACAACTTATTTACAACCTGCTGAAAGATCATCACTCATATCCCAACAGACACAGTCTTCAGCTTTAAGTACAACAATTGAATATTTAGTTTTAGGGATAGAGCATATTGTTCCTAAGGGACTTGACCATATCTTATTCATAATAGGTATCTTTTTTTACGCCATCAAATTTAAACCTTTATTACTTCAAGTCACAATGTTTACAGTTGCGCATTCGATCACACTTATTCTAGCTAGTTTTAATTTAATTTTTATACCTGCTACTATTGTTGAACCGTTAATAGCATTGTCTATAAGCTATGTTGCAATTGAGAATATATTTCAAAGACGTTCAACTTTACTTCGATATTTAATAATTTTTATTTTTGGATTAATTCATGGTTTAGGTTTTGCGTTTGTGCTGGGAGATATTGGGTTAAATACTAGTCAACTTATTTTAAGTTTAATCTCATTTAACATTGGTGTAGAAATAGCACAGATAGCAATTATTATCTTAGCATCAATTATCTTTATAATACCTTCACGTCAAAGTTGGTATAGAGCATTTTTGCAAATTCCTATTTCTATTATAATTTCAATGATTGGTTTATATTGGTTTATTGAAAGAGTATTCTTTTAAAAATTTATTTTAATTGTGCCAAGAACTGATAGAGATTTATCTGTTATCACCATTTCTCCTGAACTTGGATAATAATCAAGAAAACCACCAACAATTACATAATGGGTTACAAAAATTAAATTACCTTGACTGTCGTCCCAATTTTTAATGAATTGATTTAATTCATACATTTGTTTTGAATGGTTTTTTTGATAATCAGCTGAAAATGTTGAATTTAAGGTACTTAAACTCTCAAAATTTCCAAATGCAAGACGAGCGGTTTCTTTGCAGCGACACCATTCGCTGGAATAAACAGAGTCTATTGGAATAGAATATTTAGAAAATAATATACCCATTCGTTTAGATTGATTAATTCCTTGTTCATTTAAATTTCTTTGTGTTGAACAATCGTATAATTCAAAATTATTGGGATCACCGCCTCCAGGAGCATATGCGTGACGAATAAAAACTATTTTACCACCCTCTTTTAATAATTGCCAACTTGTTGTTTCATCTGATAAAGAATTAAATGTAAAAAAAAGAGAAATTAAGAAAAAGAAATTAACAATTTTCATTGTTGTGAGAGGTAATGATGATATGCCTGCTTTTTTACGTCATTCCAATATTGATCTGCCTCTTCAGCTGTATATTTTCCGTAAAGTTGCATCCAAAAATCAGTTGTCACTAAAGATAAAGCTTCCTCTTTTTCTTTCCACTCATCATAGAACCAAGCGTCTAAAGAGGGCTCAACTCCTTTTTGTGAAAAATAATTGACCTCTTCATGAATTCCCCCTATGTCTATAATCATTGTTTTAGGAGAAAACTCTACATCCTCGAAAAAACGTATACGTGCTATATCTTCTTCGGTTAATCCTTTAACCACTATACCTTCAACGCCAGAATAATTTTCACCGAAGATTATTACAGGGAAGTTTTCATTAATGACTAAACGCAATTCACTTTTTGGTACAAAAGCTTTAGTTATTTTTAAGTGATCAGTTTTTCCTCCTATAACCTTCTCTAATATTGCAATAGAGCGAAGAGTGCCGTAAAAAAAATAATTATTCATTTTAGTCTTAGAAAAATTCTGGAAGAGCTGCTTTTTTTATCTTCATTTCATGAAGGAGTATGCAAATTTGTTTAGAAATTTCAACACTATTTGGCGTATCACTGTGAACACACACTGAATGAATGTTTGTTTTGAGAGTATTCCCATAACGTGAAATAATCCCTTCTTGTATAAGCATGGCTTTTACATGCTCCTTGGCACTTCTAGGATCTGTTATCAAAGAGTCATTAATGGAACGAGGTGTTAAAGTAGCATCATCTTCATAAGTGCGATCTGCGAAAATCTCAAGGGCGGTGGGTATGTTGCAATTCATACCGATTTTAGCAAGTGCACTTAAAGCAGGTGCAAGTAATATCATTGATGGGTAATTTTTTTTTAAAACATCTACTATTTCACTAGAAAGGTCTTGGTCAACGCATGCCATATTACTCAAAGCTCCATGAAGCTTAACATGTGTTAATGGAAAATTAATATTAGAGGCAAGATTATGCATAAACATTAACTGGTCTTTGACAATTTCTTGGATTAATTTTTTGTTCCAATTAATTTTTGTGCGCCCAAAATTATCTCTATCTAAAAAAGAAATATGCGCACCAACTGAAACACGTTTTGTTTTACAGTAATTTAGTGCTTTAAAAACAACGTCTTCTGACCCCCCATGATATAAACAAGAAAGATTAGCAGAGCTAATTTTATTTATTAACTGCGCATCAACAGTCTCGAAAAAACTGAGATCTTTTTCTGCGATATCAGAATTTAAATTAATTTTATTCAAATGCACCAAAGTTACATTATGATATTAGCATGTATTTCAAAGGAATAAATTCTTATGGGGATCGGGGTTTAGTCTTAGATTTTGGGAATGAAACCTCAAAATCAATATCACAGGAGGTAAATGAGACATTTTTAAATATTTCAAACCTTAATCTTCAATCACTAAACATTATTCCTTCCTTCAATAAAATAGTTGTAATTTTTGAAAATTCAAAAATTAGAGATCAAAACAAAGACAAAATTAGTATGAAAATGAAAGATACAAACTCTCAAACTAACAAAAAAGTTACTAAAACATGGGAAATACCGGCATGTTATAATGAAGATTTTGCTTTAGATATAAAGATCATCCAAAAACTACACCAGATTACAAAAGAAGAGGTTATCAATCTTCACTCATCAGTTCGTTACTATACATATTATATAGGCTTCATGCCGGGATTTCCATATTTAGGGGATGTTCCCTCCCAATTAATCACACCGCGGTTAGCTACTCCAAGGGTAAAAATTCCTGCTAGATCCATTGGCATAGCAAAAAACCATACCTGTATATATCCAAAAGTTTCACCTGGGGGTTGGAATATAATTGGACAAATACCATTTGATATTTTTGATTTACAAAGTTCTTACCCTTCCCTTTTTCTTCCAGGTGATGAGGTAAAATTTTACTCCGTATCACTTTCAGAGTTTGAAAAAATTAGAAAATATAATTTTTCATTAAATGAATTGATCAAGGAATACTCGTCATGAACTCAATCATAATCACTCGTGCAGGGACTCATTCAACGATTCAAGACTTTGGAAGATTTCAATATCAGCACTTAGGAGTTTCACCAAGTGGAGCAATGGACCAAAGAATTATTACAGAGCTACAAAAAATTATACCCAATCATCAACATCAATTTCTAGAATTTGCTTATGTGGGGCCTTCAATAAAAGTAAAAGAAGGATCTGTTAAGATTTGTGTTGGTGGTAATTGTAATATGAGTATTCAGAAAAATAACAACAGCCAGCTTGAGTGCCAGCCCTATAAAAGTATTAATTTATTTGAGGGCGATGAATTGATTATTCACAATACAATAGACTCAGTATATGGATACATAGCTTTTGAGCATGGACTTGGGTTAGAGCCTTGTCTTAATAGCTACTCTACTGACACAAAAGCAGGAATAGGTTCGATTAATCGACCTTTAAATGATGAAGATATATTTCACATTAGCAAAGATGTAAGCTCTTGGGATCTTATCTCTATACCAAAACCTGATTTAGAAAAGGTAACCAATTTCAAAGTTTATCCCGGTCCTCAACTTCAATATTTCTCAGACAATACTCTACAATCTTTTATTAGCGGTGTTTTTACAATAACTAATCAAAGTGATCGAATGGGTATCAGGCTCAAAGGTGAGAGTCTCATTAGTTCTAAGTCTCATGATATTTTGTCTGAAGGAATATTACCTGGGTCTATTCAAGTGCCAAGTGATGGGCAACCCATTGTATTAATGCGGGACATTCCTTGTACTGGCGGGTATCCAAAAATTGCAATTTTAAATGAAGTGGATATTTCAAGAATCTCTCAGCTCCCCCCTGAAACCAAAATCACCTTCGATTTACAAACAATCTATTAGCACAGATTTTATGTATAATTAAAAGTGAAAATCTCAAGTGTTCAAGATCTTATACCAATATCGAAAAATTCAAATAGCTCCATGTTATCAAGACATGATGCACTGGAAAAATTCAATTCTTTTAATCCTGCTCTCTATGCAAAAACAAGAAACTTTTTGAATGGACAAATTTCAAGATTATCAGCTCATATAAAATATGGAATTATCACTAACAAAGAGCTCTATCAATATATTCGAGACAAATATAATTTTGTTGAGAGTGAAAAGTTTATTCAAGAATTAGCATGGAGAGATTTTTGGAGAAGCTATGCCTACCATCATCCTGATCAACTATGGACAGATGTAGAAGAATATAAAACTGGATTTCAAGCTCAAGAATATAAAAATAACTTGCCTGAGGATGTTATGTCAGCAACAACACCAACACAGATTATTAATATTTTCATCGAGCAACTCACTAGCACTGGGTACCTTCATAACCATGCACGTATGTATTTGGCTTCTTATATTATTCACTTTAGAAGAGTGAAGTGGCAAGCTGGAGCGAAGTTTTTTATGAGTCATTTACTGGATGGAGATATTGCAAGTAATAACTTCTCTTGGCAGTGGATCGCGAGCACCTTTGCAGGAAAACCTTATATATTTAATTTAGAAAATGTTCACAAATACTGTCACAAAAGCATAGATATTATACCTGAGAAGAATAGAGAAATAGATGGCAGCTATGAAGAAATTAGCTCGAGGCTCTTTCCCAATTTATGAACTTAATTTATTTATATGACGAGTTTATGAGAGTGCCAGCCGGTATTGAGGGTAATCCTGTTTACATTTTTGATGATACTTTAACTGAAGGCTATGAGCTTAGTGACAAAATCATTGAAAATAGATACTTTTTAGCCAAAGAGGCAGGGGCTGAAATCTATAGAGGTAATACATATGAGATATTGCAAGAAATTCATAACCAAAACACCATATCCAAAATTATTACAAAATCTACTTTTAGACCTATTTACCAAAATTTATTTCAAAAATTATGTGAAAAATATGATTTAGAGCAGTTACCCGATTACTTCTTATTGCAGGAGAATTATCTTCATCCAGCAAAAAGATTTTTTCAGTATTGGAACAAAATTAAGAAAAATTTAAAATATTAGTCATGGCTGAGAAATGCAAATATTGTGAGGGAGAGTTATCAGTCATGGACAGTGTGTATATTGAATCTGAAATTCGAACAGCTCCTAAGAAAGTTCAAAATTTAATTAAAAGTCATCATAATCTTGTTTGTTACATGTGTTATAAAAAACTAAAAGCTATTAAAGTGATAAATACTGAAGATAAAAATAAAAAATTAAATTAGAGATTTTTGACTGTTTCTCTTAACTCGTACTTTTGAATTTTACCAGTTGATGTTTTTGGTAAGACCTGAAATACAAAAGTTTTAGGCATTTTAAAACCAGCTAAGTGCTCTCTGCAAAATTTCTTTAACTCATCTTCCTCTACCGTTTGACCTTCAATTAATTCTATAAAAGCACAGGGTGTCTCTCCCCATTTTTCATCAGGTCTAGCAACAACTGCTGCTAATGATACTGCAGGGTGCTTTGTAATAATATTTTCAATTTCTACAGATGATATATTTTCACCACCACTAATAATGATATCTTTCGATCGATCTTTAACTTGAATATACCCACTAGGGTGCATTACTGCTAAGTCGCCCGAGTGAAACCATCCGCTTTTCATCGACTCTTGAGTAGCCTCTTCATTTTTATAGTACCCCATCATGACAGTATTTCCTCGGATCATAATCTCCCCCATAGTTTCTCCATCGGAAGGGACAGGTTTGAGGGTTTCTGGGTTCATCACCGATACCATTTCTGTGTGTGGATAGCGAACTCCTTGATAGGCTTTTAGCTCAGATCGCTTTTCATCTGGCAAGTTATCCCATTCCTTATTC
>CACLUX010000011.1 GCA_902610255.1 uncultured Alphaproteobacteria bacterium | reverse complement strand
TGCCAGTTAATCCAATATTTTTTATAGATAAATTATTAACACTTTGGAGATAGTTTAAGTGATTAGAACTAATCAAATTTTACTTATTATCTATTGTATCTAAAAACTGCTCAAAATCTTTAGTTTCTCTGAAATCTCTATAAACAGAAGCAAATCTCACATAAGCTACTTTATCGATTGTATAAAGAGCTTTCATGACAGCCTCACCTATAACATTTGAACTGATCTCGTTTTCGCCCATACCCTCAACATCGTTTACTATCCTAGAAATAAGTTTTTCTTTAGCGTCAGTATCAACTGGTCTTTTGCGTAATGCCAACTCAACAGATTTTGCTATTTTGTCTCTGTCAAAATTTACCTTATCTCCATCTTTTTTAACAACAACTATTTCTCTAAACTGAATTCTTTCATGTGTTGTAAATCTACCTTTACAATCAATACAAACTCTTCTTCTCCTAATTACGGAACCATTTTCTGAAGGTCTTGAGTCTAAAACAGATGTCTCTTTGTTTTTGTCAATACAAAAAGGACATTTCATCAGATCTAATAAATTGGGTATTTAGAGCAAAGATCTTGAACTTCTTTATTTATAGAACTTTCAAGCATTGAAATATCAGAGTTAGATACTGAGAGATTATTAATAATCGTTGATATTTTCTCTCCAATAAACTTAAATTCTTCTTCTTTAAAACCTCTAGTTGTTGCAGCTGGAGATCCTAATCTAATGCCTGAAGTGATAGTTGGAGGATTTGGGTCATTTGCAACACCATTTTTATTACAAGTCATTCCTGCCCTCTCAAGGCTTTCTTCAGCGTCTTTACCAGTTACATTTTTTGATCTTAAATCTACTAAAACCATATGAGAGTCAGTACCACTAGTAACAATATCTATTCCATTTGACATAAGAACTTCACCAAGAATTGAAGCATTCTTTTTTACTTGTTGGATATAAGTTTTAAACTCTGGTTGTAAAGCTTCTCCGAAGGCAACTGCTTTTGCGGCTATTACATGCATGAGCGGCCCACCTTGTAAACCTGGAAAAACAGAGCTATTAAATTTCTTTCCAAGGTCTAAATCATTTGAGAGTATCATACCCCCTCTTGGACCTCTAATAGTCTTGTGAGTTGTAGATGTAACCACATGTGCGTGTGGCAATGGATCCGGGTATTCTTTGGCAGCGACTAAACCTGAATAGTGTGCCATATCAACTAGTAAATAAGCCTCGATCTTATCTGCTATCTCTCTAAATTTTTTAAAATCGATATTTCTTGGATAAGCTGAACCACCAGCAATAATCAAGGTCGGTTTATGTTCAATAGCTAATCTTTCAACTTCGTCATAATCAATTAAAGAAGTTTCTGGATTTATACCATACTGAACAGCGTTAAAATATTTTCCAGATTGATTTGGTCTCGAACCATGTGTTAAGTGACCACCAGCATCTAAAGACATTCCTAAAATAGTATCACCTGGTTTAATAAGTGCTAAAAATACAGCTTGATTAGCTTGTGCGCCTGAGTGAGGTTGAACATTAGCATAACTGCATCCATACAATTGTTTCAAACGATCAATTGCTAAATTTTCAGCTATATCTACGAATTCACAACCACCATAGTATCTTTTAGCACTATAACCCTCGGCATATTTATTAGTCATAATGGAGCCTTGTGCTTCAAGCACAGCTTTAGAGACAATATTTTCAGAAGCAATTAATTCGATTTGGTTCTGTTGTCTTGAGAGTTCTTGTGAAATACTCTGATATAAATCTTTATCTGCATGTTCTAGATTACTAGAAAAAAAATTCTCACTAAGTGTCATAGTTGCGATATTCTCCTTAAATGTCTCCCTTTGTCAAATTCTGTTTTAAAATAGGCGTTGAGCATAGCAAAAATATTTTTTTTTACAAAAGGTCTTCCTTTTAAGCATATAACATTGCTATTGTTGTGTTTTCTGGTCATTTTTGCTGTTTGTGCATTATGACAAAGCGATGCCCTTATGTGCTTATGTCTATTAGCACTAATACTTACTCCTATTCCCGATCCACAGATCAAGATACCCATGCTGTATTTATTGATATTTTTACATAATTTTTTTGCAAATTTTGGATAATCTACAGATTTATCTGAATTAGTGCCTAAATCGAAGAAATTAAATTTTTTTTTGGCCAAATATTCCTCAATAATAAAGGATTTTAATCTAAAACCTGCATGATCAGAGGCTATATAAATAGTTTTATATTTTCCTGGTAATTTCATCTCTAGAAAAAGGTAAATTAATATTCAAATTAATCAATACTCTGTTAACTATTCTGCCCATAAAATCAAAAAAAACCAACTGATGATCTTTATTATCTTTCAAATGTTCATAAATAAGCTCATAAGTTTTCAAATTACTTTTTTCATGGAAATTGAAAATTTTTTTTAAAACACTCTCATTTAAATCAGGTTGATAACCTGAGGCTTTTAAAATTTCCAGCTCTAGTAATAATAGCTCTGGTAGGTAATTAGATCTTTCATTCAATTTAGAAATCAATAACAAATAATAACTTAAAACATTAGAATTTTGGTCGGTTAAAAATAATAATTTATTTATTAAAAAACAAAAATAATCAATTGTCTTCAACTCATATTTTGAAAACAAAAACCATTTAAATTTATTTATAGATGTTGAGGAAAGGCAAACATTATTATTGTCAAATTCAATATTATTAAGTGATCCCTTAACATATGTAGAATTTTTTTTTTTTGATTTTCCTCCAAAAACTACTAGAGATTTTTGTCCATATTCAGAAGAGTAAACTGAAATACTTAAATGATTTTCTTTAAAATTTTCTACTTTCGTTATTATGGCCTCAGTTTTGTACAATAGATTATTTACTAAATTTATTGATGATCTTAATCATTTTTTTTGCTGCTAAAATTTCGGCTTTTTGTTTTGAAACTCCCTCTGCTTCTACTTCATTATCCTTTATTTTCAATGATACTAAAAATTTAGGTTTATGTTTCGTACCAGCTTCCTCAATTAATTTGTAAAGAGGAATTGTCTTATATTTCTTTTGACAATATTCTTGTATAAATGTTTTAGGATCTTTTTGTGGAAGTATGTCCAATTCATTTTGCCACAATTCCATTATTAATTTTTTTGAAAATATTAAACCTTTTCTTGTATAAACAAATCCAATGAGAGACTCTAATGCATCAGCGTATATAGAATTTTTACTTGAGTTGGGATCAAGTTGATGTTTAAAAATATCACCTAAATTATTTTTTCTGAATATTTTGGCTAAGGTGTTTGTATTAACAAGATGAATAAACCTTCTTGAGATCTCATCTAAAGTATTGTGTGAAAAAGTGGTTATCAAATATTCTGAAATTACCAAACCCAAAACTCTATCTCCAAGAAATTCATATTTTTGAAAGGGTTTATCGGTATTTTTTTTTGATTTTTCAAAACTATCGTGTTCTATGCTTTTATTAAAACCTTCAAGGCTTTTTATTGTTTTGAAAATTTGTGTCTTATTCAAAATATTTATTTGATAATGCTAAAGAGCCTATCATATCTAATGTGAAAGGGTAAATTCCAAAATTTTGATAGAGAGAAATTTGTATCAACTGAGAACCAAATAAACCAAACTTTGCCAACTATATTAACTTTTGGCACAAATCCAACTCCACTTAAAACTCTACTATCCGATGAGTTATCTCTGTTATCACCCATGAAAAAGAATTTATCTTTTGGTATTTCGTACTCAGGAGTGTAATCAAGTGGCCCATCATTCGTGATATTTAATATCCTATATTCATTTTCAATTAACTGCTGAATTTCCTTACCGTATTGATCATCATAAAAAAATCCATCTTCTATCTGATCTAGCACTTCAAAATCAGTTGAATTTTCTGTCTTTAGATAGATTTTACCATTTACAACTTTTATTGTTTCTCCTGGTAGCCCAACCAATCTTTTCACATAATTAATATTTTCTTGTCCTGGGAGTTTAAAAACAATTATATCGCCTCTCTCAGGGTTACTTTCAAAGATTTTTCCTTTGAACGGAGGAAGTCCAAAAGGAAATGAGTATCTCGAGTATCCATAATCCCACTTAGAAACAAATAGAAAGTCCCCAACCAATAAGTTGGGCTTCATTGATCCAGAAGGAATTTTAAATGGCTCGATAGCAAAAGTTCTAATTACTCCTGCAATGATTAAAGCCCAAAAAAGCGCTTTAACATTATTCATTAAAGATGATTTAACTTTGCTCAATAATTACCGACGCAATCGAATATAATTTTGTGTCTGTTAGGCTAACATGAATAACATACTTCCCAAAAGTATCATTTAAATAACTTTCAAGTTTATTTTTGAGATAAATTACTGGTTTTCCAAATTCATTTCGACTAACCACAATATTATTTGGGTAACAAGGAGATCTAAAACCCATACCTATACTTTTGGAAAAAGCCTCTTTTATTGCAAAATTATTTGCTAATAAGTTTTTATTAATTGATTTAAATTGATCATTCAAAAAGTATTTGGCTATGAAATTTTTCTTATATTTAGCATAGATATTATTTACTCTGTCTATCTCAACTAAATCTATACCATGACCAATAATCATTTTTTTATTAAATTTCTAAAAATATTTATAGTTTTGGTTAGTGAAATAAATATTGCTTCAGATATTATAAAATGACCAACGTGAACAGTATCAACATATTTTCTTTTTTTTATAAACTTAATATTTTTAAAATTTAAACCATGCCCTACATTTACAATTAATTTTTTAGAGTGAGCATACTCAATCATTTCATTTATTTGATTTATTGTGGATTTTCTAATAATTTTTTTATCTAAATTACCTGTGTGAAGTTCTACTGTATCAAAACCTAAATTTTTAGCTAAATTAATCATTTTTTTTGTTGGGTTTATAAAGGCACTTAATTGTATATTTTTTTTTCCAGATATTTTTAATAATTTTTTTAATTTTGCTTGTGATATTTTGTTTAAATTAAGACCACCCTCTGTTGTAATTTCATTTCTTTTTTCGGGAACAATACAAATAAATTTTGGATTGATCTTGCTTGCTATTTTTATCATCTCTTCCGTAAGCGCCATTTCAAGATTTATAGGAATTTTAGAATATTTTTTTAAGTCAAAGAGATCTTTATCTTTTATGTGCCTCCTATCTTCTCTTAAATGAACAGTTAGTGTATCAATTTTTGCTTCTTGACAAACTTTCAATGCTCTAATTAAATTTGGATTATCCTGACCCCTAGCATTACGAAGAGTCGCTATGTGATCTATATTAACGCCTAGTTTCATTAATAATTAATTGATTGTCTTTTAACTTTATCAACTTGGCTTAAAGTTTTCATTTCGGCAAGAACAAATTTTAGTTTATCTGAACTTTCAATACTTATATCTATAATAAATGTGTAAACTTTTTTAGTTCTATTAGCGATACGAATATTTTCGATATTAATTTCATGCTTATCAAAGATTGATGTAATACTAAATAGAGCTCCAGGTTGGTTTTTAATAACTATCTCTATCCTTGAGTTAAATTCAGATTGACTTTCTCCTTCCCCCCATTCAGATTTATAAAAATTATCTTTATGATAATAACCTAAACTGTCACAAATTGTATTGTGTACTACAAGACCTCGACCATATGACATTATTGAAATAATGCTATCGCCCTTAATAGGAGAACAACATGTTGCATAATTGATAGCAATACCATTTTCATATTTTAATACGTCTACTCTTTCTTCGTCATCATTAGATTGAAAAATTTTTTTTACAATATTATCTTCCATTTCCTTAAATAATTTATCTAGTTCAGCTCTAGATAAAAAACCTCTTCCAACATTTTCAAAAAGTTTATTTTTAAATTTAAAATCAGTTTTGGTTAAAATTTTGTTAAAAGTATTTTCATTGGCAGAAATGTTTTTAGACTTTGCAATATAGTTTAAAATATCTTTACCTAGTATTTCAAACTCTCTTCTTCTTTTTGACCTAAAAAAATACCTTATTTTCTCTTTTACTTTTTCTTTTTTTACAAATCTAATCCATAAGGGTGAAATTGTTGTGCTTTCATCAAGAATGATTTCAACTTGATCTCCATTATTTAGTTTTGTACTTAAAGGTGACTCAAGTCCATTAACTATTGCTCCGGCGCATCTATCACCAATATCTGTATGAATAGTATAAGCATAGTCAACTGGAGTGGAGTCAAGTGGAAGTGTAAATAATTCTCCTTTAGGTGAAAAAACATAAATTTGTTCATCAAAAAATTGTTGTGAAGTTTTGTTAAGGATGAGATGTTGTTCATCTTTTTCCTCAACATAATTTACAGCATCTCTTAACCAAGCATATACACCCTCGCTTTGACTATCTTTATTTAAATATTTATATCTCCAATGTGCAGCAATACCATTTTCCGCTATCATATGCATAGCTCTTGATCTTATTTGTACTTCAAAAATTTTTTTTTGAAAAATAAGATCAGAATGTATCGATCTATATCCATTAGGTTTTGGACTAGATATATAATCTTTTGTTCTTCCAACTTTTGCAGAAAAATTTCTGTGAATAATACCCAGAACTCTGTAACAATCTCTTGTTGATTTAGTAATTATTCTGACAGCAGCGATATCAGAAATAGAATTTAAATCTGTATTTTTCTTATTAATTTTTTTCCATATAGAGTAAGGATTTTTTTTTCGGTAGTGTATTTCAGCATCAATATCGGACTTGGAAAGTTGCTCTTTCATTAAATTCTCAAGATCGATAAATGAACTCTCTAAGTTTTTGAAGGTATTATCTATTTTGTCATTAATTCTGTTAAAAATATCTGGGTGTAAATTTTTAAAAGATATATTTTCTAAAATTGATTTCCAATTTTCAAAGCCTAATCTTTGAGCAAGTGGGGCATAAATTAATAAAGTTTCGTTGCTAACTCTTTTTCTTTTTTCAACATCTTTAAAATAATGAATAGTTTTAATATTATGAAGTCTATCCGCTAATTTTATAATTAAAACTCTTATATCTTTGGCAGTAGAAATTAGAAGTTTTCTAAAATTTTCAGCCTCCTTTTCTGATCTTGTTGTTTTTTTTTCTTCCAAAAAATCAATTTTAGTCAAACCATCAACAAGGCCAGATATTGCATCACCAAAATTTTTTTTTAATTCATCTTTAGAAAATTCGGTATCCTCAATTACATCATGAAGCAAACCAGTTATTACAGTTTCAGTGTCTAATTTTAATTCAATAAGTGATTTACAAACTTCATATGGATGAATTATATATGGATCTCCAGAGGCACGAAATTGATCCTTATGAGAGTTTTCTGCAACCTCAATAGCTTTTACAAATAGATCCTCCCTAAAATTTTTGTCATATGATTCTAATGCGGATTTAAACTCGCTGTAACTCTTGTTGAAGTAGCTGGTTTGAAACATCAGCTAAAATAATAAACTAAATATAACTTTTAATCTTCAAGAAGATGATCTTCGTTTTCTTCTTCTTTCTCTTGAACTAATTGATAACTTTTAATAATGTCTTCTTTGACATCTCCGACACTAATTTTTTCGTCAGCAATTTCTCTAAGAGCTATGACCGTGCTTTTATCATTATCTAGTGGAACCTGGGCTTCATTACCTGCGTTAAGAACCTTTGCTCTGTGAGATGCCAGTAAAACTAAATCAAAAAGACTATCAACGTTTTTAGTACAATCTTCTACTGTAACTCTTGCCATGTGTGGTTTATATGAAAAAGTAAGTAAAATTACAAGAAAATTATTATTTTTTTAAAATTCTTTGTCTTTTACGATCCCATTCTCTTTGCTTAATTGTCTCCCTTTTATCAAATTTCTTTTTACCGATGCCAACTCCAAATTTTACTTTTGCTAAACCTTTTTCATTAAAGAAAATCTCCATAGGAACTGCTGTAAAACCTTTTGTGGTCAACATTCCTAAAATCTTCTTTATCTCTCTTTTATTAAGCAAAAGTTTTTTAACAGATCTCGTCTTCTTTTTGAGGTCAAAATTCTTACCTCTTGAAATAATTTCAAAATTATTGATGTAAATTTCACCTTTTTGTTCATTAATAAAACTTGACTGAATAGAGGCTTTTCCACTTCGAAGTGGTTTAACTTCATTACTTTCAAGCACTATTCCAGCAACATAAGTTTCTTTGATTTCATAATCAAATTTTGCTCTACGATTTTGAATAGACAATTAAATAAAATTTAAATCTTTTATTATTTTTCTAACTTGTTTTTTTGTATCAGAGCTTAATTCATACAGAGGTTCTCTTACATTAGCTTTGCATTTGCCCATTAAAGAGAGGGCATACTTAGCTGGTGTAGGGTTAGGTTCAGCAAACAATATTTTTGACAATGGAGCTAATTTTAAATTTACTTTATCAAATTCCTTATAATTCTTTTTTTTCCAATGATAGTGGAGCATTGATGTAAGTTTAGGAGCAACATTTGCTGTAACTGATATACAACCATGCCCGCCTTGAGCTAAAAAACCAGCAATAGTTCCATCTTCACCTGACAAATAATTAAAATCTTTTTTCATAAAAGTTCTCATAATCAAAGGTCTTGACATATCATTGGAGGCGTCTTTAATACCGACAATGTTTGATACTTTATTTAGTTCCTTAAAGCTATCAAATGACAAGTCTACAATTGATCTTCCTGGTATATTGTAAATAAGTTGTTTTAAAGGTGAAACTTTTGCAATTTTTTTGAAATGGTTTATCAAACCTAATTGATTAGGTTTATTATAATATGGTGTAACAACTAATCCGTAGTTTGCTCCTGCTTTATAGGCGTGTTTGGTAAATTCAATTGCCTCTTTAGTGGAATTAGATCCAGTGCCGGCAATAACAGGTATTTTTTTTGAAGCGACTTTTATTGCGTACTCAACTAACTTCATATGCTCATCATGTGATAAAGTTGGGGACTCCCCTGTGGTACCGCAAACTGTTACCCCAGATATTCCACTTTTGATTTGCCAATTTAATAGCTTTTCAAAACTATCATAGTCAACATCACCGTTTGAAAAGGGAGTTATTATTGCTGGTATAGATCCTGTGAGCATTATTATTTTTTACTATTTTTATATCAAATATATATATTTTTTTATGGCGGAGAGAGAGGGATTCGAACCCTCGGTACAACTTGCGTCGTACGGCGGTTTAGCAAACCGCTGGTTTCAGCCACTCACCCACCTCTCCATATGCTTATTTATAGCCGAAATATAGCCAAATAAAAAGAATTGTCATTCTTATTATTAATAAAAAAGTATATACGGTTACTTTTTATTAAGTCTTTCGAGAAGGATTTTATTTATTAATTTAGGATTACCTTTACCTTTTGTAGCTTTTAGACATTTTCCGACAAAATATCCTAAAACCCTATCAGAACCTCCTTGAAATTTTAAAATGTTCTCCTCTTCTCCAACTAAAGCTTCATCAATTATTTTTTCCAATTCTCCAGAGTCAGACACTTGTTCAAGACCTAATACCTTAACAAGTTCAGATGGTTTTCCTTCACCATTTAAAACTTTCGGTAAAATTTCTTTACCAGCTTTATTTGAAATTACATCATCAGAAATTAATCTCAAAAGATCAGTAATGTCTTTTGTTTTATCATTAAGACTATTTACTTCTAAATTATTTTCTTTGATAAATGCAAATATATCTCCAACTAGCCAAGCTGCTATAAATTTTGGTTTTACATTTGACTCAGAAATCATTTTTTCAAATAAATTTGCGTTTTGTTTTTCAGTAATTATGATTTTAGCTATGTCTTTATCTAAGCTATAATTATCTAAATATTTATTTAACTTATCTTGGGGAAGCTCTCCTACTGAGGGTTTTATTTTATCAATTTGCTCTTGGCTTAAATATACAGGTAATAAATCGGGATCCGGAAAATAACGATAATCATGTGAGAATTCCTTACTTCTCATTGCTCTTGTTTCCCCTGTGCTTGTATCAAACAGCATAGTATTCTGTTCAATTTCTCCACCACCATCAATTATATTAATTTGTCTTTGAAATTCATATTCAATAGCTTGTTTTATGAATTTAAATGAATTTAAATTTTTAATTTCACATCTAGTGCCAAGTTCTTGGCCCTTTTTGCGAACAGATAAATTTACATCAGCCCTTAAAGAACCTTCCTGCATATTTCCATCACACACATCTATGTACATAAGTAATTGTCTTAAAGAAGACATGTAGTTTATTACCTCATCTGCAGATGATAAATCAGGATACGAAACTATTTCTAATAACGGTGTACCTACTCTATTAAGATCAATAAAGCTATATTTTGGATCAATATCATGAATACTCTTGCCAGCATCTTGTTCTAAATGGGCTCTTTCAATTCTAATTTTTTTTTGATTATCACCACTATCAATATTTATAAAACCCTCGCTAAGAATGGGGAATTCAAATTGACTAATTTGGTAACCTTGAGGTAAATCAGGGTAAAAGTAATTTTTTCTTTCGAACACAGAATACTTATTAATTTTAAAATTTAATGCGTATCCTGTTTTTATTGCCATTTCAATACAACCAAAGTTCAGAACTGGAAGCATTCCAGGCATTCCTGAGTCAATAAAGTTTACATTCTCATTAGGCTCAGATCCAAATTGATTTGGTGAGGAAGAAAATAATTTAGATGAAGTTTTAAGTTGGGCGTGTACTTCAAGACCGATTACCATTTCCCAATTATTACTCATTGAAACTTAATTCCTTTTCTGCAAGCGCTGCTAACTGTAAAAGTGTTTTTTCTTCAAAATAATTTCCAATAAATTGAACTCCCAAAGGTAGACCATTTTTACTTAAACCAGATGGAATAGATATCCCAGGAAGGCCAGCAAGACTTGTGGGAACAGTATAAATATCATTTTTATACATGGATATAGGATCAAGTTTATCACCAATTTTAAAAGCCTCATTTGGTGTTGTGGGTGTTAGTATAAAGTCAACATCGTTTAAAATTCTTTGAAAATCATTTTTAATCAATCTTCTAACTTTTTGAGCTTGTCTGTAGTAAGCATCGTAATAACCAGCTGACAATACATAAGCGCCTATGAGTATTCTTCTAGTCACTTCATCACCAAATCCCTTTGTTCTGGAATTTAGATAAATATCATCAAGACTTTCGCCGTCTTCTCTAATTCCGTAGCGTACTCCATCATATCTTGCTAAATTTGACGAAGCTTCAGCTGGTGCTAGAATATAATAAGTTGAAAGTGCGTATTCAGTAGTCTTAAATTCTACATCAATAAATTCTATGCCATGTTTGGAGAGTGCTTGTTTTGTATTATCAATTTGATTTAAAATGTCCTCACTGACATCTTCAAGATAATCAGAGGGAATTCCAATTTTAATTTTCTTTTCAAGGCTATTGTTGATATCAGTTAAATAGTCTTCTCTTTGATGATTTGAACTAGTAGAGTCATTAAAATCATGTTTGTTTATTGAATTTAAAATATAAGCTGCATCCTCTACACAGTTTGTCAAAGGTCCTGCTTGATCTAAACTAGAGGCAAAAGCTACAATTCCCCATCTTGAACACGAGCCAAATGTAGGTTTTAAACCAACTATTCCACATAAGCTGGCTGGCTGTCTAATTGAGCCACCAGTATCTGTACCCATTGACGCTACACATGAGCCCTCTGCCACAGCTGCTGCTGATCCTCCTGAGGAGCCGCCTGGAACAAGATTATCTTTTTGAGAATTTTTATTCTTCCAAGGATTAATTACAGGACCAAAATAACTAGTTTCATTAGATGAGCCCATCGCAAATTCATCACAATTATTTTTGCCAATAAAAATTGATCCATCATTTAAAAGTTGCTGTGTAACAAAAGACTCATAATTAGGAATGAAATTACTGAGAATTTTAGATGATGCTGTTGTTCTTATTCCTTTAGTACAGAATAAATCTTTAATACCAAGAGGAATACCATCTAAAGGTAAAGGATTACCATTGTCATATCTGTTTTGAGAGTCGTTAATTGATGAAATATTGTTTTCTCTGTCAATCACTAAGTTAAAGCTGTTGTTATTGCCAGATTTAGCTTTTGCTAAATATTCGTCATAAAGTTCACTTACGCTTATTTTTTTTTCAATAAGAGCTTTTTTAATTTGGCTAATTGAATTCTTCACTTACTCAACCACTTTAGGCACTTTGAAAAAATTTTGTGCTCTCTCTGGAGCATTGCTTAACACATCATCAACACAATTACTTTTACTTACTTCATCATTTCTAATTGATACGGTTTTTTCAGTTACATTATGCAAAGGTTCTGTTTTACTTGTGTCAACCTTTTTAAGATTATCTACCCATTTAATTATATCTTTTAAGGAATTAGAGTAAAATTCCTCTTTTTCTGAGGGTAATTTTAGCTTTGCTAAATAAGAAATTCTTTTAATATCAATGTCACTCATAATGGTCGTCGATACTATATCAGATTTTCTTGTAAGCAATAATTATACAAAGAAATTTATTGCTATAGATTATGGTCTAAAACACATTGGAATGGCTATAAGTGATCAGTCAAATATCATCTCTGTTCCTTATGGAACTTTTACCGAAACATTATTATTCGAAAAAATAATAGAAATTATAACAACTGAAAATGTTCATGGAGTCGTGATTGGTAAACCTTACCATCTTGATGGTTCTTTATCTGAAATGGTAAATAAAGTTGAAATATTTGCCAAAAAATTAGAGAAAATTATCTCTTGTCCAATTTTGTATATTGATGAGAGATTGTCTAGTAAGCCATATAAATCAAGGAAAAATTCAGAAAACACTAATATTCATGAAAAGAGCGCTTGTTTAATACTTGATGATTTTCTAAGTTTGTATAGAAACTCCACTAGTGAAAAATAGAAAGATCACTTCTATAGACGATCTATCAGCTAATGATATTCACTTTATTGCTGAGTTAGCTATAAAATTTAAAAAATCAAAGAAAAGAATTTTTGGAAAAAAAACAAAAAATATTTTTAACTTATTTTTAGAGCCCTCTACAAGAACTACAATAAGTTTTGAGCTTGCAGCAAAAAATTTAGGATACAATTCAGTTAATATAAATTTTGAAAAAAGTTCTTTGTCTAAAGGTGAAACTTTTAGTGACACCATGGATACTTTGATGAGTATGAAACCAGATGCTTTAGTCATCAGAGATAAAAATAATTTTTCACCAATGAACATAGCAAAGAAAAGTAATGTTCCTGTAATAAATGCAGGAGATGGAACTAACGAACATCCCACACAGGCGCTACTTGATTATTGCGTAATTAAAGAAATTTTTAAAAAGAAAAAAATAAAAATTGGTATTTGTGGAGATATTAAACATAGCAGGGTAGCTCACTCAAATATCAAACTTCTTTCAAAAATGGGCTATCAAATTCACATAATTGCACCTAAATATTTTTTAAACAAAAATGAATTGATTAAAATAAATGATAAAATTAAATTTCATAAAAATCTGAATTATCTCGAAGAACTAGATGTTTTAATGATGTTGAGAGTTCAAAAAGAGAGAATTCCAAAAGGTGCAAAGAATATGATGAAATCTTTTAAAAAAGAATTTTGTTTACAAAATAACCATCTATTTAATAAGCCCTATTTGATGCACCCTGGCCCAGTAAATAGAAACATTGAGATTAGTGATAAAGTTTTAGATAATTATCCTAAATCACTGATCTTAAAACAAGTTGAGATGGGTGTTTACCTCAGGATGGCTTGTTTACATTATATATTAAAGTGATGTTTCTAATATTAACGTTTGCCTATTTGATCGGATCTATACCTTTTGGGAAACTAATAACCAAATTTTTAACAAACAAAGACATAACCAAGACAGGATCAGGTAATATAGGTGCAACAAATGTATATAGAAGTGTATCAAAAAAAGCAGGTATTGCTGTTCTGTTATTAGATGGAATAAAACCAATTTGTGCATTTTTAATAATTTATTATTTATTTCCAGAACACTACCTAAAATATAAATATTTAATTTTTCTTTTCTCTATAATTGGACATATTTTTCCAATTTGGCTTTATTTTAAAGGTGGAAAAGGTGTTGCATGCTTTTTTGGTGCAAATTTATTTTTAACTCCTATTCCAACGATTTTAGCAATGATCCTGTGGTTTTTTACAGTCAAAATTACTAAACTTTCCTCTTTAGGGGCCCTTTTATCAATATTTCTTTTGACAATTTATCAATTAATTTTTATTTATGGCAACTTAGAAAAGGGAATAGTTATTATTATTTTTCTTTTAATATTTTTTAAACACAGTTCAAATATTAAAAGATTAATTAAAGGTGAAGAAAATAAAATAAATTTATAGTTATGAACTTACTTGTTGTAGAGTCACCCGCAAAAGCAAAGACGATTAATAAATATCTTGGAAATGATTTTGAAGTCATTGCTACGGTTGGTCATTTTAGAGATTTAGCAAAAAAAGATGGTGTAAAAGTGACTGAAGACTACAGTGATGTTGAGTTGAATTGGGAAACTACAACTGCAGGAATGAAAATGTTGGACAGTATAGAGAAAAAAGCAGAGGGTTATGAAAAAATTTACCTTGCAACTGATCCAGACAGAGAAGGTGAAGCGATTACATGGCATTTAGTGAAATCTTTAGAAAAAAAAATAGATAAAAATAAATTTGAGAGAATTACATTTAATGAAATTACTAAAAATGCAGTTATAAATAGTTTTAAAGAGTCTAGGAAAGTTGATGATAACCTAGTTTCTGCATATTTAGCCCGAAGAAGTTTAGATTATTTAGCGGGATATAGCTTATCACCTGTTCTCTGGAGGAAAATGCCTGGTAGTAGATCTGCGGGAAGAGTGCAATCTGTAGCAGTGAGACTCATTTATGAAAAAGAGATTGAGATAGAACAATTTGAACCAGAGAAATTCTATAAAATAAATGTACATGGGGAAATTAACGGTGCAAAACTTGATACATCCATTACAAGTCTAGATGGGCAAAAAGTAGACAAACTCTTCTTTAAAAACGAGGCTTTAACTGAAAAGGCTAAAAATTACCTAAATTCTAACAGATTTTTCATTAGAAAAATTGATGAAAAGATAATATCTCGAAAACCAAAGGCACCCTTTAACACTTCAACCTTGCAACAAACAGCAAATAGTCAACTAAATTTTAGTGCCAGTCAAACCATGACTATCGCTCAAGGTTTATATATGGGCATAGATATAAATAAAGAAACTATAGCTTTAATCACTTACATGAGAACAGATAGCATAACGCTTTCTAAAGACTCAATTGATACAATTAGAAAAAATATAAGTGATGAATATGGTAATAAATATTTACCAGACAAGCCTATTGAGTATAAGTCTAGAAAAAAGAATGCACAGGAAGCACACGAGGCAATTAGACCAACAGATGTTTCAATAAAACCTGAAAGTATAAAAGATTATCTAAGTGAGGAACAATTTAAACTTTATGATTTAATTTGGAAAAGAACATTAGCCTCTCAAATGACAAGTGCTCAGACGAACCAAAATACACTTCAAATAGATTGTGATGAAAACAATATAACTTTAAAAGCAACGCTTGGTAAATTAATTTTTGATGGATATAAAAAAGTTTATAATTTACAAGAAGATGATGAAGAACAGATCATTTCACTATTAGAAAATATAAAAGAAAATGATAAGTACATAGTAAGTGAAGTTGAAACACTAGAGTCATATACTTCTCCCCCATCTAGATATACTGATGCCAGTTTAGTAAAAAAATTAGAAGAGTTAGAAATTGGAAGACCCTCAACATATGCCTCTATAATTCAAACAATAGTCAATAGGGGTTATGTTTTAAAAAGTGGAAAATCATTTATACTTAATGATCGTGGTAGAGTAGTAAATGTATTTCTATGTAATTATTTTAAAAAATTTCTTGAATATAAATTTACAGCTGATTTAGAAAATCAGCTTGATGATGTAGCTGCTGATAAAGCAGAATGGAAAAATATTGTTTTAAATTTTTGGAAGGATTTTGAGTTTTTCATAAATGAGGTTATGGGTAAGCCTAATAGAGAGGTTATTGATGTGATAAATGAAGAATTATCACCAGTTATTTTTAAAAAAATTGGAGGAGACATAGATATCAAATGTTCCTCTTGGGCAAACACAGAAAATTGTGAAGGCAATTTGGGTGTGAAAGTTGGAAAAATGGGAGGATTTATTGGCTGTTCTAATTATCCTGAATGTAAATTTACAATTTCTATAGGTGCATTCATTAAAGAGGTAAATCCAAAAAATCGTGAGGGAGATGAAATCATCACTTTTCCGAGAACACTAGGTATAGATGCTGATTCTAAAAAAGAAATAGCAGTTCACTTGGGTCCTTATGGCTATTATCTACAATTAGGAAAAGAAACTGATGAAGATAAGCCTAAAAGAGTAACTCTTCCTAAAAGCTATGATCAAAATACAATTGGTATGAATATTGCTAGTCAGTTAATTAAGCTACCAATAACACTTGGAAATTTTCCAAATAGTGAAGATCCGGTAATAGCAAACATAGGAGCGTATGGACCATATGTAAAATACCAAGATATTTTTGCATCTTTGGGAAGAAAATATGATGTCTTGGAAATTAATTTAGATCAAGCAGTGGAATTAATAACTATTAAAAAAAATAAACCTACGAATAAAGTAAGAGAAATAGGAGTTCTAAAGAGAAGGAAACAAAGAGCAAATCTCTATAAAGGGAAGTCAGGAAAATTTTATTTTAAGATAGGGATAATGAATTACAAAATTCCTCCAGAATATGATGGAGAAAATTTAACAATTGAGGATGTAGAAAAAATACTTAAAGCTAATCGCTAACTTTTTTTAAATTTAACTCTTTTAATTGTTTATCCTCTATTTTGACTGGTGCATTCATCATTAAGTCTTGAGCTCTTTGGTTAAAAGGGAAAGCTATTACTTCTCTGATATTTTCATTTTCACTGAGTAACATAATTATTCTGTCTAAACCCGGTGCACACCCTCCATGAGGGGGAACTCCATAATGAAAAGCATCAAACAAAGCACTAAATTTTGATTTAATCTCACTCTCGCCATATCCTGCAATTTCAAAAGCTTTTTTCATGATATCTGGTCTATGGTTTCTTATGGCTCCAGATGATAATTCTATTCCATTACATACGATGTCATATTGATATGCTAAAACATTTAAGGGGTCATCTTTCGTTAATGCATCCATTCCTCCTTGAGGCATAGAAAAAGGATTGTGACTAAAGTCAATCTTGCCAGTTAAAACATCTTTTTCATACATAGGGTAGTCAACAATCCAGCAAAATTCATACTTATTTTTATCAATTAAATTTAAATCCTCTCCTACTTTTGAAATAACCTTTGATGAGAACTCATATGACTCATCTGGTAAATCACACACAAAAAGTAATCCATCATTTAGATTAAAATTATTATCTTTAATCATTTGGTTTAACTTTTCTTGATTAAAATTTTTGGCTAATGGGCCTTTAGGTATTGATTTTTCGAAGTTTATATATCCAAGACCTTTTTTTCCTTGTTCTTGAGCCCATTTATTAAGGTTATCATAAAAACTTCTTGGCTTACCCTCAGAATTGAGGGCTTGAATACAATTAACAATAGCGCCCTTTTTAATTAAATTTTCAAAAATTTGGAGACCTGAACCCACAAAATAATTTGTTACATTAGCTAATCTCAGAGGGTTTCTTAAATCCGGTTTATCACATCCAAAATTCTCAACACTATCTTTGTAAGTAAAAGTTGGAAATGGAAGTTTATTTACTGATTTATCTATAGGTTTAAATTTATCAAAAGTGTTAAATAGTAAACGACTGATGACGTCTAAAACATCCTCTTGTGTAGAAAAACTCATTTCCATATCAATTTGATAAAATTCACCAGGGGATCTATCAGCCCTACTATCTTCATCTCTGAAACATGGAGCTATTTGAAAATATTTATCAACGCCAGAGGCCATATAAAGTTGCTTAAATTGCTGAGGTGCTTGAGGCAAAGCATAAAAAGATCCTTTATGTAATCTGGAAGGTACCAGGTAATCTCTTGCACCTTCTGGAGAAGGAGCTGTTAGAATTGGGGTTGCTAATTCCATGAAACCCTCATTATTCATAAAATCTCTTACATAATTTATTATTTGATTTCTTAGCTTAATGTTACGTTGCATTTTGGATCTTCTAAGGTCTAAATATCTATATTTTAATCTTACCTCTTCACCATAATCACTATCTGAATTTACCTCAAGTGGGAGAGCTTTAGAGCATTGGCTTAATATTTCAAAACTTTCTATTTTCAATTCAACTTCGCCTGACTCCAAATTTGTATTAATAGTTTCCTCGCTTCTTTTGGTTATTAGACCAGAAATTTTTATTACATCTTCGTTTTTTATTTTTGATAATTCAGAAAAATTAACAGATGTATTATCTACCACGCATTGCAAAAGCGAGGTTGAGTCTCTTAAATCTATAAATAATAAATTTCCGTGGTCTCTTGATCTATTAACCCATCCCGAGACCGTAATTTTTTTATCTACTAGTTTATAATCAATATCTTTTAAATAATAGTCTCTATAACTGTTCATAATACTTTCTAATTAGTGACAAATTAATATTATGGTTATTCTCATAAAGCAAATGATTAATGGTTTTTGCTGCCTCAAATGCTGCTAGATATGTCCTTTCAATATGATTCATTACTTCAATAATAATCTGTTCTGGAACAGTAATAGATTTTAAAAACAAATATTTTTTAATTAATTTTAAAAGAAGGTCTTTATTAGGGTTTTGTATATTGCATAAATTAAATTGTCTTAACCTTGACTCAATATCTGGTAAATAAATTTTGTCAGATAGATTTTCAATAGAACTGTCAGAGGTAAATATAGTCAATGGAATATTATTTGATATAAAGTGCTGTAAAAAGTGAAAAAAATTTTCATCTTTTGCAGGTAAATTATTTAGGTCTAAATAAGTTTCTTTCTTTATATCTAAATCTTTAGGTAATTTATTAATTAAATTAGTTTCAAAAAACTTAGAAAAATTATTTGCAATCGAGGTTTTACCAGATTTTCTAGGTCCATAAATAATTAGGTATTTTACTCTTTTCTTGAGCGATTGAATTACTGAGTCATTTTCTGAAGAAAGTATAATTTCCTCATCAGAGCTGTCTAAATTTAAAAATGTTTGCACTAAAAAAAGTTTACCAAGAAATTAATCTGTTTGTTATCATAGATACTTTCGAAATCTAATAGTAATTTATTTTGTTCATAAGATAATATCTTGGGCTCTAAACCAGTAAAGTATTCTAATTTTTTATAATTTGATGGATCGATAGATAATTGATAAGAACTTTTATTTTTATCCAAGAGATTAAACCATAATGATCTTAAATTTATATTTTTTGAAAACTTGTCTAATCGAAAATAATTTTCATTAAAATTTAAGTATATATAAGAGTCTTTTTCAAAGCTTTGAATATTAAAATTTGGACAATTTTCAAATTTATTATTTAATTTAAAAAAATTTTCTAGTAATGAACAATTTAAAAAAAATAAATTATGATTGATATTTTTTGCATATAAATCTTTAGATAAATTATCTATATCAATATTTAGAGATATTTGAGTATTACTAAAATTAATATTATAAATATTTTTTTCTATTGAAGGTATAATGTCTTCCCCAGTAATTGAATTATTTATTCTTAAAAGTAATTCTTGATAATTTTGAAGATTGCTGTCTTTTTGAATAGTAATTTCTTGATAAGCTGATAAATTTTTTAAATAAAATGCAAAGAACATACTAATTAGACATAAATATTTCATTGAGCAAACTATACAAAAAATCGGGTGTTGATGTAATAAAAACTGACAAACTTATTAGTCAGGCACTAAAATTCATCAAAAGCTCTCACAATGATAAAGTTTTAGGAAATAAATTAGGTTTTAGTGCAGAATATAGAGTTAATAAGGATGTTACGCTTTGTGCCGCTACGGATGGAGTTGGAACTAAGGCTATATTGGCTGCTGAGCTTAATGACTATAAAGGAATTGGAGAAGATTTGGTTGCAATGTGCTCAAATGATTTACTTTGCAACAAGGCAAAACCACTATTTTTTTTAGACTACTTTGCCTGCAGTTCGGTCAAGTCAAAACAATATACTGAAATATTGAGGAGTATAACAGGTGCTTGCAAAAAAATTAATTGCTCACTTATAGGGGGTGAAACTGCTGAAATGCCATCTTTATATAAGGGTAATCATTTTGATATTGCTGGTTTTTTAATAGGGATAAAAGAGAGATATAAAACTTTAAATGTAAAAAGAGGGGACCTTATATTTGGAATAAAATCAAATGGATTTCACTCAAATGGATTTTCTCTTATTAGAAAAATTATTAGTAAAAATAAAATTAATGTTAAAAGGGCAAAATTTAATAAACAAAAGCTTTCTAATCTTTTAATGAGACCCACACGTCTTTACCATAGGTATATTAATTATTATGATTTAAAGTATATAAAGACACTCTCCCATATTACTGGAGGTGGTGTTTATTCAAATTTCAAACGTAGTATACCTAAGGGTACAAAATTTGATTTAAATATAATTAAGTTACCTAAAGAGTACGATTTTATTAAAGATAACATAAATATTTCTAACCTTGAATTAATGGAAATATTTAACTGTGGAATAGGTATGATATTTGTAATTAACAAAAAGCATTATAAGAGATTTATTAAAAGGAAGTTGTTTAGTCTAATTGGTGAAATTAAATAATCATAAAAAAGTATCCTTTTTAATATCAGGGAGTGGTTCTAATCTTCTAAAAATATTAAAAAAAAATCATATAAATAAAGATTTTAAAGTCATAGCTATTATCAGTAATAACAATATCTCAACAAGAATTAAATCTTATGTGGATAAGTTTTATAAAGATGTTTTAGTAAACGAATACCAAACAACATTACAAAAAGAAAATTTCAATAATACAGAAATTATTTTTTCAGTTGGTTATATGAAAGTTATTGAAAAAAGAATTATAAATAATTTTGATGTTATAAATTTACATCCCTCCATCCTTCCTAATTATAAAGGACTTATGACACAAAAAAGAATGTTAATAAATAATGAAAAATACTATGGTTTTACCATTCATAAGGTTTCTTCTGAATTAGACGATGGTAAAATAATCTCATATAAAACAAAAAAAATTAACACAAAAAATGAGTCAGAGCTTATGAAAAAACATAAGAGTTTAGAGCATCAATTTGTATATAAACAACTTATTAGTTATTTACTAAATTAGTTCGGATCCTGAAAAAAAGAAACTGATTTCAATTTTTGCATTTTCCTCAGAGTCGCTTCCATGAACTGAGTTTGCTTCAATAGACTCGGCGTATTGTTTTCTTATCGTCCCCTCTTCAGCTTCATCTGGGTTTGTAGCACCCATAATTTTACGATATTTTATTACAGCGTCTTCTCCCTCCAAAACTTGTACTTGTACAGGGCCAGATGTCATATACTCAACTAAACTATTAAAAAAAGGTCTTTCTTTATGTACTTCATAGAAAATTTGTGCTTGATTTTTTGTCAAATATATTTTTTTTGAAGCTAAAATTTTCAAATCAGCGCTTTCAATCATTTGATTGATATGACCAATTAAATTTCTTTTAACGGCATCTGGTTTGATTATCGAAAATGTTTTTTGCATATTAGCTCCTAATTTTTGAAATACTTACTTATAAAATCTGCTATCAATGTCAAGCCGAAACCGGTGGAACCTTTATTGTTCATAATATCTCCAGCATTTTTCCATGTGGTTCCAGCAATATCAAGATGGGCCCATTTTGTATCCTTTGGAACAAACCTTTGTAAGAATTGTGCGGCTGTCACTGACCCACCATATCTTCCAGTGCCTATATTTTTCAAATCAACAAATGGTGAGTTAAGTTCTTTATCGAAATCGTCATGAAGAGGCATTCTCCAAACTTTTTCATTTGTATCTAAACCAGATTGATAGAGTGTATCAGCTAGTTTATCATCGTTACAAAATAAACCTGCGTAATGTTGACCTAGTGCAACCATGATCGCACCAGTTAATGTTGCAAAATCAATTACTATCTTTGGTTTATATTTTTCACATCCATATGTTATTATATCTGCTAATACAAGTCTGCCCTCTGCATCTGTATTTAGGACTTCAACATTGATACCTTTATAAGATTTTATAATATCTCCAGGTTTATAAGCAGTGCCACTTGGCATGTTTTCAACTAATCCAACTATACCTGCATATGAAAAGTTAGTTTTAATTTCACTAAGATATTTAATTATTGAAACAGCAACAGCTGAGCCTGCCATATCCCATTTCATATCCTCCATGCCGCCGCTAGGTTTAATTGAAATACCTCCGCTATCAAAACATACACCTTTACCTACAAATAATATATCAACTTCATTTTTTTTATTTTTCTTTGAAAACTCCATTACATTAGGTTGTCTTTGACTCCCCTGACTGACAGCTAATAAGCAATTTAAGCCTATCTTTGTAATATCTTTTTTATTTAAAATTTTGATATTAATTTTTTTTTTATCTAAATTTTTTTGAGCCTTCTTAACAAAAGATGCCGGGTAAATAACATTACTTGGTTCAGTAACAAGCTCTTTTAAAAATTTCATGGAATTTAATAAACTCTGATTATTATCAGAAAGTTTATAATTTGTTTTAAACTTTGAATATTTAGTATTTGATTTATATCTTGTGTATATAAAATCTTTTTGCAAAAATCCAAAAACTAAACTTTGAAGAATTAATTTATCATTTGTCTCTATAATTATTGATGAAATAGAATATTTAAGTGCAATATCGTATACGAATGCACCCAAGACAACTCTGTTAAAATGATTTTTTATTGAATTAGTTTTATATATATCTAAAACAATTTGGGAATTTTCTAATTTTAGTAAATATTTAAAAATTACAATATTATTGTATTTGTATTCTAATAATCCTTTTATATGAGAACCTTTGTACAAAATATTAACTAATAATTTAAATCTTTGATTAGACAAATTTATTAAGTTAAATTGAGCTTTCATGCTAGGAGGAACTAGATCATACATATTTTTTACTTATTTAAAATATATATTAATTAATATTTTAATTTTTTTAGGGTTAATTTGGTTTTCACAAGTTTTAAGAATATTAGAATTACAACAATCAATATCAACCCAGCTAATTGAAGTCATTAAAACCACAATATTAGTTTTACCTAGTTTTATAAGCCCACTTTTGCCTTTTTTATTACTACTCGCAAGTTTTTTTTTAAATTATAAATTTAATAGTAGTAATGAGATTTTAATTTTAAAACAATATTTCTCATTTAAAGAAAATATATTGTTATTTATGTTTATATTTTCTGGAATATTTATTTTTTATTTCATTAATAAAGAAATTTTTTCAACTAAAATGTATCAAAAGTATAAAGTTAAAGAATTAGAAATAAGAAATAATTTAAAATTAGGTGTACCTTCAACAAGTGAGTTTCATATAGAAAATGAAGTAAGCATTTTTTTTGATAAACAAATAAGAAATAATTTTTATAATGTGGAGGCTGTAATTTTAAAAGATGGCCAATTTATTAAATCTAAAAACGCTAATATAGAAATCGAAAACAAGAATTACAATATAATCTTTTATGAGGGTGAGAGAGTAATATTGAATGAAACAGAGAAAAGTAAAACATCATTTGATAAATTTATTTATAGTATTGAAAATAAAGAAATTGAAATATTAATGTTAGACAAAGAACACTTTAATACTTTTGAATTATTAAGAGAAGATGATAAAGAATTTTATTATGAAGGTCACAATAGAATATATCAATATTTTTTGACATTTATAATAGTGTGCATTTCATTTAGAGTTTTTTTTATTTATGAACATAAAAAAAATGTTGTTAAAAAATATTCTATTTTATTTATATCTTTATTAATAATTCAAGTGATCAATTCATATTTGATATTTCTTTTAAATAATAATAATTTAAGTTTATATCTGTATTACATAGTAAATTTTATAATATTATCGATATTCTTTTTCTTTATATTTAAGATTTATGAAAATAATTAAGCAACTTTATCTAAAATACTTTTTTTCTTTAATTATTTGTTTACTTTCAAGCTTTATAATATTTTTTATTTTTTCTTTATTAGGAAACTTAAGTGAAAGTTATTATTTTAAGACAATAATTAATTTAAGTTTTTTAAATTCGTTACAAATTATATCATATGTTCCTGCATTTATTTTTTTAATAACTGTGATTTTATTTATAATTTTTTTAAAATCAAAAAATGAAATAACCATAATAAAAAGTTATATGAGTATAAAAAAATTATCACTATTTTTTATACCAATAGTTATAATATTTACAGTTTTAGAAATTAGTAAAATAAATATAACAGATTTTTTCGAAAACAGTAAATCAGATTTATTAGATAAACAAAATACAATACTTACAAAAATTTTAGTGAATGAAAATTTAAAGTCTAAAACTTATACAGTTATAAAAAATGTTAGCAATGAAGATTTTGAAAATACAGAATATAGATCATATATAATATTTGACAAGACAATCCAATTAGCTGAATTTAGCAATAATTTAATAAGATTTAATAATACAATAGTTGCGGACAATTATACTCAATACAAGAATAATTTAATAAAAGATATTTATGATCAAAAATTAATTGATATTAATCTTCAAGACTTAAATGAACAAAACTTAACTGTAAAATATATAAATGAAAAAAATGATTTGATATATAGTATAGAATTTATAAATATATTTATTTTTTATTTACTTTTCTTTAGTTATATATTTTTAATTTTCTTAAATAGAAAATTTATAAATCCTAAGGAAAGTTTAATGTATCCAATAATAATTTGTGTAATTTTACTATTATATTCTTTTTTTATATTTAATAATTCTTTGAGTATTTATAAACAGGAATATGAGTTCTTAGCTAGCATAATTGTTGGTATTTTACTCTTTAAAGAGAGCTTGTATGAATAGAATTTTAATAATTTTATTAATTTTTGTTTTTTGTGTTAGGCAAATCATGATCTTAAATGCTAATGATGATACTTACATCAACACTACAAATATAACTTATGATGAAAAAAAAAATATCGTTGAATTTGCTGATAATTCAAAAATTAATATAGGAAATACAAATATGTTAGTAGATAGGGGTATTATTGATTACAACAATGATAAAATTGAGGTGTATGGTAATTTCTATCTTTATCAAGAAACAAATATACTTAGTGGGAAGGATTTAAAAGGTGATACTAGATTAAAAAATTTCACTGCTAACCAAGTAAGCTTTATTTATAATAATGACCTAAAAATTGACTCTGACATTGCAAAAAGAAGAGATAATGAAGTTTATTTTTACAACAACTTTCTAACACCATGCGAACTAATTGGCTTTTTTGGGTGCCCTACTTGGTCACTAAGAATAGATAAAACAAAATATGACGTTACAGAAGATAAGTTTACTCATTATGATACTTTTTTACAAATAGCAGATTATAAAGTTTTTTATCTTCCATATTTTTCTCATTATGGCTCAAAAGCGCCCCGAAAAAGAGGTTTTTTAACTCCAACTTTTGAATTTGGCATATCGGGTAATAGTTCAATTTACACACCTTATTACTTACCTATAAATGATAGCACTGATGTCAAATTCAAACCCAAGTTTATAATTACTGAAGGAATTAATATTATTGATAATTATGAGTTAAATACGCTTATTAAAAATAAATCATCTGGAGGAGAGTTTTCTATAGAATTAGATAATGTAAAGTCTGAAGAAAAATCTAATTTAAATAACACTTTAAGGATGTATTTCAAACAAGTATTAAACAAAGAACAAGTTTTATCTTTTAATGGTTTGTTAACTAATAGTGTTTCAACTACTAGATCAAATAACGAAGAACCATTAAAATTCGAAGACATATTTTTGAGATTAGACAATTATAATTTTGCTTTAAAAGATGATTTTCTAGGAACTGAAGTAACTACAATAGAGTCATATGACTCAACCAGTGACTCTTTAATTCCTTTGTCACCTAGGATAATATACCATAACAATATTAAAATTTCTAAAAATATTTCAAATATTAATGAACTAGATTTTACTATTATAAAAAGAAATAAATCTCAGAGTGATCTACCTTCTGAAAATAATAGCTTAAAAATAAATAATTATATTACTAATAATAAAAAAATTGATGATATTAATGTTTATAATAAAGTTTCTTTTTTAAATAGTCTTAATAATTATAATTTTGAGCATAACACAGATTTAAATAATACTGGAGAATTTAGCCATTTAATATTATCGTCTGATTTTTTTTATAATTTAAATGATAACATCAATACCAGATTAAAAATTATTCATAACGAAGAAATACACAACTCAGATAATATAATTAATGAAGATAGTAACTCTTTAACTTTTAATTATCAAAATTTATACTCAGATAATAGATTTTTTGGGACCGATAGTAGAGAGAATACATCAAGATTGGTTTATGGAATTGAAACTGACTTTATTATAAACAACCAAGAATTTGATTTAAATATAAATCAATCTTATGATTTAAGTAAAAATAATAAATTTGCAAAAAAAATTAATCAAAAATCATATTTTTCAGATTATGCTATCGAGGGCAAAACTAAGATTAAAAATCTTTTAGTAAATTTTGATACTAGACTTGATAATTCAAGCTTTAATAAAAAAGAGATGAATGTTGAATTTGAGATAACTGAACCTTTTAAGATCATGCTAAATTACCATGAAACTCAGAAAAATGCTTATATTGAAAACTCTAACGATACAGAATATTTAGGCATAAACTTTGAAAAACAAATTTATAAAAATCTAATAGCTTCATATAGTTCAAATATTGATTTAAAAAATAATTTTAGTTCATATTACGATAGCGTTGGACTTAAGATATTTGATGATTGTTCAGAATTAAACATTCAATATTCTAACAGACGTTACAATGATGATTATAATACAAGTCCAGAAGAATTATTGAGCATAAACTTTAGTATGGATTATTTGGGCTTTTTTGGATACCAACAATCAACAGATTTATTTTTTCAAGAGACAGGTAACTTAGACTATGGTTCTTAAATTTATAAAAATATTATTTATCTTTTTTATTTTTTTTTTCATCAAGTTAAATTCTTTTGCGAATGTAGTATATGACAAAAATAATATTGTCATTACCGAACTAGATATAGAATATTACAAAAAATTTCATAATGAAAAATATAAGGAAGAAATATCTCATACCAATGCATTAAAAAAATTAGTAATGATAAAAAATCTTATTATTAGTTTAGAAAATAATAATCCTGAATTTCTTAAAAAAGTAGACAGAGATATAGCTAGAGACATTGGGGATAAAAATATAAATTCTAAAACAGTGTTTGATATTGTAAGATTTTTTAAAACAAAAAATGCTTTTATAATTAATTATTTCAACAATAATTTTAAAAGAAGTGACTTAGAAATTATATTTAATAAGTTTAATAAATTAGAATTACCTATCAGTGACAACAATTGTTTAACAATTACAGAATTAGTTAATTTAAAAAACAATATTGAATTTTATGATATTTTCTATGACAATTTGAAAAAAAATAAAAGAGAGTACAAAGTTCTGATTAAAAATAGAAAAATGGACGTTTGTATAAATCAAAAAAATTATGAAATAATCCAAGATAGAATTTTCAAATACATTGAACTTCTAATAAAAAAAGATTTTGATGAGTTTGTATATGCACAACAAAAAAATTAAGAAAAAATATATTTTTATTGGAGATACTAACTCGATAAATATTGAAATTATTTTAAAATCTCACGATTATCTAAAAAATAAAGTTATGTACGTTGTCATATGTAATAAGTCAGAATTAAAAAAGTACGCTCAAAGAATGAAATCAAATTTAATAATTAACGAAATTTTTGATCCAATAAAATTTTCTAATTATAATATAAATGCTCTAAATATATTTAATGTTCATAATAAATATAGAGAAAAATATAAAAACTTACTTAATCAAATAAAATTATCAAATAACTTTTCAATGATGACTGGTTATGATCTTATAACAATGCCAATACATAAATCTATTTTTAAACAAAAAATAAATTTTACAGGATTAACAGAATATTTAGGAAAAATTAATAACACTACTACTGTAATGCTTATGCATGGTGAAAACTTTTCTATCATACCATTAACTACACATATCAATTTAAAAAAAATTCATGAAAACTTAAAAAAAATAAAATTAAAGTATCAAATTAATAATATATTGAATTTAATTAGGATAAAAAAATATAATTTAAAATTCAAATCAATAAAATTTTTGTGTTATAATCCACATTGCGGTGAGGAGAATACTATTGGCAAAGAAGATTTCTTAATAAAAAAGCTCTTAAAAAAAAATTTTAATAAGATTCTTGGACCTTATCCAGCAGATAGCGCATTTAAAAAAAATGAAAAGGATAATTTATTTATCTCAACTTATCATGATCAAGCTTTAATTCCATTTAAAATTCTCAATAAAAAAGGAGTAAATTTTACATTAGGTTTAAATTATCGGCGTTTTAGTCCTGCGCATGGAACTGCTAAAGATATAAAATTCAAAGATAAAGCAAATAATGCCTCTTATGTACAATGTATGATAATTTAAAAAAAAAATACGGCCAAAATTTTCTAATTGATAAAAATATTGCAAATAAAATTACAAATCTTATTTACAGCAAGAATTTAAATGTACTCGAGATTGGGCCAGGAGATGGTAGGTTAACTTATAAAATAATAGAAAAAAAACCAAAGAAATTAGATTTAGTCGAGATAGATAAAGATTTAATTGCAGAACTAGAGGCAAATTTTAAAAAATATAAATTTATTGATATAATAAATAAAGATATTCTTAGATTAAGTCTTAATAGACACTATGACATAGTCATATCTAATTTACCTTACTATTTATCATCAAAAATTTTAGAAAAACTAGTTTCTTTAAATAATGATCCAAAAATAATGATATTGATGTTTCAGAAGGAGTTTGCAGAAAGACTAATAGCTAATGATTTAAACTCAATTAATTCTTTAGTTAAATGTTTTTTTAAAATTAAATTAAAATTCAATGTTAGTAAAAATTGTTTTAGACCAATTCCTAAAGTCGAGTCAAGTGTTTTAATATTTGAAAAGTTAAGAAGAAGCTTAATATCTAAAAGTGAAATTGAGAGTTTTATTAAATTTAAAAGATATGTCTTTTCATATAAAAGAAAGTCTCTAAGAAAAATATTAAAAAGATTTAGCTTTAATGACTATGAAAATTTAGATTTAAGGGTTGAAAAGTTAAGCTTATGTGAGTTTATTAAGATTTATAAAGCGATTAAGCTCTAAATTTATTAACAAATTTTGTTAAATTTATTAGTCTATACCTTTTTAATCTTTCAGATTTAATTATATTCATAATTTGACTCACACAAATTTCTAAGTCTTCATTAATAACAACATAATCATATTCAGGGAAATGTGAAATTTCATTTTGAACCAGATTCATTCTTTTTTTCATTTCTTTATTTGTATCTCTTGCACGAGTTCTTAATCTTTTAATTAATTCTTTTTTACTAGGGGGTAGAATAAAGATTCCAACTACTTCTAAATTACTTTGCTTAAGTTGTTGATATCCCTGCCAATCAATATCAAATAGTACATCTTTTTTCTTATTAAAAAAATTATTTATAGTTTTTTTTAGTGTTCCATACCTAAATCCAAAAACATTAGCAAACTCCAAGAAATTTTTTCTTTTTATGTTAATATTAAACTGATAGTCGGATAAAAAAATGTAATCTTTTTTATGTATTTCCCCAGTTCTTCTTGGTCTTGTAGTACAAGATACTGATAAAGCTATAGATTTGTCTTTTTTAATAAGTTGTTTTGAAATTGATGTTTTACCTGCGCCAGATGGCGATGACAATACAATACAGAAATTTTTACTTTTAATTACCAAGAACTAAACTTGCATTTGTGCCACCAAATCCAAAAGAATTAGATATGATATTTTTGACAGACTCAGAAACAGACTCATGAGGAATTAAATTTATTTCACTTTTTGAGTCTGGGTTATTTAAATTAAGGGTTGGTGGCAAAGTTTCAGTTTGAATTGATTTTATAGAAAATATTGCCTCTACAGCTCCAGCTGCACCTAAAAGATGACCTATAGCAGATTTATTAGAGCTCATAAATAAGTTCTTATTTGATCTGAATAATTTCTCAACAGCGGATAATTCAATAGCATCGCCAACAGGAGTAGAGGTACCATGAGCATTTACATATCCAATATCCTCAGAGTTTAAAAGAGACTCATTTAAAGCCATTTGCATAGCTCTATATCCACCATTACCATCCTCAGATGGTTTTGTTATATGATAAGCATCTCCAGACATTCCATAACCTTTGACTTCGCAATAAATATTAGCATTTCTTTTTTTAGCATGCTCTAGTTCCTCTAAAACTAATACACCAGCACCCTCACCCATGACAAAGCCAGATCTATCCTTGTCCCAAGGTCTTGATCCTTTTTCTGGAAAATCATTGAATGTGTCACATAATGCTCTTGCTGCAGAAAAGCCAGATATACCTAATGGGCAAACTGCTGCTTCAGCTCCACCACAAACCATTAAGTCTGCTTTATTATTTTTTATTAATGTAAAGGAGTCTCCAATTGCGTGAGTGCCTGTGGCACATGCTGTTACTGGAGAGCTATTTGGGCCTTTTAAATTATATTTAATTGAAATTTGACCAGATAATAAATTAATTAAAGATGAGGGGATAAAA
>CACLUX010000010.1 GCA_902610255.1 uncultured Alphaproteobacteria bacterium | reverse complement strand
GATTAGAAGCTCATCAAAAAGGTCAAATAGTCGTTCATGGAACTGAATTAACCAATGACTTAAAAAATATTGATATGATAAGAAAAAATGTTGGAATGGTTTTTCAACAATTTAATCTGTTTCCCCACTTATCAGTTATTGATAACATTACACTTGCTCCAATCTGGGTAAAAAAACTACCAAAAAAAGAGGCTGAGAATATAGCCATGACATATCTTGAAAAGGTAAAAATCCCTGAACAAGCTCAAAAATATCCCGGGCAGCTGTCTGGTGGTCAGCAACAACGAGTTGCTATTGCGAGGTCACTTGCAATGAACCCAGATATAATGTTATTTGATGAACCAACATCAGCTCTAGATCCAGAGATGATCAAAGAGGTGTTGGATGTGATGATACAATTAGCAGAAGAGGGTATGACTATGTTAGTTGTCACGCATGAGATGGGATTTGCCAAAACTGTAGCTGATCAAATGATATTTATGGACGAGGGAAGAATTGTTGAACAAGCAACCCCAGATGAATTTTTCAATAATCCTAAAAGTGATCGAACCAAACTTTTCTTAAGTCAAATTCTTAATCATTAAAGTAATCTAAGATGAATGAAGTTGTTATGGCTTTATTATCTGGGTGGATAATATTTTATTTTGCTGTATTTTTGCCAGGACCTAACACGTTTTTTGTAGCATCTGTTGGCATTAGTGGACAGAAAAAACAAATTTGGGGTGCTGCAGTTGGCACTGCTATTGGTTCTTTTACTTGGTGCTTACTTGCTACAACAGGTATTTCTTTTCTAATTTCAAATTTAATGGGGTGGGGTTTTGTTGTTTTAAAGGTCTTAGCTAGTCTTTATATGATTTATTTAGCATATCAAATTGGCAGCCAATACTTTAGCTCTGAAAATCAACTCATAAAACTATCTAATGAAAGAAATTTTTTAAATAGTATGAAGAAAGCAATAATTGTTGCTTATACCAATCCCAAAGCTTTCGCATTTTGGTCTGCTCTAGCAACTTTACAATTCAGTGAAAATCTAAATTTTAGTATCGCTCTAATTTTTGCAACAGGTAGTTTTTTTATTTCAGCAATGAATTATTCAATTATCGGACACTTTTTTGGTATAAAAAAGTTTTCAAATTACTTCAATAGACCTAAAAATATTGTCAATTTAATATTTGCTGGACTTTTTATATTTGTAGCTATTGAAATTTGGGTGTTAGGCTAGGCAAAAAGCCCTAGATAGGGCTTTTTAAAATTTTCTAATAAATCTTCTATCTATCTCTTTTTGTCTTCTTTCAAGATCAATCATGTCGATAGCTTGAGATAAATATACCTCTTCTTTGTAAGACCTTGATTTTTGGTCATTTTTTCCATTAATAATTATTTTTCTAATAGATTTAAATAGATTGCTCATTAGGCAGCCTCTTTTAAGCTATTTGGAAATGACTGATTTCTTTGATACTCGGAGTAAGCCCATTGCCAATCAGGGCCATATTCAACCTTACAAAAATTTATAATACTGTCTTCTTTTTTAGTAAATAAAGATAACCAGAATTTTAAAGATCTTTCTGTAAATCCAAAAATTTTATTCATAATTTTTTTTCCTTTCTTACATATATATAGTTTTAAAAAGAAGTTTTACTTTTGCTAAATATAGACAGCTGATGTCTATTTATGAGACTTCAAACAAATTCATTAAATATTTTTAATTTGCATGTAGTCTAAGTAACAAAAAAAATGATAAATTTATGACATGGATTATAAAATTTTCGATGGTCATAATGATGTATTATTTAGACTATTTTTAAAGAACAAACCTGACTCCTATCTTGATTTTATCGATGGAGATAAAGAAGGACATTTAGATCTTCCTCGAATGAACCAAGCTAATTTTAAAGGAGGTTTATGCGCCATATATGTTCCTACCCCAGAACAAGATATCTCTGACTCTGATAAGTTGGTCAACTATAAAGATATGGAGCAAGATGAGTATTTATTACCACTTCCAAGGCCCGTAGACGTAAACGATGCATTACCAGTTGTTTTAAATCAATTGTCTATCCTTTCAAAAATTGAAAGAAACTCAAAAAATAAAGTTAAGATTTGTTTATCTGGCAAGGATTTGGAAAACTCTTTTAAACATGATGACCAATTATCTGTAGTAATGCATATAGAGGGTGCAGAATGTATAGATAAAAATTTTTATAATCTCGAAACTTTATTTCGAGCTGGTCTTAGATCAATTGGGCCAGTTTGGTCAAGGCCTACTATTTTTGCAGAGGGCGTTCCCTTTGCTTTTCCAACTTCACCAGATATTGGAGATGGTTTAACCGAAATAGGAATAGAACTAATAAAAAATTGTAATTCACTAAATATGTTAATTGACACCTCTCATTTAAATGAAAAAGGCTTTTGGGATATAGCAAAATATTCAAATTCGCCCCTAGTAGCCACGCATAGCAATGCTCATCAGATTTGCCCACATTCTAGAAACCTTACAAATAAGCAATTAGATGCAATCAAAGAAACTCAAGGGATGGTTGGAGTTAATTTTGCCCCAGCTTTTTTAAGGAAAGATGGAAAAATGGTTTCTGATACAGATTTACAAATAATAGTTGATCATTTTAAGTACCTTATTGACTATTTGGGAGATGATAAAGTTGGATTTGGCTCAGATTTTGACGGTGCAATGATGCCAAAAGATCTAAATAGTGTTCTAGGTATGCACAAATTAATCGATCTATTAATTTCACAGGGTTTTAATGAAAACTTAATGATTAAAATTTCACATTTAAATTGGATTAATCTTTTAAAAAGAGTTCTAAATTAATAAATATTCAATGAAGTGAAACTTTAGTATCAAAAAAATTCTGATATAATCTTTTTATGGGACTTCACTTTGACTATAAATCAAAAGCTGGTGAAAGAGCTATGGAGAAAGAGCGTAAGCGCCAAGAAAAACTTGCCGCTAAAAAGGCTAAAAGAGAAGCAAAAAGAGAAGCAGAAGAGTTAGCCGAATTAGAGCGCCTTACAGATCCAAATGCTCCAGCTGAGGGAAATCAGGAACAGTAATCTGATTACCTTCAAATATATTAATTTTTTCGATCGCTAGTATCGACTCAGATTCTTTTTATCTTATAAATTTTTTGATCCTCTGTCATAGATCTGACTTGCTTTTTATACCATTCCTTAAAATCATTTGATGTGTCATCATAAAACATCACTTTCTTTCGAATTAAGAAAATACCAATATCACTCTCTGGAATTCCAATAAAAGTCTGTCTTTCTGTGTGCATCACTTTTACACTTTCTTGCAAAGGTTCATGCTCACATAAATAATAACCATAATGCTCTCCCCAAACATATCTTATAATAGGAGTTGTTGCTTCAATCATCATCTGAACATATTTATCCTCATTTTTTAAAAAATTTTCCATACCTGGTACAGGTTGATGGATTTGAGCAAAACTAAGACCAATTTTTTCTTTAGGCACCCAAACGGAGGGAAATGAAACATGTAAAGCTATAAGTTTGTTACACCTGTGAAAAATGGCTATATCCTCTTGAAGATTATAACCAAGTTCTACAAAGTTATTAAAGTTAGAGTTTTTAGATGGGTATTCTTTTTTTAATATAGAATTTAACTTCTCGCATACAGCTATATCAATTTCTTTTGTAAAATAATCATCAATAAAAATATTTTCTTTACATTTTTGTTTCAAACTTAAATATCTTTCTTCATGCTCATCATATTCAATGATTGGAAGGTCTTTTATTTTTTTTATTCCAGGAGCTACAGAGTAAATAGGTCCATATGGTTCCCAGTCGATCATTTTGTAAATAAAATCAATACTCCTATCAAAGTGATAGCAATAATAATAAGTTTTTTAAATAGGATTTCCGGTATTTGTTTATGTATAAAATAACCCAGCCAAACACTTAACATAACTAAAAGAGCTATTGGATAGTATATTTTCACTATCTCTAAATAGCTTCCTCCCAAAAACATAAAAAATATTGCTCTCAAAGAGTTTATAATAAAAAAATATCCAGCCATAGTTGATCGCAACTCTTGTTTTGAGGAGAAATAATCTTTATACCCCATTAATACAAATGGTCCTCCAATAGTATAAATTCCTTGAATAAATCCACCTAGAATTACAAAAAAATTTTTCAAGAGTTGAGGAAACCTGATATCAGGAAAGAATAAGTTAAAACATCCATAAATAATTAAAATTATTGCAAATATTTTTATTAAAATATCTGATGCAAAATAACTGATAAAGTATGTTCCAATTAGTGCACCAGGAATTGTATAAATTAAAATTTTGATCAGATGATTTAAAGAGACATATTTGTATGATTGAATTAAAACAGCTAAACCGGAGGATAGCCCAACAATCATTGCAAGCTTTAACAAAGAATTAAAGTCAAAGAAAAATCCACTAATTCCCAGAAAGATTATCGTACCACCAAAACCAAAAATACTTTCAATGGCGTATGCAAAACAAGCTATTAATGCAATAGTTGAAAAATTTGGCATTTAATTCAATTTAACAATTTAGAATGTTTTATGTTAAAAGTAATCTATGTATTTAAAAGTAATATTTTCTCTTATTGTAATATTATTTCTTAAAACGAATTTATTGTTTGCCCTTTCTCAAGATATTTCTTTAACAATCATGGTTCGTTCTACATTGGGAACAGAATATATTCTAGCTAAAAGTATTTGCAAAGTATTGGACAGGGAACTTGAAATATCTCATAGTTATGGTGGTTCTAACACGTTAGAATGCAATACACGCCTCGATGATAGCGTTGATGAAATAATTAAAAAAATTGAACAAAATCAATTTCAATATGCAATTATTAAAAAATCAGATTTACTCAATCGTCCCTCTAATTTATCGCTTCGTTCAATTTTAAATTTTCCCGCAGATAATGATTATGTTTTTATTTCAAACCAGAATGTAGATCCTAATGTGATTAAAGATATAAACTTTGGAATTATGAATCATTTGCTTGAGTTTCGCTATCTTCATAAATCTTTTTTTGAATTTTCGGAAAATAATTTAATTGTTAAAGAAAAAATACCGTTACACTTAGGGACTTTAAAATTTAGTGATGAGTGGAGTAGTGGTAAAAGAAGAAGGTTTACAGAGGTAGACTAATTTTTACAAAACCATCAGTTACAACAAAAATAAATATTAAAGCAAAAAATACTCCACCAACAAAAACTTTCATAACACAAACTTACTAAATAGATTTTAGGTGTAAAGTATATAAACTGTGCAAAATTGTCATGAACGAGTTTATTTTTGGTTTTTCAACAGGTTTAAGTTTAATACTTGCTATAGGTGCACAAAATTTATTTGTTATAGAGCAAGGTATAAAAAAAAATAATATTTTTTTAGTAACTTCAATATGTATAGTTGGTGATTTCTTATTGATTTTTTTTGGAATTTTCATATTTCACTTTATTAAAAATTTCATCAACGATCTGATCAATTTACTATTATCTATAGGGCTTGTCCTCTTTCTCTTAAATTTTATATGGTCAAAAATAAAAACATTTAAACATGATATTGTATTTTCACAAACACATACACAATCGTCAAAGTTAAAAATAGCTCTCCACACACTTGCCTTTACTTTTTTAAACCCACACGTTTACTCAGATACTGTTTTTATTTTAGGAAATTTATCAAAAAATTTCCTAACTATTTCTGACAAGATTTTATTTGGATTAGGTGCAAGTCTAGCGTCATTGATTTTTTTTTATTTTTTAGGCTATGGTGCTCAATCACTAAGATTATATTTTTTGAACAAGCAAGTTTGGAAATTAGTTAATATAATAATAATTCTTTATTTACTTATACTTACCTTATCTATTATTTTCTTGGAAATAATTTGATAATTAATTTTTATTTATAAATTATTTCATCAGCTGTCTGTAAGTTGCATAGTTGTTATGCAATCATAACACGAGTTTTTTAAATTATTATATGTATAATTTTACTAGGAGCAGTTTTTAAAGTTTCGATTAACTCCGTGTTGACATAGATACTTAGTTATTCCCTCCTAGTTATAACAAACTGCTCCATAAATAGTATGCCAAGCTTCACAACACTTTATCCTGCACTTTTGTTTCCAGCTATACCGTTAATGATGATATCGTTTGGTAATAGATATACTTCTCTTGCTTCATTAATCAGAAAGATCCATGACACAATAATTACAAATAGACCAACTAGCAATGTGGTTCAACATCACTTAGATCAAATTAAAGTACTTACAACCCGTTTAACATTAGTAAGGTCAGTTCAAACCCTCTCTGGGATCAGCTTCTTGCTGAATTTAATATCTATTTTTTTTAGCTATATCAAGATTTATGACTTAGCCTTAAACTTTTTTGGTTTAGGGATATTGATATTTTCAATAGCTATAGTGTTATTTATCTATGAAATACAATTATCTACAAAAGCTCTTAGTAAGCATTTGGAAGACCTGAAAGATTTTAGTTAATTTATTAAGATACTGGATTCTTTTTTAAATAAATATTTCATATGAAAAAAAACAAACACTGAGCCTAGTAAATTTGTAAAAAATATAGCCCACCAAATACCAATTAGGCCTTTTTCAAGAGTCTCAGAAAATAAATAAATTACAAATGGGGGAAGAAATACCAATCTAATAAAAGTGTAGAACACATTTACAGAAGGTTTTCTTAAACCAGAAAGTACAGAGTCACACCTATCAATAACTTGATATATAAATGCCAAAAAAGCTACCATAAACAAGTAACTGCCAGCTATAATTATCACTTCACTGTCTCTTGAAAAAAAACTAGCAATCCTTTCACCCGCAAATATAAGCACTACTGCTCCAAAAATCATCATTGTCATAGATAACCTTAATGAAATTAAAAAAGCTTCATAAATTCTATCAAAATTCTTCGAACCAAAATTTTGTCCTACCATACTTAACAAAGCACTACTAAATCCTATGGCAGGTAACAAAATAATCTGCTCAATTCTTAAAGCTATACCATAAGCTGCACTAGCTGAGGCACCATAACTTGTAACAAACTTTTGCATTATGAAGAAACCAACTGCAATCATAAACATATTCATACTAGAGGGTATAGATTGTCTTAGAATTCTTAATACAAATTTAGTTTCTAGCCAAATATAATTGTAATTGAAATACTTAAACAAAGGACTGCGAATAGCATAATAGCTTAAAAAGAAAAAATGAAATAGTTGAGATATGACTGTTGCAAGAGCTATGCCGAGAGTTCCCAATGCAGGAAAAGGACCATAACCTAAAGATAAGAAAGGACTAAATATTAAATTGATAAAAAAGCTTATGATTAACGCGTTTCTATTTTTTTTTGTATCTCCTTGTGCATATAAAAGAGAATTAACGACAAAAGAAACAATAAAAATTGGAGCACCAATTGAGAGTACTTTTATATACCTTAGACCATTGTTAAGAAAAATACCTTCTGCCCCAAAATATAAAAATACAGGTCTAGATAATAGAAACGTTGTTAGCCCTATGGCTATTGAAACCAATAAAGTGATAACTAAAGCTTGAGTATGTATCTTAATTGCCTCATTAAATTTTTTTTTGCCAATAGCTATTGAAACAAGAGCTGTGGTGCCTTGTCCAAAACCTACAGCGAAGGCTAATAAAATAAAATACAAGGGGTAAGATATTGATAAGCCTGCAATAGCCTCTGTGCTTATGAGACCTGCATAAAAAGTATCTACTACATTGTACAGAGTATAAAACAAAAGACCTGTTCCTGCTGGAACAGCCATACCGATTAATTGTTTTTTTATATCCCCTTGGGTAAGATCCATAAAATTAAAAAGGTCTTACAACTACAAGTATTACAATTAAAATTAGAAGAACAGTAGGCACTTCATTGATTATTCTTAGATATTTTGAGGTATAGTCTCTAAAATTACTCTCTAGACTTTTTCTAATTTTACTTAAATACATATGAAATGCAGAGAGAATAAGAACTAATATAATTTTCAAAAAAAGCCATAATTCAAAACCTACATAATGGATAAGGGCTAAACCAAATACCCAAGTCAATATCATTGCTGGGTTCATTATAATTTTTAGCAATTTATATTCCATTTTTTGAAATACACTATTTATTTCAGGATTGGTTATGTTTTCTACATGATAAACAAAAAGTCTTGGTAAATAAAATAACCCTGCAAACCATGATACAAAAGATATGATATGTAAAATTTTTAATAACTCATACATTTTTTCACCATTTAGCCTCTGGAGGCATTGACATTAATATGGCATCAATATTACCACCGGTTTTTAATCCAAATAATGTCCCTCTATCATAAAGCAAATTAAATTCTACGTAACGAGATCTTTTTTTTGAGAGAGCATCTAAGTCATCTTGATTAAAGTTAAAATCTTTTTTTCTTTTTGAGTTTTCAATTACAAAATTAACAAAGAATTGCCCAACATCTTTTATGAATGATAAATCCTTATCAAAGTCTGTATTGATATAATCAAAAAAAATCCCTCCTATGCCTCTACTTTCTTTTCGATGCTCTAAATAAAAGTATTCATCACATTGTTTTTTAAATTTTTCATAATAAGTTGAATTATGTTGATCACATGTTCGTTGGAGACCTTGATGAAAATTATCTGTTTCTAATTTTTCAGGTATTGCAGGGGTTAAATCACAACCACCACCAAACCATTGTTTTCCTTTTGTGGTTATGTACCTAGTGTTAAAATGAGCTGCAGCAATTTTCGGGTTTTTCATGTGAGCTACGACTGAGATACCACTGGCCCAAAAGCTTGGATCCTCTTCGGTTCCCGGCATTGATTTTTTAAATTCTTCAGTAAAATTACCATGCACTGTTGAAATATTTACTCCTACTTTTTCAAATATTTCTCCTTTTAGTAAGGACATCAAACCTCCACCACCACCAGGTCTTTGCCACTCCTTTTCTATAAATTCAGACCCATCAAGCTTTTGTATTGATCCAACCATTTGATTTCGAAGTTCTCGAAACCACTTTTCTGCTTTAGTTTGTTGATTTTTTATTTGATCACTCATACCCACCCATGCAGTTCGTTTTCTATCAACGAAGTGAGTAGGAGTATATGATCTTCTCGATCATTTAGACAAGGAATATATCCAAATTCCTTTCCACCATTTTCCATGAATATTTCTCTATTTTCCTCGTTAAGTTCTTCTATTGTCTCGAGACAATCTGAGGAAAAAGCAGGACTTATAACATGAATGTGGTCTGTACCATTTTTTGCTAAGCTCTCTATAGTTTTATCTGTGTAAGGTTGAAGCCATTCTGCTGGTCCAAATCTAGATTGAAATGTGGTCATATAACTTTCCTCTGGTAAGCCCATGGTCTCTGCAACCAGCCTAGTAGTTTTTCTGCAAAAACAATGATACGGATCCCCTTTATCTAAATATTTTTTTGGAACACCATGATAACTAAATATGATTTTTTTTGGTTTTGAATTTTTAGTCCAAAATTCTTCAATGCTATTTTTTAGAGCTTTAATATAAAGTTCATTTTCGTAATATCCTCCAATAAAACGAAGAGATGGTACCCAACGCCAACTTTTTAATTCTTCTGCAACAGCATCAAACGTTGAGCCCGTTGTAGCCGCACAATATTGAGGGTATAAAGGTAAAATAATAATACGATCACAATTTTGATTTCTAAGATTATTTAAACCCTTCGAGATGCTAGGATTCCCATAACGCATTCCAATATCAAATACGATATTTTGATATTTCTTATTAATAAATTCTTTTATTTTCGATAATTGGTTTTTTGTGTGGAATAGAAGAGGTGAACCATCCTCTGTCCAAACAGATTTGTAATTTTTAGCTGACTTTGCTGGTCGAGTATTCAAAACTATCCCATTAAGAATAGGCCACCAAATAGCTTTTGGCGTTTCTATGACACGTTCATCTGATAGAAATTGTTTTAGATAAGTCTTTAAAGATGACTTAGTTGGTTCATCTGGTGTTCCTAAATTTGTGATCAAAATACCTGTCTTAAGACCAGAGCCATGAACGTAGAGATTATTACCTTTAAATGAAGCCATTGAAAAACATTACGATTTTTATGATAACTTAGTTCTTATCTTTTCTATGAATAAATGAACATTAGCCTCAGGAGTAGTTTTTTTTACACCGTGATCGAGGCTAGCAATCCACCCAGATCTATGAGAAGGCTCACTCTGTAAGCATTTCTCAATATATTTATCAATATAATCAGAAAAGGATTTAGTGTCCTCCATAGCTAACAAATCATTTGAAAAATTCCCCTGTAAAGATAAATGTGTCTTTGGTAATTCAGTGAAAACCTCCAAATTAGTGCCTAAAACTGTAAGTTTTAAATTTTTTAAATTTTGTAATTTATTAAATTTAGTTTGAGAAATTTCTTTAGTGAAATATCCAATTTTATTTGGATAACTATTTGAAATTTTAACTAAAAAAGGAATAACGAATTCATCAAAATCTTTATCATTTAGTTTATTAGCCTCAGTATCAAATATCATTAACAAATCAATGTGATTTTGTAATTGAATTTGTATATTTTTTTGTATTAACATTTCTAATACGGGCAGGGTTTGTTGAAATAGTGTTTGTGATACAGGATTATTCCTCGTTGCAAAATAGTATAAGGTTACAGGTCCACCAGTAAATCCAATTAAGGATTTATCATTTGATAGTTCATTTCTAATATGTTTTAGAGATATATTCTGAAAATCTATAAAACTTTCAAATTCATCAATATTAAATTCGGATATCATTTTTGAACTTAAATTTTTTTCAAATATTGGTCCAGGATTAAACTTCAAACTCATACCTAAATAATCTAAAGGAAAAAGAATATCACTAAACAATATTGCAGCATCAAAATCGAATTCAACAATAGGTCCAAGAGTTACCTCACAAGCAAGCTCAGGCTCTTTACATAATTGTTCAAAAGAATATTTTTCTTTTAATTTTCTGTAATGCTGATGATATCGACCAGCCTGTCTCATAAACCAAATTGGAGGAATTTTTTGTTCAACTTTATTTAAGGCATTAAAAAAATTTTTGTTATAGGTATTTTGCAATATCTCTAGCTCCATAAGTAATAATAAAATCTGCTTGAGCTCTTTTGAGTACCGTTAAAGACTCTAAGAGCAAATCAACATAATTGCCAAATTTAGCTTTGCTGAGCATTTGTAGACTAGCATACTCACCACTTACTTGGTACGCACCCGTGGGAAGCAGCGTCTCCTTTTTTATATCTCTTATTAAATCTATTGAAGTCATTCCAGGCTTAACCATTAAATAATTTGCACCTTGAGCTGCATTATTAATTGAGCTTTTAATCGCCTTTACTTTGTCTTCAACAGGTAATTGATATGATGATCGATCAAATCCCTTTGGTGATGATTTTGCAACATCTCTAAACGGGCCGTAGAAGTGACTTTTAAATTTTGTTGAGTAACTCATTATTTGAGAATTTGAAAAACCATTTTGAACAAATATTTTTCTTAAATATTTAGTCGTATTTTTCATCATGTCACTTGGTGCAATTATATCAGCTCCGGCCTCAAGATATGTATTTGCAGCTAATCCTAAAGAGTAATGTGTCTTATTAAGGTCAATTGATTTTTTATGAGTAACTCCACAATGCCCATCAACAGTTATTGAGCATAAGCATGTATCTATAAGTAAAACTATATCTTTTCCAAAATAATTTTTAATTTTTCTTATAACTTCATAGTGAAAGCTAAAATCCTCTGGATGTTTTTGTTTTTTATTTGGAACGATAAAAAGAAGAAAATTTTTGATACCTTTTTTTAAATCCTTTTCAATTGCCTTAATAATAGATGAAGATGACCAACTCTTATTATCACCTAATCCTTTAATTTCCTTTGAATTTTTTACCTTTTGATCCACAAATAAAGGTTGAATTAAGATTTTCTTATTAAGAGATTTTGATTGATCAATAGGAAAATAATTTTTAATCATTTAAGTTCAAAATTTTTAAAATCATCATAAGTAAGATATACATTTAATTGATTTTTAGGAATAAATTTAGAAATTTGAAGATACGTTTGACCAGGTCCACAAGAATTACGCTTATTTAGTATTTCTGGTCTTAGTTGTATAGCTAATTTAAATGCAGAGAAGCTCATCCAATAAAAACTCTCAGCTACAAACAAATTATCAATCGTATTGTCATTAATCAAAGGGACTAAACTATAGTGTGATATAACAGGGAATTTTTTATTTAGCATATTTCCTTCATATGTAAGTTTATAAGTAGGTTTTTGATTATCTTTATAAAAATTTTTAATTTCTCGATAATTTTCACCAAAACTATCGAGAGAAGAATTTACAAGAATGCCCATTTTACTTATTTTTTTCCAAGAACTAACGCCGGAAGTTATAAGATTTGATACACTTTTCAAAGATTTAAACTCTTTAAATTCTGATCTTGTGGCCAAAACATTTTTATTTTTTACTGTTTTATTAAATTCATGCAAATTTCTCTGAAACATTTGATATTTTGATAAGCTTGAAGGAAATATATTTTTAACCTTTTTAACTTTTTTATTATTTAGATATTTTTTTTCTTTAAAATATTTTTTTGTTTGATTATCTTTCCCTTGTGCAAATAAGATTTTTTCATTTAGAATATTTTCAATAGTTACACCTACATCTAAATTGCAACCACCTCCCCATTTGTATAAATATTTTCTCTCTCTTTGACAATCATCTAACGAAGGTAAATGATTAATTTTTTTCAATATTTTTTCTGTTTTAAGATCACCTCTCCTATATTCCAAAGCAATACACCCTTGTGCTGCAGCACTAGGAAATTCAGAAATTGGTAAAATTATTTTTTCAAACTTTTTAAATTTCAATTTAAAATTTCTATAATCTTTTTTATTAATTTTTTCTCCATAATTAAAAATTCTATCTATAGCAGCTTTTGCCATAAACACCCCGTCCTCTTTTGAGGAATTTAATATTTTTTCCAGCCTAGATGGTACGTTTCCCCTAATGTCGAATGGCTTCAATTCTTCAAAGGGTAAAAACTCTCTTAATTTTTTTAAATAATATTTTCTTCTAGGAGAGGATGTCCCTATAACTAATTTTTTTTTATTTAATGAAGTCTTTTTAATAAGAATAACATCTCTTGGATCATCTCTTTTGAGACAAATAAAAGAGGTCTTATTAAGATTTTTAACAGGGAGATCTTTGAATGAATGAACTACCACATCTACATCTTTTAAGATTAATTTTTTTGAGAGTGAATTTGTAAATATTCCAAATCCATGTTTTTCCCAAGCTTTAGCTGACATGTCCGTGTCACCAACGCTTGATGAGTAATGCGTATCAATTATATTTTTTTGTATTTTATTAATTTCCATTTCCGCAATGTGTGTCTGAATTTTAGCGAGAAAACTTTTTCTTGATAATAAAACAATCTTTTTCATAACCATTGATGACATTAAGAAATAACAAATAATCAACGCTAATACAATTTAAGCGAGACTTATTGGTCAATATGTACTTATTTTAAAATATGTTATATCTAAATAACGTTTGAAATTATGACACAAAAAGCAGTTTTAATTGTCGGAGCAGGATCAGGTTTAAGTGCTTCTTTGGCTAGAGCATTTAATTCGAAGGGGATGAAAATTGTACTTGCTGCCAGAAACATAGACAAACTTGATAGTTTAAAAAAAGAGATCGACGCTTTAGTTTTTAAGTGTGACTCAACGGAAAATAAAAGTGTTCAAAATTTATTTTTGCAGACTGACTCAATTATAGGCACTCCAGAAATTGTTATCTATAATCCATCTCTTAGAATTGTAAAACCTTTTATTGAATACGATCCTGATGAAATGCTTCAATCAATAAAAGTAAATAGTTATGGGGCTTTTCTAATAGCGCATGAATCAGTAAAAAGAATGTTAAAAATAGGAAAAGGTAATATTTTTTTCACTGGATCATCTGCAAGTGTAAAGGGTTTTGCCAAATCTGCATCTTTTGCTATGGGAAAGTTTGGTTTGAGAGGCTTAGCACAATCTTTGGCAAGAGAGTTGCACCCACAAAATATTCATATAGGCCATTTCGTTATAGATGGAGGAATAGGTAAAGAACCAATTGGAAATTATCAAATGATACACCCTGATGAAATTGCAAAACAATACCTAAATTTTTATTTACAGGATAAAAAAGCTTGGTCATGGGAAATTGAAATTAGAACAAACACTGAAAAATTTTAGAAAAACACCTTGGAAATCGGTATAGACAGTTTTGCAGATAAAAGAGAGGGCTCAGATAGTGTTAAAGCCATTAATAATGTTATTGATAGAATTATTTTTGCAGATGAAGTTGGATTAAATTCATTTGGGATAGGAGAGCATCATAGAAAAGAATTTTTAGACTCAGCACCGTTTATGATATTATCTGCAGCTGCAGCACAAACAAAAAATATTAAGCTAATAAGTGCTGTAACTGTTTTAAGCGCAGCAGATCCTGTTCGTGTATTTCAAAACTTGTCTACTCTTGATCTGATATCCGGAGGTAGAGCAGAAATGGTAGCTGGAAGAGGATCATTTTCTGAAGCCTTTCCATTGTTTGGTTTGGATTTCAAAGATTATGATGAATTGTTTATTGAAAAGCTCGGTTTGCTTTTAAAAATTAGAGAAAATGAATTTGTTAGTTGGTCTGGTAAATTTAGACCTTCGATAAATAATTTACCTATTTATCCAAGGCCCATTCAAAACCCTGTCCCAATTTGGTTAGGTGTTGGTGGCACACCTCAATCGTTTGCAAGAGCAGGTTCAATGGGTTTACCTCTAATGATTGCCATAATTGGAGGCAATACTCATCGCTTTAGGCCTTTGGTAGATATTTATCGACAGGCGGGTAAAGAAGCAGGACACCCCCCAGAAAAACTCTCCGTAGGACTTCATTCACTGGGATATGTCGCAAATAGTATGGATGAAGCAATAGATTTTTATTATGAGGGTTATCATAAAATGTTCACAAAAATTGGAAAAGAAAGAGGTTGGGGTCCTGTGACGAGAGACCAATTTAACAATCAAATTGGTCCATTAGGAGCTATAGTTTTAGGCGATCCTGATCAGGTCGCTGAAAAGATTATCAGACATAGTCAAGCCCTTGGAGGTATTGATAGATTCCAATTTCAAATGGATATAGCTGATATTACCCATGAAAATTTAATCAAATCTATTGAACTGATTGGCAAAGAAGTAATTCCTAGGATAAATAGGACAAAAAGCCCCTAATTAGAGGCTTTATGCGTCTTTATTGCAGTATCTTTTAAATTAGTAAAAAATAAATTAATATTTGTGAAAAATCATAATTGGAAATCTAATTATTTAAGCACCCTTCAATCTGAAATTGATAAAATTAAGGATGAAGGCCACTACAGAGTATTTAACAACATAGAAAGAAAAGCTGGACAGTATCCCAAAGCTACAAGACATAGTAATGGTCAAACCGAAGAGATTGATGTCTGGTGTTCAAATGATTACTTAGGCATGAGCCAGAACAAAGAAGTTATTTCCGCAATGCAATCTGCTGCTGAAAAGTTAGGAGCGGGAAGCGGAGGAACAAGAAATATATCAGGTACTACTAATTTCCATATTCAACTCGAAAAAGAAATCGCACTCTTACATAAAAAAGAAAGAGCTCTAGCATTTAATTCTGGATATAGTGCTAATGAGTCTGCACTAAAGTCTATTATATCTGCTTTTGATAATTGTTTAGTATTAAGTGATGAACTAAATCACGCATCACTTATAGAAGGAATTCGTACAAGCAAAAAAGAAAAAGCTATTTATCGTCATAATGATGTAAAACACCTAAAGGACATTCTAAAGGGAGTAGATTTTTCTCGACCAAAAATTATCGTCTTGGAGTCTGTCTATTCAATGGAAGCTGATTTTGCACCACTAGAAGACATTATTCAGGTTGCTCAGGATAATGGAGCATTAATATACTTAGATGAAGTTCATGCTGTAGGTTTATATGGTCCCAATGCAGCAGGTGTAGCAGATCAAAAAGGATTATCTGAGCATATTGATATTATCAATGGAACATTGGCAAAAGCATTTGGTCTAGCTGGAGGTTACATAGCCTCGACTGAGACAATAATTGATTTTGTTAGAAGTTTTTCAAAAGGATTTATTTTCACAACATCCATGTGCCCAGCAGTAGCTGCTGGAAGTCTAGAGAGCATTAGACAAGTAAAGAAAAACGATGAAATTCGATCTTCATTCTTTGAGAATGTTGATTTTGTTAAAAAAGAACTACGAACCGCAGGTATTCCTTTTTTAGACTCAGGTTCACATATAATCCCAGTATTAATTGGAGATAGCAAATTATGTAAAGAGATTAGTGATTTTCTTTTAAATGAGCACCAGGTTTATGTTCAGCCTATTAATTATCCAACAGTCCCAAAAGGAACTGAGAGAATAAGAATAACTCCTACTCCATGTCATGACCCAGAGTCTACCGAAAAATTTGTAGAAGCTTTGAAAGATGCTTGGTTTAAATTTATGCCTCAGTTAGTTAAATTTGAAAATCAATTTACTAATAAAATCAAAGTAATTTAAACGCCTTATTTGATCAATCTATACATTTGTTATAAAACATACTAATGAGAGTCATTGCGTTTTATAGTTTCTTTAACGTACCTAATCCCAGATTATTAAAAGAGAGGTTAAATTTACACTTTCTTTTAAAACAAATAAAAGGTTCGATTATTGTCAGTGAGGAAGGTATAAATGGGACAATAGCAGTCTCTTCAAAACTAGAAAAAAAAATTATCGACTATTTAATTTCTTTAGGAGTCACTAAAGAAAATATAAAAATATCAGACTTTAATGGCCAAAGAATTTTTAACGAGTTTAAAATAAAACTTAAAAAGGAAATAGTTACATCTGATTTTGGATTAAAATTTTTAGACATTAAAAAATCTAAGTTTATTAAACCAAGTGATTGGGATAAATTTGCCAATGATAAAAATGTAGAAATTCTTGATACAAGAAATGATTATGAATTTAAAATTGGTCATTATAAAAATGCTATCAACCCTAAAATTAAAACATTTAAAGATTTCAAAAATTATATAAAGAATAACAAAGAAAAATTTCAGAATAAAAAAGTTGGTATTTATTGTACAGGTGGTATTAGATGTGAAAAAGCAGGACCTTTAATGGAAAAATATGGTATTGAGACATATCAGCTTAAAGGAGGAATATTAAAATATTTTGAAACCACATCTGCTGACTCATGGAAGGGTGAATGCTTTGTTTTTGACTACAGAGTATCTTTGAACAAGCAACTTTCTCAAGGTACGAGTAAGCTTTGTTATGGGTGTAACATGCCCTTAACTCCAAGAGAGAGAAAATCTCCTAAATATGAAGAAGGATATTCATGTTCCATCTGTTTTGATAATATGACAGAAAAAAAGAGACGTTCTCTCAAAGATAAGCGAGAACATTGGAAAAAAGTTCATTAATTTCATTAAATATCAATGTTGACCAAATTCAAAATTAGTTTAGTTTACGCCAATGGCTAAAAAGTCTACATACCAACTTAAACAGTTAATACCTGAAGAAAAACCTGAAACTGGCACAAAATATATTGTGCGTAAACCCACTAAAGGATTGAAAGTTTCTGACAAACTTCGCCAGAGAAAGTATGACCCTGTTTTGAAACAGCATGTTTGGTTTGTAGAAAAGAAAATGCCTCCTCATAGTAAATAATTTTGTTATTATTTTATCATCGAAAATAGAACTTTATATTGGCTGAGAAGAGACTTTAGGATTACTGATAATCCTTGTCTGGAATTTATATCAAAACAAAAAACCCCAGCATTACTTGTTTATATTTATGATGACATTGAAAAGAGAGCCACTGGAGATGCTGGTCAATGGTGGTTAAACAAAACTCTTCATTTGCATTCCAAGAATTTAGAACAAAAATTTAATGTAAAGCTTATTATAACTGATGGTGAAGCAAAAAAAAATCTCTCACACCTAATTGAAAAATACAAAATTTCATCATTAATTTGGAATAGGCTCTACTCAGACCAATCTATTAAAAGAGACACTGAGATAAAGAGTTTTTTTAAAAATAAAAATATTCATGTTAAAACTTTTAATTCACACTTACTTAATGAGCCTTGGGAAGTACAAAATAACTCTGGTCAGTTCTTTAAAGTTTTTACTCCTTATTGGAAAACTGCTTTTAAAGTTTATTTAAACAAGAAATTTTCATACCAAAAAAATACATCAATCAAATCATTTAAACACAATGAAAAAACTAAAATCAATTTTTTATCTAATAGAAGTTGGTATGAGAAGTTTAATAATTATTGGAGTCCAGGAGAGGATGCAGCTTTGAAAAAAATTGAAACTTACATTTCTTCTCGTATAGATAAATATGATATAAATAGAAATAGACCTGATTTTGATCAAACATCAAGAATATCTCCTCACTTAAGATTTGGAGAGATATCCCCGCGGGTAATAATTAAAAAAATCCAAGACTCAAAAAAATCTAATAGTGCTGTAAATACTTATTTATCAGAAATTGGCTGGCGAGAATTTTCTTATTCATTGTTGTATTATTCTGAAGATTTATCAACTAAACCGATTAACCCTAAATTTAAAAAATTCCCATGGAGAAGTAGCAAAAAAGATTTTGCTCTATGGACCGAGGGTAAAACAGGCATACCTCTTGTAGACGCTGCAATGAGTCAAATTTATGAAGAGGGTTGGATGCATAATAGGCTTAGAATGGTTGTTGGAAGTTTTCTTGTGAAAAATTTATTATTAAACTGGACATTAGGTGAGCGGTATTTTCAAAAAAGTTTACTAGATTATGATGAAGCTAGTAATGCAGCTGGATGGCAGTGGATAGCAGGCTGTGGCGCAGATGCTTCTCCATATTTTCGTGTATTTAATCCTGTGCTTCAGTCAGAAAAGTTTGATCCACAGGCTCAATTTATCTTGAAGTATATTCCACAATTAAAAATATTTAATTCATCAAAAACAGTATTTGAGCCATATTTAGATAAAAAATTATTAGATAGTTTAGTCAAAGAAAAAAAATATGTTAATCCAATCGTTGATTTGAAAGAGTCTCGCAACAGAGCACTTGATGCTTATCAACAAACGAAATCATAATTTGAAAAAAAGCGTAGCTATAATTGGATCTGGTATAGCGGGATTATCTACAGCATATTTTTCACAAGAATATTTTGATGTAACACTATTTGAGAAAAATGATTATTTAGGTGGGCATGCAAATACAAGAGAAGTCAAAGATAGTAACGGAAATATTATACCAATAGATACAGGTTTTATTGTATACAATGAACTGACATACCCAAATTTAACAAAATTTTTTGATCTTCTCAAAGTCGAAACTCTTAATAGCAATATGTCCTTTAGTTTTCTTAATGAGGAAAACAAATTCGAGTATGGGGGAGGAAGTTTAGGTGCATTATTTGCAGATCGTAAAAATTTTTTTAATTTAAAATTCTACAAAATGTTAAAAGACATCATTATTTTTTATAAAGTTTATCAAAAAAAAAATATTACATCAGATATCTCAATTAGAGATTTTCTTAAAACAAAAAATTACTCTGATGAATTTATTAATTTCCATCTTGTTCCTTTAATTTCAAGTATTTGGTCAACTCCCGATCAAGACTCTCTTAATCAGCCATTAAAAAGTATTATTAATTTTTTTCAAAATCACAAATTGTTTAATTTCACGGATAGACCACAATGGAAAACAATAAGAAATGGTTCTAAACAATATATCAATTTATTAATTAAATCTGCAAAATTTAAAATCAAAAAGTCATGTAGAATTCAAAAAATTTCAAGAAATGACAAGATTGAAATTTTCTTTGAAGGAAAAAAATCTGTTTTTGATATTATAATATTTGCATGTCCTCCCAACCATTTTTTTCCTCTTTTAGATAAAATACATCAGAAAGAGCATGAGGTTTTAAATGAATTTGATTTTCAAAAAAATTTAGCACAATTGCATCAAAATAACTCTCTTATGCCAACTCATTTAAAAGCTTGGTCAAGTTGGAATTTTCATACGAATTTAAATAATAAATGTACTTTAAGTTATTGGATGAATAAATTGCAACCACTAGAAACCGATGACAATTTCTTTGTCTCTCTAAATCAGGATCAAAATCAGAATCACTATCAAACAATTTACGAACATCCAATATTCTCACCTAAAACTCTAAATGCTCAAAAAAATATTTCACAAATTCAAGGCTATGAGAATTCCTATTATGTTGGTAGTTATCTTGGCTATGGTTTTCATGAAGACGGTATTCAATCTGCTATAAAAGTTTGTAAAAGGTTAAATATAGATTTAAAGGATTTTAAAAATGCGGATACATCAAGAGTGCAATGGAATTAATTTCTTCTCATTGTTTTGGAGTAGGTAAAATAATTCATAAAAGAACAAGGGATACTGATAATTTTTTTCAATATAATGCACCCTACTTAAGTATAAATCTAAGTAACACAATAAACATCCATCCATTTATATCTCTAAATAGATTTAACTTTTTTTCAATTTTTTATAAACAGCACGGATTTAGAAATAAAAAAAAGAGTTTATATGATTTTGCAAAAAATGTTGCTGAAAAACATAATATTGTTTTTAATAGCATTCAATTTATATGTATCCCATCAATTGTTGGTTATTCTTTTAACCCTATTAGCTTTTATTTATATCTTGATAATAAAAATAAAGTTAAGTCGATCATATATGAAGTGAAAAATACATTTGGAGACCAAGTTCATTATTTAACTTTAAACAAATTTAAAGATAAAGAGTTTAAAAAAAATATGTATGTGTCACCATTTATTGAAATGGACTGCACTTATAAGATTTCTTCAAAAAATAAAAGAAAAAACCATTTTTTTTGTAATATTAATCAATTTAACATTAAAAAGGAGCAAATATTTTATGCCTCTATAGATTTAAATTTAAAAGAAATAACTTTCTATAATTTTATTTTGTTTTTAATTTTAAATATTTTTGGGAGTGTAAAAACAATCACTCTTATTCACTATCAGGCAATCAAGCTTTTATTAAAAAAAAGTAAATTCTTTAAATATTCCAATAGAATAAAAGATAATCTATACTTAGACTAGTTACAATTAGGTAAAATCTTGTTTATTGATAGATATATAAAAAAAGTTTGTTCTAAAATCAGATATGGATCTTTGACTTTAAATGTTAAGGGTAAATCTTATGAGTTTTACGGTGAATTAGAGGGTCCTTCAGTGCATTTAACAATTAGTAGTATCTCTATGATATGGGATTTGTATTTTCGTGGTTCAGTTGGGCTTGGTGAAGCTTATATAAAAAAGAAATTTGAAGCAGACGATTTAAGTAAATTCTTAGAGTTTGGAGCACTGAATGAAAGAGCTTTTGGTAACGAAATGAGTGGATCTAAGTTTTACAGATTTTTATCAAAAAAATATATGAATAAAACTAAAAACTCATTATTTCAAAGTAAAAAAAATATTCATGCTCACTATGATCTTGGTAATGACTTCTATTTGGAGTGGCTGGATGATACTTTAACTTATTCCTCTGGTTTTTTTAAAACAGGCTTGGAAACGTTATCTGAGGCACAAAAAAATAAATTTGAAAGTCTTATTAAGGGTAATGAGCCTAGACCAGGAGATCATGTTTTAGAAATTGGGTCTGGATGGGGAAGTTTTGCTTTTTATTTAATTTCAAAATTCCCTGATATCAAAATTGATACTTTAACTATCTCAAAAGAGCAATACGAATTTGTAAAAACAAAAATTAGAGAACATCACCTAGAAAATAAGCTAAATGTCATATATAAAGATTACAGAGAACATCAAGGAGAATATTCTAGAATCTACTCCATTGAAATGTTTGAGGCTGTTGGAATACAATATTGGCAAACTTATTTTGAAAAAATTAAAGATTTGTTAAAACCATCGGGAGTCTTTTCAATGCAAACTATTGTAATCTTTGATGATTTCTTTGAGAGGTATACTCGAAAAATTGATTTTATTCAAAAATATATTTTTCCTGGTGGAATGTTACCATCAGTAAAAGCTTTAGAAAAAATAGCTAATCAAAAAAAATTCGACTTCCAAATTAAAAATCAAATGGCGGATAGTTATTATCAAACACTTGAGATGTGGAGAAAAAATTTTAACAATAAATGGGATATAATAAAAAATTTAGGTTACTCTGAAGATTTCAAAAGAATGTGGAATTTTTACTTATCATATTGTTCAGGAGGTTTTAAGGCAAAAACTATTGATGTATATCAAATAGATTTTATCAATAAGTAAATTAAATCTGTTAAAGATCTACTTTCATCAATGAGCGTATTGATTGTGTGTATGAGAAATGTATTAATAGCGAGTATTTTATTAATATTTGTCAGTGGGTGCAATAACATGAAACTTGAAGACTTTGCTAACAAAAAACCAATATTTAAAATAGAAGAGTATTTTTTAGGAAAAACAACAGCTAGTGGTCTTTTTATTGATAGACTTGGAAAAGTAAGGCGACAATTTACTGTTGAAATGGAAGGTATTCAACAGGAAGATAATTTTATTCTCAATGAGACCTTCCTCTATGATGATGGAGAGGAAGAATTCAGAAGATGGGAAATAAAAAAAACTGGTGAAAATACTTACGAAGGAATTTCTGATGATATTATAGGTGTAGCTTTAGGTGAAAGTTCAGGTAATGCTTTAAACTGGCATTATACATTAAAACTCAAGTATGGTGATGGAATAATGAATGTTAAATTTGATGATTGGATGATTATGCAAGATGAAAAAAATGTATTCAACAAAGCTACTATGAAAAAATTTGGTATAAGATTAGGAGATGTTTATTTATTCTTCACTAAGCAGTAGTAGACTGTAATTTTTCTGCCTTTTCTTTTGCTTTTCTCTCGCGTTCTGCTTTTCGCTGACCTTTTTCAACTAGTGCTTCGAGCTCTTCATAAGTACATAAGCCAAGATCAGTGGGGTTTCTAAATTCTGTAATTGGTTGAGATTGATTACCAGCCCTTATATTAGCAACAGTAGGCTTTGTAGAACTTGTAAGTTTAGCTATTTGTGTATCTGTTAGTATATTTCCATACTCACGAATTAGCCAAGCTATAGCCTTAGGTCTTTCTTGTCTTACTGATAATGGTAGGTATTTTTTTGTTTTAACGCTCGATTGAATGGACTCAGATTTTTTATTTTGCAATTGAAGTTCAAGTGAATGATCTCCCTCACAACGTTTAATCTCATCCATAGTTAATTGACCACTGGCTATAGGGTTTAATCCTTGCATACGATAAGCGTCCTCACCATCTGCAATACTTTGAACTTCTAGCTCATGTAATTGACAGAATTGAGATATTTGGGAAAAACTTAAAGCAGTATTGTCTACCAACCATACGGCCGTAGCTAAGGGCATTAAAGGTTTATTGTCAGACATGGTCTTATTAAAATATTAAATATTAAATGACTTATATTTATTTTTAAAACGTGCAACTCTTCCACCTGAGTCAACCATTTTTCCAGATCCTTGATTCCAAGCTGGATGAGATAATGGGTCAATTTCAAGCTTCATAGTATCGCCAGCTTTACCCCAAGTAGATCTCGTCTTATATGTTGATCCGTCAGTACGTTCTACAATAATTTCATGGTAATCAGGATGTATTTTTTGTTTCATGGTTATGAGAAAATAGAGATCAAAGATTAAAAAATCAAGTAAATATTTATAGGCTTCTCAGCAATTCGCCGCTAATGGCTGCACTAGAGGCTATTAGACTTTCATCATTTAAGGGATCAAAAACATTACCTTTTTCATTTAGGCATATCCCACCAGCCTCATTTACTAAAATAATACCTGCTACGATATCCCAAAGATTTAATCTTAATGACCAAAATCCATCAAATTTTCCTGATGCCACATTCGCTAAATCAAGAGCTGAAGAACCAAGTATTCTGACACTTGTTTTCCTTTGAAGTGATCCTATTTGAGCAATTCCTTTTTCAAGAATATCTTCATGCTTGATTTGCACACCAGATGTAAACATACATCCATCTAACTTATCTCTTTGGGAAACCCTGAGCCTTTGGTTGTTAATCCAAGACCCAGAACCTTTATGAGCCCAAAATAATTCATTCAAAATTGGGTTATATGTAACACCAGCAATAATCTCTCCTTTTTGCATCAATCCAATGGTTACTGCAAAATAACCATTTCCATGTATGAAATTTTTTGTTCCATCAAGTGGGTCTGAGATAAACACAGGAGTATTTCCTTTAAGCTTATCTAAATCTTCAGCACTAAAAGTCTCCTCGTCAATTTGAAGAAAATCAGGTCTATCTTTTCCTAAATTATAACTGATAGTTTCAGATGCTCTAATATCTGCAGAGGATACAAAATCATTTTTATCTTTTTTAGAAATTTGAAGTTTCTCAAGCTCCCCAAAATCTCTTATTAAAGATTTAGCAGCATTCCTACATGCCTTTTCCATAACAACAATTACTGGTGGGACAATAGCCATAGAAAAATTTATTTTGCTTTTTCTATGTAAGTTAATTCAGACGTGTTTATTCTAATTTTGTCACCCGTTTCAATATGAGGTGGAACAGTAACTCTTACACCGTTAGTTAACAATGCTGGTTTATACGATGAAGATGCTGTTTGTCCTTTAACAACAGCCTCTGTTTCGGCTATTTGTACTGTAAGACTTTCAGGAGGATTAACATTCATTGGTTTTTCATCATAAAACTCAATAGAGACTTCCATTCCATCTTCAAGAAATTTTGCTGTATTTTCATTCACTTGGCTAATATTCATAACTATTTGCTCATAGGTTTGGTTATTCATAAAAGTAAAATCCTCTCCACTACGAAATAAAAATTGATGGTCTAACTCTTCAGCGCGAATTTTTTCAAGAGACTCTGAACTTCTAAATCTCTCATTTAATTTTGACTGGTTTGAAATATTTTTCAACTCAGCTTGAATATAAGCACCACCTTTTCCAGGTTGTGTGTGAGATAATTTAGCAACTTTCCAAAGCGAATTGTTATGCTGAATTATATTTCCTATCTTTAAGTCGTTAGCATTAATCTTCATTTAGATTTATAAATTTGAATCATTCGCTCTAATAAAGCCAAGGCATCTTCTCTCGATCTTTGAAAACAATTTCTTCCAATAATTGACCCGTTTCCATCTCCCTGGTGAATTGCAAGCACCTCATCCATTAAAGCTTGATCATCTTTTGCATCGCCACCTGAAAATACAACTAAGCGTTTTCCATTAAATGCAACTTTTTTGATATGAGCCACACGATCTTTTAAAGTGCTTAAAGGTATATTATTCTCTTCAAATGATTTTTTAGTTGGATCTTCTTCTAAAAAATCACTAGGTAGTTTTACTTTAATTATATTTGCCCCCAATAGAGCAGACATGTGTGCTGCATATGAAATTATGTTCATCGCTGTTTCACCTTTTTTGCTAATCTTTGAACCTCTCGCATAAGCCCATAAAACAACAGCTAGTCCTTTTTCTTTAGCCTCAAAACTAAGTCTTTTAAATTCTTCCATTAATTCAAAATTATGATCAGACCCAGGATAAATCGTAAAACCTATTGCAGCACATCCTAATTTTAATGCATCATTTACACTCCCAGTAACAGCTTGATCAAGAGAAGTTGCAAGAGTATTAGAGCTATTAATTTTTAATATAGTTGGAATTTGACCATTATAATTCCCAGAACTCGTTTGCAGTAAACCAAGAGGAGCAGCATAAGCAGATAAACCAGCATCTATTGCAAGTTGGTGATGATAGTTTGGATCGTAAGCTGGGGAATTTACAGCAAAACTTCTATCGGGCCCGTGTTCAAAACCCTGATCGACAGGTAAAATAATCATTCTTCCAGTTCCGCCTAACTTTCCATGTCCCAAAATTTTCATCAGATTTGATCTGACACCTATATTTTCGTGAGTGTAGTTTGATATAATTTTTCTTGTAGTATTTGTTACTTTCATAATAGCCCTTATAAATTACACACTTGAGCGGTTGTCTCAAGCATTCTATTTGAAAATCCCCACTCGTTATCATACCAAGTCAATATTCTACCAAAATTATCTGACACTGTTGTAGTTTCACTTAAATCTAAAATAGAACTCCTTGCGTCATGATTATAATCACTTGATACTTTAGGGTCTGTATCCACTCCTAAAATACCTTTAAGAGAGCTATTTGCATATTCTTGGAATTTATTATTTAAATTTTCAGTTGTGATATTTTTTTTTGTGTTAAATTTAAAATCTACTAGAGATACATTTGGCGTTGGAACTCTAATAGCTGTACCATCTAATTTTCCATTTAAATGAGGAAGGACGAGACCGACAGCTTTTGCTGCACCTGTGCTTGTTGGTATTATGTTACTTGCTGCTGCTCTTGCTCTTCTAAGATCTTTATGAAATGTGTCTACTGTATTTTGATCTCCTGTATAAGAGTGAATAGTTGTCATGTATCCATTTTCAATTCCAAACTCTTGATCTATTACAAAAGCAATAGGCGCGAGACAATTAGTTGTACAAGAGGCATTAGAAATGATTTGATGATCTATATTAATATTTTTGTTATTAACTCCTTGCACAACCGTTATATCAGCTCCAGAACATGGAGCAGAAACTATAACTTTACTTGCTCCGCTTTCGATATGAGACATTGCCTTTTCTTTAGATGCAAAAACACCCGTGCACTCTAATATAATGTCGACTTTCTTATCTTTCCATTTCAAATCAATGGGGTTTTTCTCAGATGTAACAGTTACTGTATTTTCCCCTGTAGAAAATTGTTCATTAGAAATTTTATTAACCTCCATATTGATAGGCCCGTGAATACTATCATATTTAAGTAAGTGAATATTTGAGTCAATATCAGCCAAGTCGTTTATATAGCTTATCTCATATTGATTACTAAATTCATTTAATCTTTCCATAAATGCTCGGTAAACAAGCCTGCCAATTCTACCAAAACCATTAATCGCTACTTTTTTTTTCATTTTGTTTTAATTTTCCTTAATATTTTACTAGATATAGTTTTTACTGTTAAACCAAATTTTTTAAAAACTTCATTCCCGGGTGCACTAGCACCAAAATTATCTAATCCAAATATATTTTCATATTTTGTGTACTTATTCCAATACATTGTTGATCCAGCCTCAATTACAAAAGTTTCACTAGATTTTGATTTTAATAAATTGTTTCTAAAACTTTTTGATTGTTTTTCAAAAACAGAAGTTGATGGCATTGAAATGACTTTTGCAATAATACCATCACCTCTAACTCTTACAGCAACGTTGACAGCTAAAAATACTTCTGAACCAGTAGCTATAATAGTAATATCATTATTAATTTTTGGACCATATATAACATAAGCACCTTTAAATTTTTTTGAGTCTAATTGTTTATTTGAAATTTGTGGCAAATTTTGCCTTGAAAGACAGATAAATGAAGGTGCATCATTGATTTTTAAAGCCTCTCTCCAACAAACAATTGTTTCTTTAAGATCGCAGGGTCTAAAAACATAACTATTTGGTATGAGTCTTAACATATTAATTTGTTCAATAGGTTGATGAGTAGGGCCATCTTCACCTAATCCAATAGAGTCGTGAGTGAAAACTTGTATAGGATTAATTTTCATTAGTGCAGCTAAACGAAGACTTGGCTTCATATAATCAGCAAAGCTCAAAAAAGTTCCTGAATATGTTTTGTAAATTTTGGTAGCAGCAATACCATTCATTATGGCAGCCATACCATGTTCTCTTACACCATAATGGATATATTGACCCGTTGTGTTCATGCTATCCATTACAGACATTTCTTTACCTTTGGTATTATTGGAGCCAGTTAAATCTGCAGAGCCTCCTAATATCGGATGATCTTTTTTGAAATAGTGTAATATTGATTCAGAGGATTTTCTAGTAGCCTGATCAGACTTAAAATCTTTTAAATCTATTTCTATTTTATTAAATAACTTATCTATGTCTTTATTTGTTAAAGTTGTGTGAGATATTGATTTAGTTTTTTTGTATATTTGTAAATTTTTGGTGGATGAATTTCGCCAAATTTTTAAAAGTTTATCTGGAATTTGAAAAGGTTCTTCATTCCAAGATAATTTACTTCTAGTTAATTTCACTTCCTCTGAACCTAAGGGTGAGCCATGTGATAATGCTTTTGCAGACTTATTTGGAGAACCAAATCCAATTGTTGTTTTAAAATTTAGCAAACAAGGGACTTTTGATAATTGTGCTTTTTTTAAAAGTTTATAAATATTTTTATGATCATGACCTCTTCCGTTATGTACTTCCCAATTTACTGATTTAAATCTAAGGTTTGTGTTATCACTAAAAGCTAGGTCTGTAGATCCATCAATACTAATGTTGTTGTTATCGTATATAAGTATCAAATTATTAAGTTTTAAGTGCCCAGCTAGACTTATTGCCTCTTGGCTAATTCCTTCCATTAAACAGCCATCACCACAAAAAACATATACCTTTGGGGCTTTAGATAATTTTTTCTCTTTTGAAAGCTTTTTAAGGGCTATGGCCATTCCTACTGCATTCGAAATACCTTGTCCAAGAGGACCAGTCGTTATTTCTATTCCAGCATCTTGTTCATATTCAGGATGTCCCGCTGTAATGTAGCCCAATTGTCTAAAATTTTTAATTTGAGAAATTGTCATTTTTTTATAACCGGTGAGGTATAAAAGTGAGTAAAGCAACATCGAACCATGCCCATTAGATAAAACGAATCGATCTCTGAGTAACCAGTTTGGATCTTTGGGATTATGAATAAGAAAATCATGAAAGAGCACTGTGGCAATGTCAGCCATTCCCATAGGCATACCAGGATGACCAGATTTTGCTTTTTCTACAGCATCAATTGATAAAAATCTGATACAGTTTGCTAATTTAGTATAATTTTTCAATGGAATAACTTTTCTTAATAACTAATAATTAAAGTATGAACGAATTTCAACAACAAATACTTCAAAAAATTGAGCAAATTGCATCAAAACTTCAGAATTATAAAATTAATAACCAAGAATTAATAAATGAAAAACAAGAATTAAAAGCTAAGATAGAATATTTAGAAAGAAGAGAGTCAGAATTAGTAACCGAATTAGAAAATAACAAACTTGAGTTATCTGAAAAATCTCAACTTATTGATAAAGCAAGTAATAAAATTGAGGAATTACTGGGTTCAATAGATATAGATGGCTAATTTAACTCTAACAATCGGAGGAAGACCACTAAAAATACAATGTTCCGATGATAATGTTGAAACTGTAAAAGAGATCGCTTCTTCAATTAGTAAACTCATAGATGATGAGAAGAAAGAGAATGTGCCTTTTTTAACATCTACACTTATTGCCTATCTTAAATCCATGGAAGATGTTTTGAAAAAAGAAAAAATATTGAAAGATTCTTTAAATAAGAAATTATTTTATGAGAGCCGTATTCAAGAATTACAAAATGAAAATAATCATCTAAAATCTGACATTGAGCAAATTTTCAAAAAACTAAATGATAATATAATTATTGAATAAAAAACAAATTCGAAAACATCACCTGGAACTAAGAATGCAACTAAGCACTTCGGATTTAGATATTTTTTCCAATAAAATAAATTCAAAAATAATAGATTTAATTGAAAAAATTAATCCAAATAGTTCTGTTGGCTTATTCTATCCATATAAAAATGAGGTAGATGTATTGAGAATTTCTGATGATTTAATAAATAAGAATATCAAATGTTCACTTCCCAAAGTAATATCAAAAGGATCCTCTTTAAAGTACTTTGAATATAACCCTCACAGTCCAAATTTGGAAAAAGGTTTTGGCGGTATTATGGAACCTATGGGTGAAAAGACATTAGATCCTGATATAATTATTGCATCATGCTCTGCATTTAATGAAAAAGGTTTTAGGGTAGGCTATGGAGGGGGTTTTTTTGATAGAACTATTGAAGAATTGAAAAAAAAAGGAAATTTAAAAACTATTTTAGCTGCTTTTGAAATTCAAAAAACCAACTACAATTTTCAGGAGAGTTTTGACCAAAAAGTAGATTATATTTGCTCAGAACAAAAAATCTATTCTTTATGAATTTTTTAGTGATAGGAGATGTTGTTGGTAGATCAGGTAGAACAGCTCTAAAAGAAAATTTGAAAAAGATTCAAGATCAATTCAAAATTAGCTTTACAATAATTAATGCTGAAAATTCAGCAGGTGGTTATGGACTTACAGGAAAAATTTACGAAGAGCTTATAAGTTGGGGGGCTGACGCTATCACTTTAGGAAATCATGCTTGGAAACAAAAAGAGATCATAGAATACATGGATAAAAACCCAAATCATAATATCATCAGACCATTAAATTTCGAAGTTGGATCTCCAGGTAGGGGGTTTAAAATTTTTACTCATAAAAATGGAAAAAGAATATTAGTAAGTCAAGTTCATGGTCAAACATTCATTGACCTCCCCTTAATTAACCCTTTTCATTCTATTGATACACAGCTTTTATCTATTATCAATGACCATGAAATAGATTATTCATTTTTAGAGGTACATGCTGAGGTAACGTCTGAAAAAAATGGTATAGCTCAAAATTATGATGGAAAATTTACAGCTATATATGGGACTCATGTTCATATTCCAACCTCAGACGCTAGGGTATTAGAAAAAGGCACTTGTTTTCAAACTGATATTGGCATGACAGGAGATTATAATTCTGTTATTGGTATGAAAAAAGAGAGTGCTATCAAAAGAATGAGAACCGGATCGAACTCACATAGATTAGAACCCTCAGAGGGATTAGCAACTATTTCTGGAGCAGTTATAACTACAAAAGAGGGATACACAAATTCAATTCAATCTATTCAAATAGGTGGCGTTTTGGATAGTAATTTATTATCTTAGCTCATGGCAGGACATTCAAAATTTAAAAATATTCAATATCGTAAAGGTGCTCAAGATAAAAAAAGAGCAAAACAATTTGCAAAAATAGGAAGAGAAATTCAAATAGCTGTGAAGATTGGAGGAACTGACCCAGAGTCCAATCCAAGATTGAGATTAGCAATAACAAATGCTCGAAGTGTAAATATGCCAAAGGATAATGTAGATAGAGCTATTAATAA
>CACLUX010000009.1 GCA_902610255.1 uncultured Alphaproteobacteria bacterium | reverse complement strand
CTCTACCAGTTAAGATTTCTGGTAAGTCAGCGCTTTTTTTAGTATTTCCAGCCAAAGATGAAAGAATAAAACTTAAGCTATCTGCGTAGACCCTCGATGACTCAGCTAATTCTTGAGCTCGGCGTAACTTACTGGCAGCTACCATCTTCATCGCAGATGTAATTTTTCGAGTGGATTTAACACTAGAAATTCTATTCTTTAATTCTTTTAAATTTGGCATTAACTATAATTAGCTGTGAATTTTTCTAAATAATCCTCGATTTTTTTATCAGACTCATCGCTGAAATTACCTGTATTATTAATTTCGTCAAAAATATCTGAATGATCGGCACGAAGTCCCTCAAGAAACTTAACTTGAAAATCTGTGATTTTGGATATTTCAATTTTATCCAAGAAACCCCTAACACCTGAGTACAAACTTAAAACTTGATCAGCCACAGACATTGGAACGTATTGATCTTGTTTTAATAGTTCTGTTAACCTCTCACCTCTTGCAAGTAACTGTTTGGTAGAGGCATCAAGGTCTGATGCAAATTGAGAGAAAGCGGCCATCTCACGATATTGGGCTAACTCTAATTTGATTTTACCAGCAACCTTTTTCATAGCTTTAGTTTGAGCTGCGGAACCCACACGACTCACTGATAAACCAACATTAATTGCTGGTCTGATACCTGAGAAAAACAATTCTGTCTCTAAGAAAATTTGACCATCTGTAATTGAAATCACATTAGTTGGGATAAAAGCAGATACATCACCAGCTTGAGTTTCAATAACGGGAAGTGCTGTTAAACTACCTCCACCATTTTCATCGTTCATTTTAGCTGCTCTTTCTAGAAGACGAGAGTGAAGATAAAAAACATCACCAGGAAACGCTTCACGCCCTGGCGGTCTTCTAAGCAATAAAGACATTTGTCTATACGCAACAGCTTGTTTTGATAAGTCATCATAAACGATTAGACCGTGCATTCCATTATCACGGAAAAACTCACCCATAGAGCAACCTGCATAAGGAGCTAAAAATTGGAGTGGTGCTGGATCAGAAGCTGAAGCTGCAACCACGATGGTGTATTCCATAGCTCCATTTTCCTCTAAAGTTTTAACAACCTGAGCAACTGTTGATCTCTTTTGCCCAATAGCTACATAGATACAATATAATTTTTTTGATTCATCATCAGACTGGTTAATTTCCTTTTGGTTAATTATTGTGTCAATAGCAACAGCTGTTTTACCAGTTTGTCTATCACCAATAATCAATTCACGCTGTCCTCGACCAACAGGGACTAGTGAGTCAAGGGCTTTGAGCCCTGTCTGCATTGGTTCGCTTACACTTTGTCTAGGAATAATACCAGGTGCTTTAACTTCTATTCTACTAGTCTCACTACTTTGGATAGGACCTTTACCATCAATAGGATTTCCGAGAGCATCGACAACTCTTCCTAACAAGCCTTTACCAACAGGTACCTCAACAATCTTTTGTGTTCTTTTAACTGTATCGCCTTCTTTAATACCTCTATCATCACCAAAAATAACAATACCAACATTGTCCTCTTCAAGGTTAAGTGCCATTCCTTGGACACCACCAGTAAATTCTACCATTTCACCTGCTTGGACATTGTCCAAACCATAAACTTGAGCAACTCCGTCACCAACTTTTAGGACAGTTCCTACTTCTGAAATATCTGCTTGGCTTTCAAAGTTATTAATCTGATCTCTTATGATAGAAGAGATCTCCGATGCTTTTATTGACATTAAATGTCTCCTTTCACATTGTTGGTAAATTTAGAAACTTGATTAAGAATACTTAGGTCGATCATCTTTGATCCAATCACTACAGTCATTCCTCCTAGTAAAGAATTGTTTACGTGGAACTCTAAATTAATTTTGGAACCATATTGGTTGTGTAACAAATCCTGGATACTATTTTTTATTTCATCATTAATGGTATGAGATGTTGTTACTTTAGCTTTTTGATATCCCCTTTTTTCAAAAAGAACATCCTGAAAATCAGACAAAACATTTTCAAATAGATTAAGTCTTTTATTTTTTTTTAGTGTGTTGACAAGGCCAGATAAAATTTTTTCAGATGGCAATCCTTGGATTATTTTTAAAAGAATACTTGATTTTAATTCATTTTTGGTCAGAGGTGATTTTAAAAGTGAGGATAACTCTTGGCTGTCGGCCATAGTCTCAGATAAACTTTGTGCATCTTTTAGCAAGGCATCTAATTCTTCGTTTTTGACTGAGTCAAACAAGGCAGTAGAATACCTTTTAGATGCGATTTTATTGGTCATTTTGTATAGTTAACCTCAATTTTTTATCACATCACTAGGCCAACCGGCATCATACAAATGACGCATCAAGCGATTGATAGTGGATCAATGTCAATATTTAGAAAACGCCTGTATTTTGGGGCTATTTTTGACATTAAGATATCTATTTTTTTTCTCAAAGCCTTATATGTCCTCTCTTTAAAATAAAAATTCTCATGAAAGTGCTTCTTTTTATATGGAATCAATGAGGGGACAGGCCCTAAAATATCAAGTTTACTCTTTTTCGATATATCAAGAATTTCTTGGCAAGCCTCTCTTATAGCTGAAACATTAGGGTGAATTAATTGGATTTGAACAATTTTGTAAAATGGAGGTAAATTGTTCTCTTCTCTTCTTTGAAGTTCTAATTTTATAAATTGATCTCTACTTTGGTTTTTAAGTGAATTGTATATCGAATGCTTAGGATTGTAAGTTTGAATTAAGACCTTACCCCTGTTACCCTCTCTACCAGATCTCCCTGCTACTTGTTGCAAAAGCTGGTATGTTTTTTCCATAGCTCTGAAATCAGGACTATACAGACTTGAGTCTGCATCAATAATATTTACTAATTTTAAATTTGGAAAATGAAAAGACTTCCCTATTATTTGTGAGCCAATCAATAGACTAGTATTTAAATTAAATATATTTTCAATGATTTCTTTTTTATTTTTTTTTGTTTTTAATGTGTCACTCGAAAATAATTGATTTGAGTATCCTGGAAAAAGGCGTGTAACTTCCTCTTGAAGTCTTTCTAACCCTATACCAATTGATATAAATTTATCAGATGAACACATCTTGCATATTTGGTTAGGCTCAAAATAATTTGAACAATGATGACAAATGAGTCTATCAATTTTTTTGTGATAAACTAAATTTACTGCACAATTTTGACACTGTATTGGTGTATGACAACTTGCACATATTTTGGATGGAGCATATCCACGTCTATTGAGAAAAAATAAAACTTGTCCTTTTTGTTTTAGTACCCTATTTGTTTCATCAAATACTTGTTTTGATATCCAGGCCCTAGAGCTAGGTTTTGATTGATTCATGTCAACAATTTCAACTGATGGTAATTGAGTTTTATGAAATTGATTGGAAAGATGATGAATATGAAATTTTCGCTGATTAGAATTATGAAGACTCTCTAATGATGGAGATGCGCTTATTAAAAGACATAAAGCCTTTGAGCATTTTGCTTTATATATAGCCATATCTCTTGCTTGATATTTTGGGCCCTCTTCTTGTTTATAAGATGAGTCGTGCTCTTCATCGCATATAATTAATTTTAAATTCTTGAAAGGAAGTAAAACTGATGACCTTGCTCCAACTAAAACGCATGGTTCACCCGATAAAAGAGATCTGATTATTCTAGCTTTTTGAATTTTTGATTGTTTAGAGTGCCAAATAAAGGGCCTACAACCAAAATATTTAAAAAATCTTTTAGACCATTCTTCAGTTAAAGCTATCTCTGGTAAAAGTATTAAAGATTGATTTCCCCTGACTAAATTTGACTCAACAGCTTTTAAATACAACTCTGTTTTACCCGAACCTGTAACACCATCTATAAGGTGAACTTGAAAATCATTATTTTTATTAATTTGAAGTGATTTAAAAATGTTTTCTTGATCAGGGTTTAAAGAAATTTTTTGCGCCATGCCATCAAAAATAAAACTATCTGTAGTTTGGGAAATTTTTTTTTCTTCTAATAATTTCAGCCAATCTTTTTTTGATAGATTGTATTGATGAATGAGATTTTTTTGAGTTTCATAAATTTTATTTTCAAAAAGATAATAATTTTTTAATTGTGTATTAGGAAATTGTTGTATTGCCATCTTCAAAACCATACCTAAATCTATGAAGCAATGTATTGACACATACTTGTAAAAATCAATGTTTTCTGTGCAAACAGCAAATTGATAATAATTACTTATTGAAAGTACTTTTTTGAGATCAAATTTTAAATCTTTGATGTTTGTTTGAGATATAATTACTCCTGCTGATTTTCTTTTTCTTAAAGGAATTTCAACGATAGAGCCTAACTCAATAGAATGCGAGTATTTATAAGTCAGGCTCTCATTTATTTGCCCTATTGGCATAACTTGGTAGTAATAATCCATTTTAAATTTTGATTCTAATTTATAATATAATGTAATGAATTTTATTGAACTGTTAGAACAGTTAAAAATAGATAAATCCTCAATTCAAGACTTTGATAAATGGGCTACTCATTTAAAAGACATAAAAGGCCACTCGGAAAACACATATAGATCGTACTGCTTTGATGTATGTGATTTTTTAATTTTCTTTAAATTCTATAATGGAAATTCCGTATCTTTATCAAATTTAAAAGATTTAAATTTACAGACATTTAGGGCTTGGTTGGCAGATCTCAGTGAGAATAGAAAATATAAAAATATTTATAAAAAACCATTATCGGCAAGGTCAAGGAGAAGAGCGATTAGTTCTATTAAAAATTTTTTTAAGTATTCATCTCTAAATAATGATTTATATAAAGTTGCTTATAGCGAGGTTCAATTATTAAAAAATCCAAAAATTCCAAGATCCCTTCCTAAACCTATAGCAGAGGGAGATATTGAGCTTTTAATTGAAGAATTAAAAAAAATATCAAAAAAAAGCTGGGTTCAAAAAAGAAATATAGCTTTGCTTTATCTTTTGTACGGATGTGGGCTACGAATAAATGAGGCGCTATCTATTACTAAAAGCCATTTAATTGATAAAAGTTCTCTTACAATCTTGGGCAAAGGTAATAAAGAAAGATTAGTGCCAGTTCTTGATATTGTAGCTAACTCATTAGAAAATTATCTAAAAGAATTACCATATGATTTGCCAAGCGATGTTTCGATATTTGTGGGAGATAGAGGTAATCCTCTTAAAGCCTCGGCTTTCCAAAGAGATTTGAAGAATGCCAGAGTTAATTTGGGGCTACCAAAAACAGCAACACCTCACTCATTAAGACATAGTTTTGCAACTCACCTATTAAAAAATGGTGGGGATTTAAGAATAATTCAAGAATTACTAGGACATAGTTCGTTATCTACAACTCAAATATACACTGAAGTAGATGACATAAGTTTAGAAAAAACTTATAAAGAAAAAAACCCTAGTAAGTAAATTTAGATTTTACCTCTAACTATAAAATGAGGATTGATTATATCTTTCTTTGAATACTTCAACCTATTTCCTTTTAAGTCTTTTACAGTACCACCTGCTCCTTCTACTACCGCTTGTGCTGCTGCAGTATCCCATTCAGAAGTAGATCCCAGCCTAGGATATAAATCTGCCAAACCCTCTGCTATCATACAAAACTTTAAAGAACTACCGGCTTGTAGAGTATCAAAATTATTAAACTGAGATAAATAAGTTTTAGTCTCATTATTAAGATGACTTCTGCTCATAACAATCTTTAATTTATCGGATGGTGATTGTACAGAAATAGATTTGATATTGTCATTTAATAACTTGTATGATCCTTTGTTAAGACCCCCAAAAAATAATGTCTTATCTTTTGGAATATAAACAAACCCTTGGGTGGGATAATTGTTATTAATCAAAGCAATATTAATTGTAAATTCACCATTCTTATTTATAAATTCTTTAGTTCCATCCAAAGGATCAACTAACCAGTATTTTGGCTCATCAGTGTACTTTTGCTCACCCTCCTCTGAAATTATGGGGTAAACTGAGATAGAAGATAGTAAATCAGAGATGTGCTCATGTGATGCTAAATCTGCTTCTGTTAATGGACTTTTATCGTTTTTATATTCAATACTTTGATCATAATTCTCATAAATATTAAGAATTTTTTGAGAACATAACTCAAGATTTTCGCTGATTTCATTGAAAAACTCAAATTGTCGTATTATGTGATTATTTGTCATTTTTTTAAATTTTGACTTTTTTTTATATACATTTAGATTATTTTTTGTATTTATCCAATAATACGACAAATAGTCAATTATAATGAATCATACTTTATTTTTTAAAATTAACCCATCAATAAAATTTCCTGCCTGGGATAGTGATAGTCATTATAAATTCCTTTTTAGTAAAAAATTATTTAAAACAAAAAGATCTTATGAAAGGTGGTTGGAAAAAATATCAATATTTCCAGAAAATTTAAATATAGGAAGCTTTTTAAACATACATGCAGGCCATATAAACAAATTAATTTATGAAGATTCCATAAAAAAATTTGAAAAACAAAGATCACTTATTTTGTTTATCCAATACGTTGAGGTAAATAATAATAAATTTTTATTTGCAAATGATAGACGTAATGGAAGACTATGGGTCAAAGTTAAATCAAATAAAATAAAAGATATTTCAGAGAGTTTAAAATATTTCTCAAAATTAAGAAAAAAAAATATTATTATTTTTCCAGACACTTATCTTCTTAAAATTTTTCTCGATCAAAAAATTGACGAAAATCAAATTAATAATAAATCAAAATTCTCAATTCATTTTCCTGAATATTTATTTTATATAAATAACTTCAAAATTAATGATACGAAACTACTAAATAAATTTAATTTACCTCCAAACAGCTATCTGTCAGATCTAGAAGCGGAAAGTATTCATATTATTAGAGAAGTAGTTAGTGAAACAAAAAATCCTGTCATGCTTTACTCAATAGGAAAAGATAGTTCAGTGATGTTAAGGCTTGCTCAAAAAGCTTTTTACCCTAGTCTTCCCCCATTTCCCCTACTACATGTTGATACTCGATGGAAGTTCCGAGAAATGTATTTATTTAGAAATTGGGTGGAAAAAAATAGTGGTATGAAGCTAATAACACATATTAATCCTGATGGTATTAAATCAAATATTAATCCCTTTGATCATGGCTCTGCTCTCCACACTGATATAATGAAAACTCAGAGTCTAAAACAAGCCATGGACAAGTATAAATACGATGCTGCTTTTGGTGGAGCAAGAAGAGATGAGGAGAAATCAAGAGCCAAAGAAAGGGTTATTTCATTCCGAAACCCCTCTCATCAATGGGACCCCAAAAATCAGCGTCCAGAGCTTTGGTCTTTATATAACTCTAAAGTCAATAAGGGTGAAAGCACAAGGGTTTTTCCCTTATCTAATTGGACAGAATTAGATATTTGGCAATATATCTACCAAGAACAAATACCAATAGTTCCCTTATATTTTGCAAAAGTTAGACCTGTAGTCGTGAGAGATGGAATGATAATTATGGTCGATGATGATCGATTTTATATTCAATCTAAAGAGAAAATTGAATTAAAAAGTATTAGGTTCAGAACACTTGGCTGTTATCCCTTAACTGGTGCTATTGAATCAAATGCAAATTCACTTGAAGACATTGTTCTTGAACTTCTTCAATCCAAAACATCCGAAAGACAAGGAAGAGCTATCGATACAGATTCAAGTAGCTCAATGGAAATCAAAAAAATTGATGGTTATTTTTAAATGTATAAAGCCGGTACAATTAGCAGATACTTAAAAAGTCAAGCTTCCCTTAATCTATTAAGGTTTATCACTTGTGGATCTGTTGATGATGGTAAAAGTACATTAATTGGGAGGATGCTTTATGAATCTCAAATGATATTTGATGATCAAGTTGCTTCCTTAAAAAACGACTCAAAAAAATATGGAACACAAGGTGAGAATATAGATTTTGCATTACTGGTCGATGGTTTATCAGCTGAGAGAGAACAAGGTATTACTATAGATGTTGCATATCGATTTTTTTCAAGTAGCAAAAGAAAGTTTATTGTAGCAGATACACCGGGTCACGAGCAATATACTAGAAATATGGCGACTGGGGCCTCAACAGCTGAGTTAGCTATCTTACTTGTTGATGCCCGTAATGGCATACTTACACAAACTAAGAGACATTCTTTTATTGTATCTCTTCTTGGAATTAAAAATATTGTCTTGGCAATTAATAAAATGGATTTAGTTAACTATGATAAAAATATTTACGAAAAAATAAGCTCTGAATACAAATTATTCTCAAAAAAATTAAATTTTGAAAATATTCAAAGTATTCCTATATCAGCACTTAAGGGAGATAATATTCACAAAAAATCTAAATACATGAGATGGTACAATGATAAAACACTATTTGACTATTTAGAAACTACTAAAACTAAAATACAAAGCTCAGACAGCTTTGTACTTCCTGTTCAAAGTGTCAATAGACCTAATTTAAATTTCAGAGGATATTCAGGAACCATCGCTGAGGGAAAAATTAGAAAGGGTGATGAGTTAATTTCTCTTCCGTCAAATCAAAAAGTAAAAGTAAAAGATATTTTTGTAGGTGAAAGATCACTTAAAACAGCTAATTTAAAGCAAAGTATTACAATTACCATAGACAAAGAGATAGATACCTCTAGGGGCGATATTCTCTGCTCAAAAAACTCCACAGTTGATATTGCTGACCAATTTAACATGAATGTTATTTGGATGTCAGAGGATAAGGGTTTTACTGGAAGAACTTATTTAGCAAAAATTCATAATATCTCAACCAGTATTAAAATTATGAACATAAAAAAAATATATGATGTAAATACCCTAGAATTCGCTGCTGGAAATGAACTTAAACTCAATGATGTTGCAGAAATTTCTATCTCATTTAATAAAACTGTTCCCTTTTCAACTTTTAAAGAAAATAAAATTTTGGGATCTTTAATAATTATTGATCCAATTAATAATCAAACTATTGGAATGGGAATGATAAACTTTTCTCTTCGTAGATCACAAAATATTCAACTTCAAAACTTAACAATCAATAAGAATTTAAGAGAGAAGATTAATGGTCATAAAGGTCAAGTGCTGTGGATGACTGGTCTCTCGGGATCAGGAAAATCAACTATAGCTAATGAACTAGAAAAAATATTATATTCTCAAGGTAAAAAAACATACATTCTAGATGGAGACAATATCCGACACGGATTAAATAAAGATTTAGGTTTTACAGACAAAGATAGAGTTGAAAATATAAGGCGAGTTGCAGAGGTGGCAAAACTTATGTGTGACGCCGGACTAATTGTTATCACTGCTTTTATATCGCCTTTTAGATTAGAGAGAGAAATGGCTCGATCACTTTTTGAAAAGAATGATTTTAAAGAAATTTATATTTCAACTCCTTTGAAAGTAGCTGAAAAAAGAGATCCTAAAGGTTTATATAAAAAAGCAAGACAGGGTAAAATACCAAACTTCACAGGTATAGACAGTATTTATGAAAAACCTACAAATCCTGAACTGGAAATTGATACCTCTAAAGTTTCTTTAAGTAAGGCTGTAAAAAAAATATTGAATATTATTACTTAAGTCGAATTTCCAATTGTTGAAATTTAGTCATATCAAAAACTATATTTTCAAAAACAACATCTTCAAAATTTAAATCTGGGTTTAATGAAAACCCGAATGGTTCTAGAGGTTGACCTTTAAAATCTTTTGAAAATTCTCCATTTCCATCAGTATCTTGAAAGGCAAACAGGCCTATATTAATATGTGGGAAAGCTTTTAAATTAACATTATTAAATTTGTTTATATCCTGCTCTACAACAATAAAAAGAGGTGCGGAATTATCCTCGAAATAATATTTCCTATCATACCCCAGAATGTGAATTGGGCTTGAAGCATCAACAAAACCTGTGATTTTTGCTGTGAGATGATCTGAATATGAAGTTTTTATTACAAAAAAAGCCTGAAAAATCAGGAAATAAATGATCAATTTAATACTAGCCAAATAGCTGTGCATAACTTTTAAAAGATTAATGTATTTTTGCAAAAGTTGTACAAACAATTTGATTAGATTTAAAACAAAAGAACAAACTACAAAAAAAACTTGAAAAACATGGTTTTTTTTTTAATTAATTAGAAATGTGTTATCATCATTCAACCAATAAACTACCTGCATAATGAATAACTGTGGATAACTCTGTTTAAAAGTATTAATTTATCCTTTGTTATGAAAAAAGGATACATCATTGTGAGAGTTTCAATTCACAAATTTGAATTATTTCAAAAATATCCTCCTTTATCAACTGAAGTGATGAAAAAATATGGGGGTAAATACATAATTAGAGGTGGAAAAACAGAAGTTTTTGAAGGGGAATGGCCTGTAGACAGAACTACCGTAGTAGAGTTTGAAAGCTTTGAAAATGCAAAAAAATGTTATGAGTCTGTTGAATACTCAGAGGCTATGAAAATTAGGCAAAATAGTACAAAAAGTGACCTCATATTAATAGAGGGATATTAATTCTTTTTAAAAAATTGATCTGCTAATTTAAGTTTGTCTTTTTTCTTTTTCAATAAAATCTCTAAGTTTTTGATTTCTAATTTATGATTGCCAATCATCTCCTCAATTTCTTCAACACTCAAATCATCTAAATCAATTGGTTTTGTTTTTTTTGGCTCATCTTCATCAAACATTTGTTCTATATCCTTCCTTTGTCCAAATAATTGGAAAAAAACTTTCATCTAGCTCATCTGTTTCTAATTTTTTATATTTTTTATAAATTCTCGCAGTACCTCCTGTGTTTGTTGGATGAAACTTAGAGTCAGAGGGAACACAATGAGCAACTATTGCCCTTCTATTACTGTTTGTATTATTAACACCTGATCCATGCCAAGTGTATCCATGATGAAATGCTACTCCACCTGCTGGAACTTCAACATATTGAATTTGAATTTCCTTATTTAATTTTGAAGCATAACCATTTAACTCTTTTTTATAATCTCTAGGAGAATGAAATTGTCCTTTAGGAGGACTTAATCCCCAGAGGTGTGAACCTTTTACATATTCAAGTGTCCCTTTTTCTTTATCGACATTATCGATGGGCATCCAACATGTCATCATAGTTTGCGGTACAATCCAATCATCATATGCAGCATCTTGATGATAAGCTAAAGTTTTACCTCCCGGTGGTTTCCATAGAACATTGTCTTGTAAAAGTCTTGATCCACTCCAGCCCATTAGTTCAGCACAAGCTTTTCCTAAAAATTCATTGCAAACTATTTCCTTTATAGAATTATCTGATTTCCAAGCGTTACAAATTTGTCTAGTAACATCTTTGGGTCCACTTTCAAACTTCCAATTCCACTCATCAGGTTCAATACCTGTTTCAAAGTTTCCATTAAATAAACTATGAAACCTTTCATACAATCGCTCAAAATGGGTAGAATCAAGAAAACTCTCAATAATCAAAAAACCATTTTTTTGAAAATCTTTTTTTTGATCCTCATTTAAAGAAATTTCTATCATTATAAAAGTTTTATCATCCTTTATGAAATATATTTAAGATTATCATTTAAATAAATTGACATTTTTGTAAGATTTCTGATAATCCAATAATGTCAAAAAAACTAATATTAATAATACTTTCTTCATTTTTTTTAATCACTAGCTGTGCAACTGTGAGCGAAAAAGCTAATGACGCTTATGACACTGTAGCGGGTGCCGTATCTAAAGGTTATAACAAAGTTAAAGATACTGTAACCGGCGACGACGACGATTAAGTTTAGCGCTTTACAAAGCGTGCCACTTTACTGAGTTCAAATTAATTTAATTTAATGAAATTTATATCTCTTCAACATATTTCAATTGAGGATCCTGGGACGTTTAAAGATTTTCTTATAGAAGATGGTCATAGTATAACAACTATCCAATTGGATGAGGGTGATAGTATTCCAAATAATTTAGATGAATTTGACGCTATGCTTTGTATGGGCGGACCTATGGATACATTTATGGAGGATCAATATCCATGGTTAGTAGCTGAAAAAAAAGCAATAGGTGAATATGTTTTAAACCTCAAGAAACCTTTTTTAGGTTTTTGCTTAGGATGTCAGCTTTTAGGTGAAGTATTGGGAGGAAAGGTAGTTGAGTCTAAACCACCTGAAATTGGCGTATTGGATATTAACATTGAGACAAGTGCCAAAGAAGATCATATTTTTGATTTTCTTCCAAATAAAATAAAAGCATTACAATGGCATTCTTATGAAGTAGTAGGTTTGGAAACTAACTCTAAAGTGAGAGTTATAGGCACTTCACCCTCAACAAAATATCAAATTTTTGGTTATGATAAGTATGCCTATGGAATTCAATTTCATTTAGAAATTCGAAAAACTACTGTTGATGATTGGGCTCAAGTTCCTGAATATAAAAATGCTCTCGAAAAATCTCTTGGGGCCGATGCCTTACCTCAAATGAAAGATTTGGTATCTAAAGAAATTGATACTATGATGATGCAGTGCAACCAAATGTATAAAAACTTCGTTAAAATAATTAATAATTAGTTTTTTATTAACTTAATTTAGATGCACAGAAGAGATTTTATAAAAAAGGTTATACTTTTCTCATTATCTTTTGTAATTCTAAAAACAAAAATTATGGCAAACACTCTCTTTAAACCTTTCAATCTAATAGATGGGGTCTTTGTCAATAACTACGTTTCACATAAAAGTAGTTTCAAAGATTTTTGGAAATGGAGGAGGGAGTCAATTAAGCCGGAACCGATTGCATTTCCTATGGTTGAAAATGACCCAGGATACTTAAAATCTAATAAATCTGAAAATACAATTACTTGGATTGGACATTCAACTTTCTTACTACAAATTGATGGTATAAATATATTAACTGACCCCCATTTCACAAAAAGAGCATCACCTCTAAGTTTTATGGGGCCTTCAAGAACAACACCTCCTGGATTAAAAATAGAGGAACTGCCATTTATTGACTTTGTTTTAATTTCTCATAATCACTATGATCATCTTGACTCAAAGACTATCCAGCTTTTATTAAAAAAACAAAATTTAAATCAACCTACATTTTTCGTACCACTTAAATTAAGAGATATTTTATCAAAATTAGGTGCAAGAAATGTTATAGAACATGAATGGTGGCAAATGACTCAGTTCAAAAACTTAGAAATTCATTCTGTTCCGGTACAACATTGGAGTAAGAGAACATTTAACGATACAAATAAAACTCTTTGGTGTGGTTGGGTTGTTAAAGCAAATAATTTTAAGTATTTTTTTGTAGGGGATACTGGATATTCAAAAGATTTTAAGGATATTCAAAAAAAGTTTGGATCATTTGATTTATCAACAATACCCATAGGAGCATATGCCCCCAGGTGGTTTATGAAAGACTCACATTGTAATGTTGAAGAAGCAATTCAAATTCACAAAGATGTTAAATCTAAAAAATCTATAGCGATGCATTGGGGAACATTTCAATTAACAGATGAACCTATGGATGAACCAATAAAATTACTTCGAGATCTAACTAAACAGTTAAAGATAAGCAAAGATGAGTTTTCTTATATGACTCACGGTCAAACAAAGAAAATTTAAGTAAAATAATTATAGGCCTGATAAGACAGAGTAATTACAATTACTATTAATGCCCATATACTTAAATTACTCAAAAACTGTTTTAAAGAAGAGTTTGTATCCAAAAAATGAGGTCCTACTAAAATCAGTAGACATACAAAATAAATAATAGGCATTATGATTTCTGCTGACATTATTGATCTTTTTTTAGTTTATCCAAACTAATCTCCTCAGAAAATTGTTCATTTAACTTTTCAGCATTATTTCTAGTTTTTATCACATCGTCTTTTTTTTCGTTCTGATTTACAACTACATCAACCAAAATAGCTATCAAGAGATTTAACATAGTAATTGCACAGACAATTATAAAACTAAAAAAATAAATCCATGCCCACCAATAAATATCTTGAAGAGGCAACATTACCTGTTCCCAAGATGATAATGTTAAAACTTGAAATAAAGTGATCATTGAAACCCCCACATCAGACCATCTCTCGGGTATACTATTTGAAAAGACTATTGCTCCAATAGTTGCATAAATGTAGAGAATTATGAAAAGCAGCAAACTTACATAAAAAACTCTTTTTAACGATCCAATCAAAGACTCAATGATTAATTTTAACTCAGGAATAATAGATATAACTCTCAAAACTCTAAATACTCTTAATAATCTCAAAAGAAGAAAACTAGAGTTGTTAGGTATTGGTATTAACGAGACCAAAACAATAAAAGTGTCAAAAATATTCCAACCATTTTTAAAAAAATTTGATTTTTTTGGCTCTCCTATAAAACGAATTGAAATTTCTATTACAAAAAAAATAGTTATTAAATAGTCTAAATATTTAATGAGCTCTCTTGAGAAATCTCCTAAATTGTAAGTATTTAAACCGATAGTAAATGCATTAAATATAATGATAAATAAAACTGAGTATTGAAATAACTTGCTTTCTCTGATTTTAAAAAAGGTGTGTTTCATATTTTTAAAGAATTTATTATCCAAAAAAAGAGTATATAAATCAACTAATGGTTCTGTGGTGAAACGGATATCACACTTGACTACGGATCAAGAATTCAGGGTTCGAATCCTTGCAGAACCGCCATTTTAAATTTTTAAATTATCAATAAGTCTAATTTTGCCTTTATAAATTGCATAAAAAAGTCTCGACGCAGAAACTTTACCATTGAAACTAAGGTCATGATTATTTCTAAATTCGAAGTAATCTAATTTTTCAATATCTTGTTCAACAATGAAATCTTTAGCTTTTTGGTTTGCAATTTCAATATCAAATGAATTTTCTAACGATTTTAAAAAATTTTCTACTTTTTGATGAAAACTAACAAAATCTTGTAATTGTTTTTTACTTAATTTTTCGTTTCTTGATGAATAAGCAATACCTTCTTCATTTCTTTTTGTTGGTACAGATACTAGATCCAAAGATTTATATTTTTCTTGAATAAATTTTTCAATTATCTTGAGTTGCTGAAAATCTTTTTCACCAAAATAAACCTTGTTACTTTTTACAATTGAAAAAAATTTATTTAGTACAGTGATTACACCATCAAAGTGTCCTTTTCTAAATTTATCACAAAGAATATTATTAAAATTAGTATTTTTTAAAATAGTTTCATCTTTATTGAAAATTTCTTCTGCTGATGGTTCAAATAATAAATCTACGTCGTTGTCAGAGCAAAAATCGTAGTCAAGGCCTTTATTTCTAGGATAAGCATTAAAATCCTCTTTACTGTTAAATTGTTTTTCATTTACAAAAATACTTACAATAGTTTTGTGATTATCATTTTTTGATCTTTTGATTAGTTCTCCATGTCCCTTATGAAGGGCGCCCATAGTAGGAACAAAACCAATTGAGTATTTTTTGTTTTGATAAGCAGTCAGATATGACTTTAAATTAGAAATGTCTTTAATTATCAGCATAATTTGTTTTTATTTATTGACTTCATATCAATAATTGTTAAATGTAGGAACCAATTTTTTAGGTGTATTAACAATGAAAAGAACATATCAACCAAGTCAATTAGTCAGAAAAAGAAGGCATGGATTTCGTTCTAGAATGTCAACTGTTGGCGGTCGTAAAGTCATTAATGCAAGAAGAGCTAAAGGTCGATCTAGACTATCCGCTTAATTATTGAGACTTCCTACACTAAAAAAATCCTCCCAGTTTTCACAAATCAGAAACAAAGGGAACTACTTCAAAAGTTTAAGTTTTAACGGCTATATTCTTCATGACGCAGATTTAGAAACTTTTCTAGTTGGTATTATAGCTAGTAAGAAGCTTGGTAATGCTGTGGAAAGAAATAGGGCTAAAAGAAGAGCTAGAGAGGCAATTCGCACATGCAGTCTTATAAACACATTAAATCATGTCAAATTTGTAATAATACTCAAAAAAACAGTTTTGAAAGTACCTTTTATTGATTTAAAACAAGATATTGAAAAATTCTTATCTCATGAAAAATAATATCAAAAAGTTTTGGAAAATAATTTTTATTGCACCGATTAAATTCTACCAATTGTTCATATCACCTATGTTACCAAAAACTTGTAGACATCTTCCAACATGCTCTGAATATACAATTGAAGCTATAAATGAATTTGGTGTTTTGAAAGGAATAACAATGGGAATGGTTAGAATTCTTAAATGTAATCCTTTAGGATCATCTGGTTACGACCCAATAAAAAAATAATATGGAAAATCAAAAGAACTTATTCCTAGCTATAATTATTTCAATGGCAATCATTTTTGGTTTTCAATTACTGGTGCCTCAACCAGAGAGAACACCAGTCACTGAAGAGCAAACAAGTGATGAGAGTCTTGTAGATCTCAGTATTCAAAAATCTTCATCTAATGTTTTAGCTGATAGAGGCGATGTAATAAATCAGACAGGTAGAGTGAACTTTGATAACACTAAAATCAAAGGCTCTATTAATTTAAATGGAGCAGTAATTGATGATCTAACTCTAGAAGAATTTAGGGAAACTTTAGATCCAAAATCTGACTTAATTGAATTTTTGAATCCTTTAGGATCTGATAATGCTTATTATTTAGATACAGGTTGGGTAAGCGCTGACAGTACAATTGAGTTACCTAATAGCTCTAGTGTTTGGATTGCTGATAAAAACACTATCGGCATTAATGAGCCTGTAAAACTGACTTGGACTAGTGATCAGAACATCACTTTTGAAAAAATCATAACTCTTGATGACAACTATTTATTTAGCGTTGATCAAAGAGTTATAAATAATTCTGGTCTTTCATTTGACCTTTATCCCTATGGTTTATCCAAAAGACAAGGAATTCCAGAGATGCAAAATTTCTTCATCCTTCATGAGGGTCCGCTGTCAATCACTGATGGAGTGTTAGAGGAATATGATTATGACGATTTAAAAGATGATAAAAAAATTAAACATTCTTCTGTTGGAGGGTGGATTGGGATGACAGATAAGTATTGGCAGACTGCTATAATCCCTAACCAAAACGAACCTGTTCAGCAAACATACAGTTACAGCTTTGTTGACAATATAGATAATTTTCAAACTGATATTGTCGGGGAAAGAATAGCTGTTTCAAATAATGCGAGTATCTCCCATAATTTTAAAATTTTTGCAGGGCCAAAAATTGTAAATATTATCGACAAATATATGGAAGAATATGGGTTTGACGGATTTGATCGTTCAGTAGACTTTGGTTGGTTTTATTTTTTAACAAAACCTATTTTTAACGTTTTAGAATTTATATACGGGTACGTAGGAAACTTTGGTTGGTCAATAATTTTATTTACAGTTTTAATGAGGATTTGTTTTTTTCCACTTGCTCAACAATCTTTTAAATCAATGGCAAAAATGAAAAAACTAGCTCCTGAGATGCAAAGACTTAAGGAACAATACGGAGATGATAGAGCTGGAATGCAAAAAGAAATGATGGCTTTATATAAAAGAGAAAAGGCAAATCCTATAGCTGGTTGTTTACCAATACTTTTACAAATACCAGTATTCTTTGCCTTGTATAAAGTTTTATTTGTAACTATTGAAATGAGACATGCTCCTTTTGTAGGATGGATACATGATCTCTCAGCGCCAGATCCCTTAGGTGCTCTTACTCTTTTTGGATTTGTGGAATGGAATGTTCCAGGTATTTTGCAAATTCTAAATGTTGGAATTTGGCCAATCTTAATGGGTATTTCAATGTATATTCAATTTAAATTGAACCCAGCTCCGGTAGATAAAATGCAAGCCAAAATTTTTGGTTTATTGCCAATAGTATTTACTTTCATTTTAGGTGGCTTCGCAGCAGGGCTAGTTATTTATTGGACAACAAATAATGTTTTATCAATGGCCCAACAATACATCATACAAAGAAAAATTATGAAGAGTTAATGAGCCTTGTCTCAAATTATTTCAAAAAACAAACTAAGTTTTTACTAAGCGCTACACAACCTCGTCAATATCCTAATGTAAGTTTTCCTGAAATAGCTTTCATAGGTAGATCAAATGTTGGAAAATCTAGTTTAATCAATGCAGTTTTTATGAAAAAACTGGCACATATTTCAAATACCCCAGGTAAAACAAGACAAATTAATTTTTTTAATCATGGGGACTCAATGATGGTTGTTGATCTTCCCGGGTATGGATTTGCAAAAATATCTCAAAAGGAGGCATTTCAAATATCAGATCTTGTCTCTCAATATTTAACATCTCGTGAAAATTTAAAGAAAATATTTGTATTAATTGATAATTCATTGGGGCCAAAAAAAATAGATGTAGAGATGATTGACTCTATGAAACAAATAAAACAAAAAATTATTATTTGCTATACGAAAAGTGACAAAAAAATAAAAGAAAAGTCGGCTTTTTTAGACAATTTAAATACTGAATTTGAAAACTACATTGTAAGTTCAAAAACAAACGAAAACATATTTGAAATTCAAAAAAAAATTTTTGAATTTTTATAAATCTTCTTGGCTTTTATATAATAAACATTAGTTTAACACGCTTATGAACAATATAACAAATTGGGTTTTTGACTTAGACAATACACTTTATAAAGCAGAGTGTGGTTTATTTGATAAAGTACACATACTTATGGGTAAGTTTATTGAGGAAAAGTTAAATTTAAATTCTGGAGATGCACAAGCTTTGAGGTCTAAATATTATCATCAATACGGAACAACACTTAGAGGTCTTATGATTGAACATCAAGTAAATCCTAATGAATATTTGGACTACGTTCATCAAATTAATTATGAAGTAGTTCAACCAAATACATCTCTTGCGGAGATATTAAAAAGCTTAAATGGAAAAAAGTATATTTTTACAAATGCTAACTATGAACATGTTGAAAAAGTTTTAGAAAAACTTCAAATGACTAATATTTTTGATGGATGTTTTGACATTTCTGAGAGTGACTATATGCCAAAACCTCACAAAGAAGTTTATGACTCATTCCAAAATAAATTCAATTTAGACAATAGTTCAACAGCAATGTTTGAGGATCTTCATATTAATTTGAAAGAGCCACATAAAATGGGTTGGCAGACAGTTTGGGTAACAAATAACCTTGAATATAACCTAAATAAAGATGTCAATCAGCAAGAAGATATTCAAAAGATCATTGATGAAAAAGGCTACATATCACACGTTACTGATGATTTGGAAAATTTCTTAAAAAACGTGATATAAAAGTATTATGAGCCATCAAGGTATAATTGAAAAATTATGGGATCAAAGAGATCAGATTAACTTTATTGAGGATAATGAAGCAAAAAAAAATGTAGAGAGTGTTCTTAACTTATTGGATGAGGGAAAGCTTCGAGTATGCGAAAAAAAAGAAAATGATTGGCATGTAAATCAATGGCTTAAAAAAGCAATTCTTCTAAGTTTTAGAATTCAAGATATGGAAATTATAACTGGCGGTCCGAGTGTAAAAAATGGGTCTACCTCATGGTGGGATAAAGTTCCCTCAAAATTCCAAAATTGGAAATCAGAAAATTTTCAATCAGCTGGTTTTAGAGCTGTTCCTAACTGTGTTGTAAGAAGGTCAGCATTTATTGCAAAAAGTGCAGTGCTTATGCCTTGCTTTGTTAACTTGGGCGCATATGTAGATGAGGGAACAATGGTTGATACTTGGGCTACTGTTGGATCTTGTGCTCAAGTTGGAAAAAACTGTCATATCTCAGGAGGTGCAGGTATAGGAGGAGTCTTAGAACCTTTGCAGGCAAATCCAGTTATAATAGAGGATAATTGTTTTATTGGTGCTAGGTCAGAAGTCGCCGAGGGTGTAATTGTTGGAGAGGGATCAGTATTATCCATGGGGGTATTTATTGGTGCTTCAACAAAAATTTATAATCGTGAAACTAAAGAAATTTATATGGGGAAAGTTCCTCCATATTCTGTAATCGTTCCGGGTAGTCTTCCAAGTTCTAAAGGAGATGCATCATTGTACTGTGTTGTGATTGTAAAAACGGTTGATGAAAAAACTCGTTCAAAAACCTCCGTTAATGAATTATTAAGAGATTAAAATGTTAGACACAATAGAGCTATCAAAAAAATTAATATCTTTTGACTCTGTTACACCAGCAAAACAAGATATTTTTGATTTCTTAATTGAAATATTTGAAGAAAATGGTTTTTCAACAAAACAACTAAACTTTGATGGAGATGGGAGTTACGAAGTAATTAATATCATGGCTACGTATGGTCCGATTAATACAAATGGAAAACATTTTAATTTTTTATGTCATGTTGATGTAGTGCCCCCTGGTAACTTAGAGGATTGGGACACACCACCTTTTGAACCAACGATTAAAGATGGGTATCTTTATGGTCGTGGATCAGAGGATATGAAAGGGTGTACAGCAGCTAGCATGGTAAGTGTCTTTAAATTCATTAAGGAAAATAAAGATTTTAATGGCACAATAAGTTTTATCATAACTGGAGATGAAGAAGCAGACTCCGTAAATGGTGTAAAGAAAGTCGTAAAATGGTTGAAAGAAAATAGTATAAGAATAGACGGGTCGATAGCCACTGAGTCATCCTCTGAGAAAATAATCGGTGATCAGATCAAAGTTGGAAGAAAAGGAGCTGTGGATGTTCAAGTTGAAATTATTGGTAAGCAAGGGCATGCTGCGTATCCTCAACTAGCTCAAAACCCCTTACATTGTTTGTCTAAAGTTATCTCTTTTTTTGATGATCAAAAACTTGATGATGGTGCAGAATACTTTGAACCATCTACTCTTCAATTTACTCAGGTCAATTTAAATAATAAGGCAAAAAATGTAATCCCTGAAAAATTGATAACTGTTGGTGATATGCGCTTTAATGACAACTGGGATCAAAAAAAAATACAGAACTATTTTGATGAACACTTGACTAAGATTTGCTCTGAAAATAATTGTACGTATAAATTGAAATTAACTTTTAGAGGTATGCCTTTCCAATCTTTCGATAGTCCCTTTACAAAACATTGTATCAAAGCAATAAAAGATGTTACGGGATTAGAAGCTAGCCAAGATACTGGAGGTGGAACATCTGATGCTAGATTTATGCAAGAGGTCTGCCCTGTCTTCGAATTTGGAACGATTAACAAAACCCTGCACAAAGTTAATGAGTGTGTTTCTATAGAAGACCTCAAAACTACTGAACAAATTTACTATAAAACTTTAGAAAACTTTTTTGATAATTGAAAGAGGGAGATTTAATTCCTGATATTACTTTAAGATCTGTTTCAGCAAATGGTACTAAGAATTTTGGATTACATGATAACTTCAAATTAAAAAGGACAATGATAATCTGTGTACCAGGAGCATTTACTTCGACATGTCACATTCAACATCTTCCTCCATTTATTAAAGGGGCCAAAAAGTTAATGTCTGAAAAGCAAATTGATCAGATTTGTTGTATGACAACTAACGATCCTTATGTACTGGATTTGTGGAGAAAAGGCTTTGGTAAATCAGAAATTTTATTTTTATCAGATGGAAATAATGAATTTTTAAAATCTTCTCAATTAATAAGAAATCATGAAAAAAGCTTTATGGGACAAAGACTTATTCGTTCAATTATCCTAATAAATAATCTTAAAGTTGAAAAATTAATTTGTGATGAGCCAGGTGAGTTAAAAAAAACAAGTTATGAGGCAATATTAGATAGCATTTAAATACTCTTTAATTTTTTTATTAGACTCAAATTTATTAGCAAATAAGTAACTTTGTCTACTATAGCTTTTATACGTTTTGAAAATATTGATAATTGATTTAACAAGTTGTTTGGTGTCATTTTCTTTTACAATTATACCATTGCGCCCTATCGACTCTGGAGTTCCCCCACTATTACTGACTATACAAGGTAATCCAAAAGATGCGGCTTCAACATTGGATATTCCAAAGCCTTCAATGCTGTCAGGTGTAGTTAAAGTTGGCATAATATGAACAGAGGAATTTTTAAAAATTTTTTCACTAGGATAATCATGATATATAAAATCTACTTGTTCGAGTAGTGAGTGTTTAATAACTAAATCCTTTAATCTCGATAATTCTGGTCCATCTCCTAGAATGGCATATTTGAGTATGATATTATATTTATTTCTTAGTACAGACATCGCTTCAAAAACCAAATGATGCCCCTTTCTGTACTCTAGTCTTGCCACTGTACATAAATCATATTTTTTTTTAATTTTATTTTTTAAAATCTTTTTTATAAAAGCAGGGTGGATTATTGTATGATTAATTTTTTTTAAACTTTTAAAATTTTTTATAGCTTTGTTTTTAGTAAACTTAGAATTATAAATTACTAAGTCTGCTTTATTTAAAGAATTCAAAATTCTACTTTTACTACTTAATTTTAGTATTTCATTCCCGTGAACTAAACAAATTTTTTTCGCACCTATGGCATAGTTAAATGGTTCTAGTGATTTCCAACTATCGAAAAAAATAATATCAATTTTATTATTTTTTAAAAAATTCTTAGCAAAACTTAATTTAATTTTTTTTCTTAGAAATTTAATTTGATCAAATCTGAAAATATCAAATTTACATTTACTATCAAAATCTGAAGAGGCAAATTTAGAACCATCAGATAAAACAATTACTTTATTTCGTGTGGCAAATGCATATTGAGCTATATTTGTCATTACAGACTCTATACCTCCTACTTTTGGAGCAAAACTTTGCGTGTATATAAGAATATTAATAAGAAATCTCCCTTAAAATCAGTCCTTTTGATGGAACTGTTGGTCCAGCTAGGCTTCTATCTTTAGCTTCGATTAATTCTTTTATCCAATTAATATTTTTGTTTTTTAATCCAACTTCTAATAAAGAACCGACCATTATTCTAATTTGTTGATAAAGGAAAGACTGTGCTTTAAATATAAAAATAATTTTTTTACCTTTCACTTCAATTGAGGCATCGTCTATTGTTCTAAGTGGTATGTTAGCTTGACATCCTTGTGCTCTAAATGAAGAAAAATCGTGCTTACCAAGAAACAACTTAACAGCATTTTGCATTGAGTCTATGTCCAAAGGTTGACGAATATGTATACTAAAATCATCCTCGATGACTGATGGTGCTTGACTATTAAAAACTTGATAATTATAAATTTTGCTCTTGGCTGTAAAACGTGCATTAAATTCTTGATCCACATTTTCTACTTTAGTAATTCTAATCTTTTCCGTTCCTAGATGAAAATTAATTCCATTTAAAATTTGATATTCATCAAATTTTTTTTCTAACTCAAAATTAGCACATTGTGCTAGAGCATGTACTCCAGCATCAGTCCTCCCAGCACCTTGAATAGTTTTTTTTTCACCAGAAAATTTAAATATTGCTTTCTCTATTTCACCTTGCACGGTTTTCTCATTTTTCTGATATTGCCAACCACAATAAGGTAAACCATGATATTCGATAGTAAGTTTTATATTAGTCATTATCGATTATTGTATTTAATTGAAATTGATTATTTCCTAAAGCAAATTCTTTAATATCTAATGGTTTCTTTCCTTCAACTTGAATTTTTAAAATATCTAGGCTGTTTTTTTTACATGCTACAGTAAGAGGTAAATTAATTATCTTACCCTCATCATCTTGTTTGTTAGAAATTTTAGCTTTCAAAATTTTAAATCTTCGACCCTTATATTTAAACCACATTGCTGGTGATGGGTAAAAGGCTCTTACTTTTTTTTCAATTATATCTGCAGATAGTCCCCAATCCACTCGTGTTTCAACTTTATCTATTTTTTTTGCGTATGTGGATTGTGAATGGTCTTGTTCTTTTAATTGGACTTGGCCTATAAAATATTTTTTTAGCGTGTTGAATAATAATGAGCAAGAATCATGACTAATTTGATCAATTAATTGCTTTCCATCAGTTAATTCATTAATTTCAATATTCTGTTGGGCTAAAATTGGGCCTTCATCAATTTGATCGTTCATTTTCATTATACTAATGCCTGTTTCTTTATCATTATTTTCGATAGCTCTTTGAACAGGAGCTGCTCCTCTCCATCTTGGTAGAAGCGAGGCGTGTATATTAATAAATCCGTGTAAAGGAGTATTTAACCAATTTAGTGGAACTATTTTCCCATATGCAAAAAGGATTGCGACATCAGGCTTTAATAATTTAAATTCTTTCAAAGATTTATCATCTAGTGTGTTGGGAGTAAAAACAGGAAGAAGTTGACTTTCTGCCCATTGTTGAACTGGTGTATTATATTTTTTTTGTCCTCTAAATTTTTTTTTTGGCTCTTGTGTGTAAATCCCTACTATATCATACCCACCAAGGTAAAGTGTCTTTAGGGGAGGTAGTGAAAATTCTGGTGAACCAAAATAAACTACTCGTTTTTTTTTCATTTAAATTTTTTCTATTTCTTTTTTATACTTTCTCATCTTTCTAAAAATTACATCTCTTTTTAAACGACTTAAATGATCAACGAATAAAATTCCGTTTAGATGGTCTAATTCATGTTGTATGATCCTCGACTCAAAACCTGTAAATGTAGAAATTTTTTTTGAGTTGTCTTCATCAAGATACTCCATTTTAATTTTTTCAGGACGGTCTATTTCTGCAAAATGTTCCGGAAAAGATAAACAACCTTCTTCATATGGTACTTTATTTTCATCTAATGATATAATTTTAGGATTTATCATTGTCATAGGTTTTTTTTCTTCGTCTCTGGAGCTAGCATCAAGAATAAATATGCGAATATTTAAACCTATTTGTGGAGCAGCTAAACCTACTCCATTTGCAGAATACATAATTTCATACATTTGTTTTATTAATTCTCTATGGTGTTCGTCTACTTGCGGTAAAGATACACTATCTTTTTTTAATATGGGATCAGGTGCATAAATAAGCTTTAACATTAAATTTAATATAGTTTAATTTATACAGTTATTAGTAGCAATAAATCAAACTTTTACGGTGTTACTGTAAAATCTAGCTTAAGTTTTTACGCGACTCTAATGCTGCTCCTAGAGTATTATCATCTAAATAATGAATTTCGCTTCCTACAGGAACACCATAGGCGAGTTGGGTTATTCTAATATTTTGATTTTCTAGTTTATCCTTTATTACTAATGCTGTTGTTTGTCCCTCAATTGTTGCGCTCAATGCTAAAATAATTTCTTGTACTTGATTGTTGATTATTCTTTCTTTGAGTTTGTTTAAATTTAAATCTTGTTCTGTGAAATTCTTTGAGGCTGATAAAAGTCCACCAATAACGTGATAGAGACCTTTATGATATCCAGATCTTTCAAATGCCCAAACATCAGCCATATCTTCGACAATACATATAGTAGTTTTTGATCTATTATCTGAAGAGCAAATTTTGCAAGGAGCTATGACGTCTAATATTCCACAATTAGTGCATTTTTTTACCACAGATGCAGTCTCTTTTATACTTTCTCCCAAAGGTAACATTAATTCTTGTTTATTCTTCATCAAATATAAGGCTATTCTTTGCGCAGAGCGCTGACCGATTCCAGGTAGTCTAGAAATTAAATTAATAAATTTTTGAAGTTCGTCTTGTGACAATTTTAAAAAGGCATCTTCATTCCTGGAGGTAATGGTAATCCTCCAGTTATTTTTTTCATTTCTTCAGCTGACATTTCCTCAACTTTTTCTTTTGCTTGATTAAGAGCAGCTTTGATTAAATCCTCCAGTACATCTTTTTCATCAGAAGATAACAGTGATGGATCAATATCAATAGATTGAACAATTTGTTTACCATTCATAATCACTTTGACCATTCCACCACCGGACTCGGCTTCAACAGTTTTATTTTCTAATTCCTTCTGCATTTCTTGCATTTTTGTTTGCATTTCCTGGACTTTTTTCATCATACCGCCCATATTACCCATCATTTTCGTCACCTCTTTCTAATTCTTCAATATCTATAATCTTTGCATTAGGGAATTTAGCAAGAACTTTTTTAAATTCATCAGTCTTCATTTCTTGCTCAATTAACTCTTGTTTATATAGAGACTTGATTTTCTCTATAGTTGTTATTTCTTTTTTCTCAGTGATCTCAAGCTCAAAGTCAGTCATAATGTTTTTATATAACTCTTCACTTCCATTAAAATTTTTATCAATAACATTGATATGGAGTATTTTATTTTTTTCTGAGAATTCAATTACTTGAATATTTTCCATAATAATTCCTGCCATCAAAGGTGAAAAATTTTTTCCATAATATTGAAAAAATAGATTATGCATATCAATTTTATCTTTTAAAGACTTCTCTGGTAATTGATTTACTTTATTTTGAATTACTTGATCAAGGTTAGGTGAATCTTGAACTATATTTTGATTGATTTCAGACTTTTTTTTTTCTTCTGAGACTGTTGATTGGTTATCATTTAATAGGAATGCACACCTTAGAAGTATCATTTCAAGAGTTATGTGTGGTTGAGGTGAAATTTTAATTTCATCATACCCTTTCATTAAGCTTTGCCAAAAAATATTAAGCTTACCTTGGTCAAATTGAATAATGTACGAGGCAAAATTTTTATCTTCTTCAGTTAAGAACTCATCATTAAGAAGTTCTTTATTTATCTTTAATTTACATGACCAATTTATTAAATTCATAATATCCTCTAAAATTTTAGAGGTCTCTGATCCTCTTTGATACATTTCATCAAGCATATCTATTAATTTTGGAAGATTGTTATTTAAAATATATTTAGATAATTCATATAAATCAGTTTGCTTTGCAAAACCAAGCATATTGATGATTTCTTCTACAGTAATTTCTTTTTGAGATTTGAATACATTAGCTTGGTCTAGTATACTAAGTGAGTCCCTAACTGAACCTTCACTAGCCTTTACAATTAAATTTAATGCATCCTTCGATATCGATATAGCCTCTTTTTCAGCAATACCCTCTAAAAAATTTAATAAAGTCCTCTTATCAACTCGTCTAAGATCAAATCTCTGACATCTCGAAAGAATTGTTATCGGAACTTTAGATATTTCTGTAGTTGCGAATATGAATTTAGAGTGAGGCGGTGGCTCTTCAAGAGTTTTTAGTAGTGCATTAAAAGCACTTTTAGATAACATATGTACTTCGTCAACTATGTAAACTTTATATTTTCCAAGAACTGGATTATATTTTACGTTCTCAATTATCTCTCTTGCGTTTTCTACACTTGTGTTCGAAGCAGCATCAATTTCTATAACATCCGGGTGTCTATCCTCAGTGATAGCTTTAGCTTGTTCACAATTATCTAAATCAGGATTTTTGTTGTTATCAAAAACTGTGCAATTTAACATTTTAGCTACAATTCTTGCAGTTGTTGTTTTGCCTACACCACGAATGCCAGTGAAAATATAAGCATTAGGAATTTTATTAAGCTCAATTGATTTTTGGATGGTATCAACCAAATACTCTTGTCCTATCAAATCTCGAAAATTTGAAGGTCTATATTTTAATGCTAGGATTTTTGATTGATTTTTCATTACAGGCTTGTAGGAGAATTACACGACCCAATACTTTATGTTACGGCTGCTTTCTTTCGAACCTGACCGGATTGGCATAAAAAACTGCCCATGTAATTCTCAAATTATCTTATAGCAGTATTACATGAAAATATGAAGTTATTGTCTTACCCGATATGGAGATTTTTCAAAAACTCCTAATTTTCTGACCTTTGAGCAGTAATGATACATATCATCCAAAGCAAGTTTGGTGTTATCTTGTTCAGGGTGTCCTTCAATTTCACAATAAAATTGTGTTATCACAAAGTCAGCTCCATAATTATAACTCTCAAGTTTTATCATATTTACATTATTAGTTGCAAAACCACCCATTACTTTAAATAAAGAACCAGGTGTATTTTTTACGGAAAATAGAAATGATGATATATAGGTCTTTTTTTTGTCAAATTCTAAGTTTTCGTTATTAGACATGACATAGAATCTTGTAATGTTATTTAAAGAATTTGCAAAATTCTCATCAATTACTTTTAAGCCATATGTCTTACCTGCTAAGCTTGAGGCAATTGCAGCAGTATCAAGTATTTTTTCATCAGAGATAGTTTTTGCAGAGCCAGCAGTATCAGCTCCAATCAAAATATTTAAATCTAATTTTTGGATTTTATCACTACATTGTGCCAAAGCTTGTTCGTGACTTAAAATATTTTTAATATTTTCGATTTTACTATCTGGATGAATTAAAAGCTTATGTTCAACTTTTTGAAAATGTTCGAAGTTTATATGCAAATTAGACTTTGGTATTAAACGATGAATATCAGCAACTCTCCCTGCAGCAGAATTTTCAATCGGGATCATAGCATAATCGACGTTACCCAACTCAGCTTCATTCAAAGCAATCTCAAATGTTTTGCATGGGAGTGTTTCTGCACCAGAAAAAAAATCATTTACAGCTAATTGACTGTAAGCTCCATCAACTCCTTGGAAAGATATTCTTTTACTCATTTTTTAAAATTAATCGGTTTACTCTATCTAAATCCTCTTTTGTATCAACACCCAAAATCTCCTCTTTTATGACAGAAATTCCAATTTTACTGGTGTCGATTATACGAAGTTGTTCTAATTTTTCATCAAGTTCTCTTTGTGTTGGTGGTGTAGAGATAAAATCTAATAAGAATTTTTTATGATAAGCATATACTCCAATATGATGAAATACATTTTTATTAATTTTTAAATTGCTATCAAGTATTCTCGAAAAATTTAAAGCATAATTTAGTTGATCTATTGTTACTTTTACTTTGGAACTATTTTTAGCTTCATCAATGTTAATAAATGGACACGCTAAAGTGCTAATTTGGAATTGTAATAATTTCTGTTTTAGTAATTGTAAGTGATTGGCACTAATGAATGGCATATCTCCTTGAACATTAATTACAAATTTAAATTTTTTCATTTCCTCTAGTTTTCTTACTGCCTCTCCAATTCTATCAGTACCAGACATATGATTAGGGTCTGTCATGATAAATTTTAGTTTCATTTCTTCGCAGTATTCTCTTACTTCCTGATCACATATGGCTAACAATAAATTGTCCGTGATATTTGATACACGTTTGTAAATATAATGAAGCATGGGCAAGTCTCCAATCTTTGCAAAAGGTTTATTTGGAAATCTAGATGCCTTTAATCTGATAGGAATAATTATTAAAGTATCGTTCATTAATGCGACAAAAATCCGTTTTAAGTGCTATATTTTTAAACATAGACTTCTCTATCAGATATGGAAACCAATAAAATTCTAGGGGCAATAATCCTTGCCCTTTTATTAGCTGCTGTTTTCTCCAAAGTTGCGGATATGGCTATTCATCCAGAGTTTCCCGATGAACTAGCTTATAAAATTGAGGTCCCAGAGGGTGGTGTTTCTTCAGAAATAAAGGAAGAGGTTAATATATTTGAGGTTCTACCTGAAATAACACCTATGTTAGCTTCAGCAAGTATGGAAAACGGGGAAAAAATTTTTAAAAAATGTGCCTCTTGTCACACACAAGTTAAAGGTGGAGAAAACAAAGTAGGTCCTGCTATGTGGGGAATAGTAAATAGATCAAAGGGGTCTATGAAAGGTTTTGCGTATTCTGGAGCCTTGGTAGAATTTGGTGGTGATTGGAATGTTGAAGAGTTAAACAAATTTTTGTTAAAACCTAAAAAGTATATAGTTGGAACAAAAATGAATTATAATGGTATAAAAAAAGACCAAGATAGAGCCGATTTAATTAAATGGCTAAGTTCTCTGAGCGATTAAAGTTTTCATTCATTAATTTTTCAATATCATATAAATAATGAGTTCTGTATCTATAGATTCTAGTAAATTAAAATCTTTATTTGGGGCCTACTACGACAGAAGAATGATACGTATTCTTCTTTTAGGTATAATTAGTGGTTTCCCTTGGGTGTTAATTGCAAGCGCACTATCTTTGTGGTTAAAGGAGGAGGGTTTAAGTAGAAGCACTATAGGTTGGGCTGGACTAATTTTTGGAGTTTATGCATTTAATTTTTTATGGGCACCAATAATCGATAGATTAAGACTCCCTTTTTTGACTAATAAGATGGGCCATAGGAAATCAATAATTATAATGATGCAAACAGTCATCTTAATATGTCTTGTTATATGGAGCGTCTTAGAGCCAACACAAAACTTGGCTTTAATAATTGGAGTTGGATTAGCTATTGCTATTTCATCTGCTACTCAAGACATAACAATCGATGCTCTAAGAATTGAACAAATAAAAAGGGATGAAACCTCAAGTATGGCTGCAGGAGCAGCTATGGCCGTTGTTGGATGGTGGACTGGTTTTAAACTTGGAGGTTTTATTTGTTTAGAAATAGCAGAGAAACTCGAATTATCAGGTGTAGAACAATATTGGCAAGTAACATTTATTTTTTTAATGGCAATTATAGTGCTATGTAACGTAGGTTTGGTATTTATACCTGAGTCTAATAAAGAGAGATTCCAAGAGATAACAAACACTGACTCCTCAAATTCAAATGTAAATAGTGTAAGAAATGCTGGATACCTGTTTGCCTCAATAGGAATATTATGCTTTTTAGTTGGAAAATTCTTCGAAAAAATTTGGTTTACAAATGGCGGTTTAGCTTTTGTTGTTATTGGAGGAGCCTTTTATTTTTTTTCATTTTACATACAAAGATTTGGTGAGGATAATCCTGTTTCTCAAACTCTCTATTATTTAAATAATGTTGTAGCAAACCCCTTAAATAGTTTTTTTAGTATTAATGGAGTGAAAATTGGTATTGCAATTCTTGCTTTTGTATTTTTATTCAAAATAGGTGAAGCGTTTCTTGGAAGAATGAGTCTAGTATTTTATAAGGAAATTGGTTTTTCTAAGGGCGATATAGCAATATTTTCAAAAGCAATAGGCTGGATTACAACCATTGTATTTACGCTCATTGGTGGAGCTATAGCAATGAGATCTGGTATTTTTAAAACATTAATTGTGGCAGGTATCGCAATGGCCGGTACAAATATTTTATTTTCAGTACTAGCTTGGGTAGGACCATCGAAAACTCTTTTTGCCTTTGCGGTAATATTAGATGACTTAGCAGCAGCATTTGCAACAGTGGCATTTGTTGCATTTATATCTCTTTTAGTTGATCGTAGCTTTACTGCTACTCAATATGCTTTATTAGCCTCTGTTGGAACAGCAGGAAGAACTTTACTAGCTTCTTCTTCTGGAGCATTAGTTGATGGGTTAGGCGGCAACTGGGGATTATTTTTCATCATTACAGCTTTAATGGTAGTTCCCTCTTTAGTTTGTCTTTTATTAATTAAAAATAAAATTAATTTTAATAAAGCTAGTTAATCAGTGCAGAAAATAATTTATTATAACCAGCCGTAAAACCAGATAATGAATACGTGATAGTCGCTTGTCTATTATCTAATAATAATATTTTTAGATTAACTTGATTTCCAGCTTTGAAAAAATTAACAAAATTTTCTCCAATTATTTCTGCAACAAAACAGGCACTTTGGTTACAGTATGCATAATCTAATTCCAAAGGATCCTTGTCATCAATTTGTAAAGAAACTGGGCTCTTTAGATTTACAGCATGCGGAAAAGCTATTTGCATTTGAGTTAAATTTTCAGGATTTATAGTAATTGATAAATAGCTCACAACCTCCTCTGTATTTGGATCAAATACTAATTCTCTTAGTTCACAGATTTTTTGTTTTTGCTCCTCAACACAAGTAAATTGCCAAGCATCAAAATTTTCTTGCTCTAAAATATGCTCATCAGCAAATAAAGTTCCTATTAATAAAAAATAAGTTAGTATATTTCTCATAAAAAAAGCATACATAATGTAAAATATTATCCAATAAGGAAATTTGTACTATTTTAATTCGAGATGAATAATTTCATTATTAGATCCAATTCTCATTTTTGGACCCCAAGTGGCTGATCCTGAGCTAACGTACAAATGGTTGTTATTATTTTTGTAAAGACCATAATTTTGTGGAAATTTAAGTTTTACTATTAAATTAAATGGAAAAATTTGACCATTATGTGTATGACCCGAAAGCATTAAATTGGCTTTAAATGATGCTTTTTTCCAAATTGATGGTTTATGAACTATCAAAAGGTTGAATAAGTTTTTATTAGAAAGTTTATCTACGTAATCCATTTTAGATTTATTAGAAATGTTATCGGACAGGCCGATTAAATTTATTTCTTCCAATTGTATTGACTCATTATCTAGGGTTTTTATTCCAACTGTATATAATTCATCGAGATGTTTTTTATAATTTTGAATATAGTATTCATGATTTCCAGTGACGAAAAAAATAGGTTTATTTATTTTTTTAAATTCGTGAAGATCAGAAACTTTAAATGCACTACTATCAATTAAATCACCACCAATTACTAAGAAACTAAAATCTAATTCACTAATTTTAGAAACTAATTTTTTTAGAGATAATGGATCATTTGAACCAATGTGAACATCACTGATAAAAATAAATTTTATACTTTTACTAATATATTTTGACTTGATAGATAGTTTTTTAATTTTTAGTTTTTTTGAATTTACATATCCATAAATAATTGTAGGTATTTGAAAAGCAAAAAATAAAAGTACTAAATGAAAATCAATTATTATTTGTAAATAGCTAATTATTGTAAGAGGTAAAATAATTAAAAAAGATACTGTTCCAACTCCTATTCCTTCATAAACAAAAAACTTGATAATTTTATTAGTACTTTTTGATCTAAAATAATATAAACAAATTCCAAAAACTATAGTAGTACCCAACAGAGCTTCAAATAATGAAGTTGGCTTGCCTAGCCAAGTTGACAAAATATCAAACGGAAAAATAAAAATTAGGTACGAAAATACAAATAAAATTATATAAGAAATCAATGCATTAATTATTTTTTGGACTTTTATCAAAATAAAAAAGTATTATTCCTGCCGATATGACTATTATTATCCCTATGTAATTATATAATGTTGGTAACTGTTTAAAAACAAACCATCCTAAAATAACACCAAAAATTATTTGAACATAACTCGTTAAACCAAATACAGAAGCAGGAAGAGTTTGGGATCCATAAATTACTGCACTGATACCAAGGCCTGCAAATATACCACCAAGTAAAGAAAGTGATAAATCACTAAATGTCATAAACTCAAATTGAAATTTTATAGAAAAAATAAAAATTATAACACTAACAACCATACTGAAAAATGATGCAGAATATGATGATGTTAAGTGATTATATTTTCTTGTGATCAAGTGGGTAATGGCAATACAAAAAGCACCCAAAAAAACAAAAAAAACTCCTAGAAATGAAACTACGTTGGTGCCAAAAGGTTCTGCAGAAATCAATACACCCAAAAAACCTATTAAAATAGCTAAAACCCTTATTATATTAATATTATCACTTAAGAAAAAATGAGACAAAACAAGCAACATTAATGGAGATGTAAAAAGCACTGGATAGACTACCGAAAGAGGAAGTAATAAAACGCCTTTTAAGACAAAAAGAAAACCAATTGTATGAACAATTCCTCTTATAATTTGAAAGGTGTAATTTTGTTTTTTATAAAAATGAAAACCATGATTTTTAAATATAAAAAAAAATAAAGGTATCAGAGAAAATAATGCGTTTAAAAATAATAATTGTAAGACAGAATAGGTTTCACCTAGAATTTTAATAACGGAGTCCATTGAAACTAAAAATAAGAAACCTATAAAAGAAACAGCTGAGGGAAGGAAAAATTTTTTATCTAACATTTTAAATAAGATAAAACCTTAATCTTTTTTTAACGAAACACACTTTAAATCGTAAGCCCATTTTTTATTATACTCTTTATAAGATATTGAAAAAACTAAATCTAAATTTTCTTTTATTGAAATTGATGAAATATAATCTTCTGTATCGTAATTAAATATTAAGCTTAAATTATCTTCATCAAGTAATTGATAATTTTTTTCATCAAAGCTACTAAAGATCATAACATTTTTATTTTTTTTATTTTTAATTATATCTAATTGTGTTCCAGAAACTTTTTGCTTACAATCAAAATATTTTAAAGCATTTATACTTTTGTCACAAATACAGGCAAGAGGGAATTTTTCTAAAATTTCAGTAAATGCTAAATTAGGAAGAATTAAAGAAAAAAAGATGATAGCATATTTCATATCATTTAATTATATACATCATGATAAATAAACAGTTAATCACAATTATTATCTTTTGTGGGATCGGTTTTGCAATAATAAGACTTTTATTAGACTCATTTTTTCCTGGGGGAATTACTTTTTGAATGAAACTAATAGAAAAAAATTGTGGGAAAAAATTCAATCAACAGGTTACAAGCTTCAACCTCTTTTAAAACCATCTCAATTTCATCCAAATGGGAGAAATGCTTATGCACATATAGCTCAAAGTATCAAAGAGAAATTTGGTAAGAGCTACAAAGATCTTTCTGATGACAAGTTTGATGAAATAACTTCATACATCGAACATTTGTTAAGAAATCCTAATTAAATTTTCTTGATTTTTTTTTTATAAATAATAATTGTATTTTTAAAAAATATGCCTAGAACAAAAAGTTTAGCAACGCTCATTAACCATTATGGTAATGAAAGAGAATTTAAGCTTAAGGCAAATAAAATCTCTGATGTTTATAAGATCTTAAATAGAGAAATTTTTAATAATCGTTTAAGAAAACCCCATATCCTTACAAGAAGAATGCATGGCGCACTAGGTTTATTTGAATTCAACCCATATGCAACAAAACACTGCTATAGAATAACTCTTCATAATAAATTTAAAAATTTCCAAGAATTTGTTGAAATACTTGGACATGAAATGGTTCATTATTATCAAAAATTAGTCCTAAAACAAAATTCAGCAAAACACAATAAAGAATTTTATAGTTTTAAAAAAAAATTTAAAAAAATTGGACTGAATTTAAAAAGAGTTTATCGTTAATCACTCATTTTTAAATTTTCTATTCAATAATATCTTAATTTCTTTTTTCGGTGGACTTCCATTAATTATTTTAATAACAGAATTTATAATTGGAAACTTACTAATTTTAATTTTTTTATTATTTTTAATGTTAAGACAGCTATTAATTCCTTCAATAGTCTTACGATTTAATGTTTTATTTTTATTTTTTTTTTCAAAACAATACCCAAAATAATAGTTTCTTGATTTGTTTGAGCTACAAGAAAGTATTAAATCTCCTATGCCTCCAAGACTGTAAATCATATTAGTATTTAGGTTTAAACTCTTTAAGATACTTTTAATCTCAACAATGCATCTTGTTATGTAGGCAGCTCTTGCGTTTTGACCTAATGATGTTGCATCAATGACTCCTGCACCAATCGCATAAATATTTTTGAGAATACCTAAAAATTCAAGTGTCTTATATCCTTCTGAATAATAAATTCTTATATTTGTATCTTTAAAAATATTACCAATATTTTTATTAATTTTATTACTTGATAAGCTTAAGGCTGTGGGTTTCCCATATAAAACCTCATCTGCAAAACTAGGTCCAGATAAAAAATGATAATTTTTCAAAATTAGTTTTTTCATTATTAGATTTGAAATGAAATCACCGTTCTTACTGATACCTTTGGAGCATATTATTAATTCATTAATTTTTTGATTATTTAAATAATTGTCACAAAAATTATCAAATGCAGCAGCAGGTAAGACATAGAAAATATAATGATATTCACTAGCTTTAAAATTACCCGATATTGATTTCAGTTTTCTAGATAATTTGAAATTTTTATAATATTTTTTATTAATTTTGTTCTTATTTATTTGATTGGATAATTTTAGATCTCTTGCCCAAAGATAAACATTATTATTTTTCTTTGATAGTGTATTAGCAATAGCTGTACCCCAAGCTCCTGCACCGACTACTAAAATTTTTTTATACACTTTTAAAATAATTTAATATCATTAAAGACAAGCATTTTAATAGTATGTTTTGAATTAGAAAGAACAATATTTTTAATTAAGTCAATATTAAACTTATAAAAACTATTCAAAAAATAGGAAAAAAAATTTACTCCTACTTTACATTTTTTGATTTTTTGTATGAACTTCATTTGAAATGTATGATGTTGTAATAATTGGTGGTGGTATTAACGGTGTTGGCATAGCAAGAGATGCTGCAGGAAGAGGTTTAAATACTTGTTTAATTGAAAAAGGTGATATTGCTTCCCAAACCTCTTCATGGTCAACAAAATTGATTCATGGGGGAATAAGATATTTAGAAAACTACGATTTTAAACTAGTAAGAGAATCTCTTATAGAAAGAGATGTGATAAAAAAAATTGCCCCCCATATTACAAAACCTGTAAAATTTGTTTTACCTCATGTTCCAAGTTTAAGGTCAAGCTGGATTTTAAGAATTGGTTTGTTTTTGTATGATAGATTGAGTGGCAAATCAACCTTTGAAAAATCAAAATATATTTCTTTGAATGAAACTTTCAAAGAAAACCCAATAAAAGAGAATTTTAAAAGTGGCTATGTTTATTCTGATTTATTTGTTGATGACTCCCGACTAGCTCTACTTAACGCAGAGGATGCTATAAATAGAGGTGCAAAAGTCTACACAAACACAAATATTATCAAGACGGTCAGAGGTGAAGATAATTGGTCAATTTTTTTAGATAATGGTGAAGTTTTAAAATCAAAAGCTGTTGTTAATGCAACTGGGCCTTTTGCTATATCAGTTTTAAATAATATTTTTGGAATAAAATCCGAAAAAAAATTAAGACTTGTTCAAGGAAGTCATTTAGTGGTCAAAAAAATATATGATGGCGATCAAGCATACATACTCCAATTAAATGATAAGCGTATTATTTTTATGATACCATTTAAAAAAAAATATACTTTAATAGGTACTACTGATCATGAAGTTGAAGATTTTGAAAATCCCGAAATTACATATGAAGAGAAAACCTATTTAATTAATTCAGTCAATTCCTTTATAAAAAATGAGATTGTCGATAATGATATTGTATGGAGTTATTCAGGTGTAAGGCCATTGATTGAAGATAATAATCAGAAGGCATCTAAGGTATCAAGAGACTATGCTTTTGAAATTGACGATAGAGATGGAGCTCCAATTTTGACAGTTTTTGGAGGAAAACTTACAACCTATAGAAAGCTTGCAGAACAAGTTTTGAAAAAGTTAAGTAAGTACATAGTAGTTTCAAATAAAACATGGACATCTGATGAATTATTACCAGGTGCAACTGATATAAATATTAATAGCGAAAATATCCCTAAAAAAATATTTAAACGACTTATCGAAACGTATGGAGCTAAAATATCAAAATTAAATGAATATTATAATGAATTTAACGCAGGTGGAGATATGATTTTTGAGGATTTTTATGAATTTGAAGTAAAATATCTTATTAAAGAAGAAATGGCTCGAACTTCTGAAGATATTTTATTTAGGAGAACAAAACTTGGGATTAATTTTCCTAAAGAGGCGAGGGATAAATTAGAAATTATTTTAAAAAGACACCTTTAGTTCTTATGATATTATAAATTGGTGCAAAAATTTATTTTATCAATTGATCAAGGAACAACTTCTACACGTTCGATAATTTTTAATGATAATTTTGAAATTGTTTCTAGTGATCAATTGGAATTTAAACAATACTTTCCTAAAGATGGGTGTGTAGAACACGACCCTCATGAGATATTTAATACTGTTTTACAAACGACACAAAATGCAATTAAAAAAGCAAAAGTTAATTCCAGCCAAATATTAGGTATAGGAATAACTAATCAAAGAGAAACTGTAGTCATTTGGGACAAACAAACAGGTAAGCCTATTTACAAAGCTATTGTTTGGCAAGATAGAAGAACAGTAAATTATTGCAAAGATTTAACTAGGAAGGGATTTGCAAAAAAAATACAAAAAATTACTGGTCTTGTAATTGATGCATATTTTTCAGCAACTAAAATAAAATGGATACTTGACAATATAGAGTCATCAAAAAAACTGTTAAAAGAGGATAGACTTTTATTTGGGACAATTGATACTTGGCTTCTGTGGAAGTTAACAGAGGGAAGGTCTTTTTTTACTGAGGCTACGAATGCTTCAAGAACCATGTTATATGACATCAAAAAAAACTGTTGGTCAAAGGAATTACTAAAAATTTTTAATATCCCTTATAAAATTCTTCCCGAGGTAAGAGATAGTGCAGATGATTTTGGGTACACAACTCTTTTTGGAGATAAGATCAAAATAGGAGGTATGGCTGGTGACCAACAAGCAGCAACAATTGGACAAGCCTGTTTTAAACCTGGATCTGTTAAGTCTACATATGGGACTGGTTGTTTTATGATCATGAATATTGGACAAAAACTAAAAATATCAAAAAATAATTTGCTTACGACCATTGCATATAAAATTAATAATAAGACCACTTATGCCTTAGAAGGTTCTATCTTCATTGCTGGGGCTGCTGTTCAGTGGTTAAGAGACTCACTTAAAGTTATCAAAACAGCACAAGAGACAGAGATTTTTTATTCTAAGAGTGATCAAAGTCAAAAAATTTACTTTGTTCCAGCTTTTGTTGGTTTAGGGGCTCCTTATTGGGATGGGGAAGCCAGAGGTGCAATTTTTGGAATGACAAGAAATACTGGAATAGCAGAGTTTGTCAAAGCCGCTATAGATAGTGTTGCTTACCAAACTAAAGACTTGGTCATTGCCATGCAGAAAGATAGTGGTGTTCCAATTAAACAACTTAAAGTCGATGGTGGAATGGTAGCAAATGAAGATTTCCTGCAATTTTTGTCAAATATTTTAATTTTAAATTGTGATAGACCAAAAGTAACAGAAACAACTGCATTGGGAGCAGCCTATCTTGCTGGACTTTCTTCAGGATTTATTAAAAATACTGAGGAAATCTCTAAAAAATGGCAAAGTGATAAAATATTTAAACCAAAACTTCACAAGAAAGAAGTTAAATATCTTTATGAAGGGTGGCTAAAAGCTGTAAAGAAAACAACAACAAAAAAGAATAGTAAATAAAAAAATTTTTGATATTTATGTTGTATGCGCATTAATATTGAAATTGGTGATATTGAAGCATTTATTGAATTAACTGAGACTAACTCTTTTGCTAAAGCTGCAAATAATTTAAATTTATCTCAACCCGCTCTCTCAAGAAGAATTCAAAAGTTAGAGCACGAATTAGGAACTACTCTATTTGATAGGACCACTAGAAAAGTTCAACTTTCATATTCTGGGAGAAATTTTTATGATCGAGCAAGAGGAATAATAGAGGCAGTCAAAACAGCAACAAAAACTCTAAATGAAAAATATAGCTTTCCCTCAATAATTAAAATTGGGGTGGTTCATTCGGCGCTAAGAAATATTTTATTTTCGTCACTCAAACAATTCAAAGAAATTGAACCAAGGTGTAAAGTACAAATCATTGAAAGGTCATCTAATAATGTTGTTGATAGTGTTTTGGGAGGAGAATGTGATTTTGGTATTAATTTTACTGGTAAACAAGAACCTGGAATTAGCTTCGAAAATTTATTTGTGGAAGATTACGTCGTTGTATTTCCAAAAGGAGACAGGTTAGAGAAAAAAAGAAAAATAAAGATATCTGAAATTAAAGGTAGGAATTTTATTTCAATATGGAAAGGTTCTGGGAGTAGAATTTATATTGAGAATGCACTTGCGCTCCAAGAAGAAGATATCGATTGGGCGTATGAAGTGAGGCACATACCAACTGCATTAAATATGGTTGAGCAAGGTCTTGGAATCACTCTTGCCCCAAAATTAGCTATTTCAAAGGATTATTCTTCTCTGTCATATAGGCCTTTAATTGACCCCTCTGTAACTAGAACAATTGGATTAATAAAAAGATCTGGAAGAGATTTAAGCTATGACTCGCAAAAATTATATGACCTTTTAAAAGAAAAATTTAAAAAATAATTAATTAGTATAATGCATAAATAAATTTACTAATTAATGTTTATAATAAAAGTATGTTGTCAATAGATAGTTTTAAAACACTTGATCAATTTTCAAATAATGGAAAAAACTACACTTTCTATAACCTATCTAAATTGGAGGATAATTTTCCTAAAATAAAAAATGTACCTAAGTCAAAAAAAATACTCATTGAAAATTTACTTAGATTAGAAGATGGCAAAGATGTAAATAAAGACCTTATCGAAAATGTATTAGAAAATCCTGAGAAAAAACATGAAATATTTTTTCTTCCTTCAAGAGTGTTAATGCAAGACTTTACTGGCGTGCCTGCTGTTGCAGATTTAGCAGCAATGCGTGATGCTGTTTCAAAAAAAGGTGGTAATCCATCAAAAGTTAATCCTATGTCCCAAGTTGATTTAGTAATAGATCATTCTGTAATGGTTGATTATTTTGCTAGCCCAAATGCATTTCAAAAAAATGTAGATATGGAATTTGGAAGAAATGCAGAGAGATATGAGTTTTTAAAATGGGGACAACAAGCTTTTAAAAATTTTAGGGTTATTCCACCTGGCACAGGAATATGCCATCAAGTAAATTTAGAGTATTTAGCTCAAGTAGTCTGGAGCAAGGAGCTTGACGATAAAGTTTTATTATACCCTGACACATTAGTTGGAACAGACAGTCATACGACAATGGTAAATGCACTTGGTGTTCTAGGTTGGGGAGTAGGAGGAATTGAAGCTGAGGCTGCTATGCTTGGCCAATCTGTATCAATGCTTTTACCAGAAGTTGTTGGTTTTGAAGTATCAGGGAGAATGAAAGAGGGTGTTACAGCAACAGATCTAGTTTTAACAATTGTACAAATGCTAAGAGAAAAAGGAGTAGTTGGAAAATTTGTTGAATTCTATGGTGATGGTTTAAGGAATTTATCACTCGCTGACAGAGCAACTATTGCCAACATGGCTCCAGAATATGGTGCAACTTGTGGTTTTTTTGCAGTTGATGATGAAACTATCAAATACTTGAAATTGACATCTAGAGGCTCCGATCTGATAGATACTGTTGAAAAATATAACAGAATTCAAGGTTTGTGGGCCGATGACAGATGTAATTATAATGATAACGTTCATTTAAAACTAGAAAATGTTCAAGCATCATTAGCAGGACCTAAAAGACCTCAAGATAGAATTAATCTTGAAAGCGTGAATTTAAATTTTAAAGAATTTTCGAAAAACAAACCTATTGAAAAAGAAATTAAAAATCACAATTACAAAATGCAAGACGGTAACGTTGTAATTGCTGCTATTACTTCATGTACTAATACCTCTAATCCAGATGTTTTAGTTGCAGCAGGCTTAGTCGCAAAAAAGGCTTGTGAATTAGGTCTACAAGTAAGACCTTGGGTTAAGACTTCTTTAGCACCTGGTTCAAAAGTTGTTACTGATTATTTGTCTAAATCGGGTTTGAATAAATATTTAGACCAACTTGGTTTTCATCTAGTTGGTTATGGATGCACTACGTGTATAGGAAACTCAGGGCCACTTGATAAAGATATTGCCGAGTGTATCTCAAAAAATGATTTAACAGTTGCTTCAGTACTTTCAGGTAATAGAAATTTTGAAGGCAGAGTTAATCCACACGTTAAAGCTAATTATCTTGCCTCACCACCTTTAGTTGTAGCATATGCTTTAGCTGGGTCTGTACTTATTAATTTGACAAGTGATCCCATTGGTATTGACACAGATGGTAATGAAGTATTTTTAAAAGACATTTGGCCAAGCAATAGCGAAATCCGAAATGCTGTTGAAAAAAATGTATCGCCTGAAATGTTTAAAAAACAATACTCTAATGCTTTAGATGGGCCAAAAGAATGGCAAAAAATTAATACTTCTACGGGAGACCTGTATAATTGGAATTCTTCATCAACTTACGTACAGAAACCTCCATTTTTTGATAATCAATCAAATGATGATAAAGAGATTAAGCCAATTGAGAATGCAAGACCTTTATTACTACTAGGCAATAGTGTTACTACAGATCACATTTCACCTGCAGGGGCTATTAAAGTTGATAGTCCTGCTGGCAACTACTTCATGGAACGGCAAATACGTCAAAATGATTTTAATTCATATGGTGCTAGAAGGGGCAATCATGAAGTAATGGTAAGGGGTACTTTTGCCAATATAAGAATTAAAAACCAACTGCTATCAAACGTTGAGGGCGGATACTCAATTTTAGAACCTGATAAGAAAAAAATGAGTGTTTATGATGTTGCTATGGAGTATGCAAAAAGGTCTGAAAATGTTGTAGTTTTTGCAGGAGAAGAATACGGAACTGGATCATCGCGTGATTGGGCTGCAAAAGGGACAAAGTTATTAGGTATTAAGGCAGTTATTGCTGAAAGTTTTGAAAGGATACACCGATCAAATTTGGTTGGAATGGGAGTTCTGCCTATACAACTTAAAAGTCACACAATAAATGATTTAAATATTCAATCGTCTGATTTAATAAATATAAAACTTACTGAAGACCTGAAGCCTTTACAAGAATTAGAAGTCATTATTCAAAGCAATATGAGAAATATAAAAATAGATTGTATTTTAAGAATTGATACTATCAATGAGCTACAATATTATAAAGCAGATGGCATATTAAATTTTGTTTTAAAAAATATTCTAAAAAATTAAATAATTTTTGGATTTTCTAACAGTTCTTTCAGTCTAACTAAAAAAGTTACTGCTTGCTTACCGTCTATTAATCTGTGGTCATAACTTAATGCAATATACATCATTGGTTTTATAACAATCTTCTTTTTTACAGCGATAGGTCTATCAATTATTGAGTGCATACCTAATATAGCACTTTGAGGTGGGTTGATAATTGGGGTGCTCATCATAGAACCATATATTCCTCCATTTGTAATTGAGAATGTTCCTCCTGATAAATCACTCATGGAAAGTTTATTTGAATTTGTTTTCTCAGATAATTCAATAATATACTTTTCAATTTCTACATTTGATAAATCTCCAGCATTTCTAATTATTGGAACAACAAGCCCCTTTTCAGATCCAATTGCAATACCTATATCAAAGTAGTTTTTATAAATTATTTTATCTTCGTGAATTTCTGAATTAATCTCTGGTATTTCTTTTAAAACTTCTGTGCAGGCTTTAACAAAAAAAGACATAATGCCAAGTTTCACACCATGTTTTTTTTGAAAACTTGTTTGTTCTTTTTTTCTAAGAGACATAATTGCTGACATATCGACTTCGTTAAATGTTGTGAGAATGGCGGCTGTATTTTGAGCTTCTTTTAACCTTCTGGCAATTGTTTGCCTTAATTTTGACATTGGGATAGTTTTTTCATCTAACGTAGAGTCATCTTTGTCGAAGTTTGGAAGATCAACTACCTTAGCTGGAGTTTTTGTTTGATTTTCGCTAACTTTAGAGACATTAGATGGGTCAATTGTTTGTTTTTCTTCATTTATTTCTTCGATTTGACTTGTTTCTAGTTTGGGTTTTTGTTCAGTAGTCGTATTTTCTGATATTTCAGCAATAGATTGACCAACATTCACAGTAGATCCCTCTGGGGTTATTATCTTTGTTAATTTTCCAGAGGTTTGAGCAGGAATTTCAATTGTGATTTTCTCTGTTTCAATTTCAGCTAAATTATCGCCAGACTCAAAGCTATCTCCCTCTTTGATCAACCAAGATGTAAGCGTGCCTTCAATGATCGACTCTCCAAGCTCAGGTACTGTTATGTTTTTCATTACTCTTTCGGTAAGTTTTTAAATTTCATAAAACTGACACCACTTCTTTCTTTTATAACACGTTTTAGTGATGATTTAAGAGCTAATTCTTTTATTAGTTGCTGATTAGTACTATGTCTTTTTGATATGCCTGTAGCAGGAGCTGCTGCAGGGCGTCTTCCAACATAATGAACTTTTTTGGTTAAATTATTTTTTACTAAAACATGTCTAATACGACTTTTAACAAAACTCCATGCACCCATATTTTTTGGCTCCTCTTGAACCCATAAAATCTCACTTTCTTTATGTTTTAATATAACATCTCCTATGGCATCAAATGGAAATGGATAAATTTGCTCAATACGAACTATTTTTACATCTTTAATATTATTCTTTGTTCTAAAATCATCTAATTCATAAAATATTTTTCCAGAGCAGAAAATTATCCTTTTTGGATTTTTGATTTCATCTTCAATAAGGCGATGAAAAGATGAGCGTCCAGTAAATTCGCTAATAGATGATACATTATTTGGGTGGCGCAGTGTGGATTTAGGGGTAAATACTATTAGTGGTTTTCTAAAATTTCTATGTATTTGCCTTCTCAAAGCATGAAAGTAGCTCGCAGGAGTGGTGCAGTTTACAATCTGAACGTTATCTTCTGCTGCCATTTGAAGAAATCTTTCTATTCTTGCACTGGAGTGTTCAGGACCCATACCCTCATGACCATGAGGTAATAACATGACTAATCCACTCATTTGCATCCATTTTCTCTCACTTGAAGCAATAAACTGGTCAATGATAATTTGGGCACCGTTGGCAAAATCTCCAAATTGGGCCTCCCATAAAACCAAAGTATTTGGGTCTGCTAACGAGTACCCATATTCAAAACCTAGGACACCTAATTCAGAGAGAAAACTATCAATTACTTCAAACTGTTTTTGATTTTTAGCAATGTGATTGAGTGGAATATATCTCTCTTCTGATTTTTGATCATAAAAAACTGAGTGTCTCTGACTGAAAGTTCCCCTTCCAGAATCTTGACCTGCAAGCCTCACTCTATATCCTTCCTTTAACAATGCTCCAAATGCTAAAGCCTCAGCAAAAGACCAGTCAATATTCTTTCCTGATTTTATTGAAGTTAATCTAGATTTATTAAACTTTTCTAATTTCGGATGAAGATTAAATCCTTTAGGTATTTGTGAAATTTTTGTGCCAATTTCCTTTAAGGATTTTTCTGACTCAGCTGTTCTACCTCTTCTAAGTGGATCTTTTGGTGCAAGACTTAATCCACTCCATTGTCCACCCATCCAAGATTTTGTTTTTAATTTATAGTTTTTTGCTTTTTCGAATTTCTTCTCGAGATCAGACCATATTCTGTCTTTGATGAAGTCTACCTGTTTTGTATTTACTACTTCTTGGCTTATAAGTTTATCTGCATAAATACTAGCAACTGTTTTTTTCTTTTTTATAGTTTGATACATCAATGGTTGAGTGAAAGAGGGCTCATCACCCTCGTTATGTCCATGTTTTCTGTAACAAAACATATCGACAAGTGTATCTTTTTTGAATGTGTTTCTAAATTCTGTTGCGGCTCTTGAGGCTAAAACAACAGCCTCTGGGTCATCTCCATTTACATGAAATATTGGGGATTGAACAATTTTTCCTATCTCTGAAGAGTAAGGCGCAGATCGGCTATATTGAGGACTTGTTGTAAATCCAATTTGATTATTAATAATAAAGTGAATTAATCCACCAATTCTGTAGCCATTTAATTGTGACATAGTAAAGGTTTCAGCAACAATACCTTGTCCAGCAATTGCTGCGTCTCCATGAATTAGTAGGCCTGAAACTTTCGTATTATTTTTGTCTTGAATGATTGTTTGTTTAGCTCTTATTTTGCCAGCTACAACTGGATTTACCGCTTCTAAGTGAGAGGGATTAGCTGCCATACTCACATGAATAATCTTACCTCCAAAACTTCTATCAGAGCTTGCACCTAAATGATATTTAACATCACCAGATCCCTGATCACTGAGGGCATTCTCGCCTCCATGGATAAATTCTCCAAAAATTTGAACATGAGGTTTTTTTACTATGTTAGCTAATATATTTAGTCTTCCTCTGTGGGCGCATGCAAAAGAAAAATCTTCTACACCATATTCTGAGGATCTTTTTAAAATCTGTTCAAGCGCTGGTATTGTAGACTCAGCTCCTTCAAGTCCAAATCTTTTGGTACCTCTGTACTTTGTATCTAGAAACTTTTCAAAATATTCTGCTGTAATTAATCTCTCCAAGATTGTCCTTTTACCCTTAGATGTTAATTGCATGTCTTTTTTTTCTTCTATTCTATCCTTCAGCCATTTGTATTCTTCAGCAGACTGAATATGTTTGTATTCAATTGCCAAGGTACCAGAATAGATGCTTTGAAGTTTTTCAAAAACTTCACGTACAGTAGCTTTCTGAAATCCTAAATATCCAAATAGAAAAATTTTTCGATCATAATCTTTTTTTTGAAAACCGTAATACTCGGGATCTAAACCTGATGGATTGTTCTTTGCCATTAAACCTAAAGGGTCAAGATCAGCTATAAGGTGCCCTATCTCTCTGTAAGCTCTTATCATCATAACAAGTCGAAGAGAGTCAGTAATTGCCTGATCAAGGGAAATCTGATTAAAATCAATGTCTCTTGAAGTCTCTGACCAATTTATTTTTTGATAGTCAGCTAGAATAGAGATTTCCTCAGGAGCGAGAGCTTTAAAGAATTCATGCCAGCTCTTATCAACAAGACTTGGGTCTTTTATATAATCTCTATATATCGCTATTACTTGAGAGGCATTATTAGTTGTGAGAAATGAATTATAAGATCTCATTAATAGGTTTATGTATACGCCTATCTAATAAAGATGTCATTTGATTTTTGATCATAAAAGCTTGTCAACAGCTGATACTAAACCCTGCACAGATTTGACAGATTTTTTTAACATTAATTTCTCTTTGGCTGTAAGTTTTACCTCAATAATTTTTTCAATTCCTTTATTTCCAATAATTGTAGGTACTCCCATATACATATTTTTAAGGCCATATTGGCCATTGATATAAGCAGCACAAGGTAAAAGTTTTTTTTGATTTAATAAAAAAGCCTCTGCCATCTGAATTGCCGAACTAGCAGGTGCGTAGAAAGCTGATCCATTTTTTAATAACTTCACGATTTCACCACCGCCCATTCTTGTTCGATCGACTATTTTTTCAATTTTTGAATAAGGGAATTTTTTTAGCTTTATAAAATCGATTAAAGGGACACCTCCTATTGTTGTGTAATTAATTAGAGGCACCATGTCATCTCCATGGCCTCCTAATACAAATGTTTCAACATCATTCACTGATACCTTCAAAGCATCTGATAAGAAGTATTTCATTCGGGAGGAGTCCAATACTCCCGCCATGCCCACACACATGTTTTTGGGCAGTTTGGAATATTTCTGGAGAACGTATACCATCGCATCTAGTGGGTTTGTAATACAAATAACAAATGCCTTAGGAGCATATTTTTTTATATCTAGTGCAATTTTTTTTATTATTTTTCCATTGATCTCGAGTAAATCATCTCTACTCATTCCAGGTTTACGGGGTAAGCCAGCAGTTATGATTATAACGTCAGATCCCTTCATTTTTGAAAAATCATTGGTACCTTCTATTGAACCTGTGAAACCTTCGACTGCTGATGATTGACTAAGGTCTAAAGCTTTTCCTTGAGGCATCCCGGTAACAACATCAATAAGTGTTATATTACCGAGTTTTTTTAAAGCTAATAAATGTGCGAGTGTGCCTCCAATATTTCCAGCACCAATTAATGAGATTTTATTCACTTATTATCCATTTTGGATATTTCATGTTTTATTTCAGCTATCGCTTTAGCTGGATTTAATCCTTTCGGACAAGAGTTCGTGCAATTCATAATCGAATGACATCTATATAGTTTAAAACTATCATCTAATTCATTCAACCTTTCTTTTTTTTCTTCATCTCTACTATCTTGTATCCAGCGATTTGCTTGAAGCAATACAGCTGGTCCTAAATATTTATCCTCGTTCCACCAATAACTAGGACAAGAAGTGCTACATGAGAAACACATAACACATTCCCATTTACCATCTAACTTATCTCTGTCTTCGACTGACTGTAAGTTTTCACGTTTATTATTTGGGGACTTTTTATTTAACCATGGTTTTATAGATTTAAATTGTTCAAATGCTTTTTTTAAATCAACCACTAGATCTTTTAAAACCTTCATATGAGGAAGAGGATAAATATTTATTTCATCAGAACACTCTTCTATATGTTTTTGACATGCAAGTGTATTTACTCCATCTATGTTCATTGCACATGATCCACAAACACCCTCTCTACAAGATTTTCTAAAAGTTAAACTTGGATCAACTTCAGCTTTTATTTTATTTAATATATCTAGAACCATTGTTCCTGCTTTAGCTACGTCAATTTCAAATCGATCGATTTGAGGAGGGGTATTTTCATCACCAGACCACCTATAAACATTTATAATTCGGATATCATGATTTTGTTGAGATTGCTCGTCAATGAGATCGACATTAGAATAAGATTTTCCTTTAACTGGCACTGAGTTTTTTGGAAGAGTAAGTTGTACCATTTAATAAACCCTTACTTGTGGTTGGATGACAGAGATTTGATTACTCAGTGTAGTCATTCTCACTGGTCTATGGGTGACTTTATGATCAGTGACATCACCCCAAAAAAGAGTGTGTTTTAACCAATTTTCATCATCTCTGTCTGGAAAGTCCTCTCTAGCGTGAGCACCTCTACTTTCAGTTCTTTGCTCAGCAGAAACACCAACACTTCCAGCAACCTGCATTAAATTATGTAGTTCTAAAGCTTCAACTAAATCTGTATTAAAAACATCAGACTGATCTTTTACTTTTATATGTTTTAAATCTTGTGACATCGAGGCTAATTCATCATTGCCTAATTTCAAAGTTTCACTTTCTCTGTAAACACCAAATCTTTTTTGAACAGTCTTTTGCATCCTCTCTCTTAGCTCGCCGACTGAAACATCTCCTTTGTTACTTTTAATGGACTCTAATCTCTCTATGATAGAATTTGTTTGCGACAGAGATGGTGTTCTCAATGACTCTTTGGTATCAATAACTTGGCCAGCCTGAATTGCTGCACCCCTTCCAAAAACTACGAGCTCAGCTAAAGCATTTGTTCCAAGTCGATTAGCTCCATGAACTGAAGCGCATGCAGCTTCTCCGATAGCCATTAGTCCCTCACAGACTTCTTCTGAATTGGAGTCATTTGGTTTCAAAACCTCTGCTTTAAAGTTTGTAGGAATTCCACCCATACAATAATGAACAGTTGGAATTACTGGGATTGGCTCTTTTGAAATATCTCTTCCACAAAAGGCTTTAACTGACTCAGAAATACCAGGTAATCTTTTTGCAAGCATATCAGCATCAAGATGTTCCAAATGGAGATTTATATAATCTTTGTTAGGTCCGCATCCTCTACCTGCGCTAATCTCTTTACTTATGAATCTTGATATAACATCTCTTGCAGCCAGGTCTTTTGCATTCGGGGCATATTCTAACATAAACCTTGTGCCTTCGTTGTTCTTAAGAATACCTCCTTCACCTCTAGCTGCTTCTGAAATTAAAACACCCACACCATATATTCCTGTTGGATGAAATTGAATAAACTCCATATCAGATAGGGGAAGACCGGCTCTTAACGCTATGCCTGCTCCATCACCAGTGCAAATATGGGCACTTGTTGAGGATTGAAAAATTCTTCCATAGCCCCCAGTTGCGAGAATAGTCATTTTTGCAATAAAACGATGCAATGATCCGTCCTCTATACTTATTGCTAAAAGACCACAAATTGTATCATTATCATCTTTCAGTAAGTCTATAGCGAAATATTCGTTATAAAAATCAACGTTAT
>CACLUX010000008.1 GCA_902610255.1 uncultured Alphaproteobacteria bacterium | reverse complement strand
GAATGGTATGAAAAGGGTTACTATGGCTACAAGGGAAGAGCATGGGGAGATAACCAAGCACCATTTACTAACGGTGAGGCTGCATTTTGGTTTGGATCTGCTGCATCTTTTGGAGGTATGAAAGGTGTACTTCCAAACTTTACAACTAACCCAATACCATATTGGGACTCAGTAACAGGCGGTAAAGAATATCCAACATTTATTGGTGGTGCTGCTAATTGGATTTTAAACGGTCATACAGAAGAAGAGTATAAAGGACTTGCAAAATTTATTGAATTTATGGGTTCACCAGAAATGGATTTATACTATCATAACATGACAGGTTATGCTGCTGTAACAAAAGGTGGTATCGAATTAGCTGAAACTATAAATTTTTATAGAGCTTCTCCTTATCATAAAGCTGTTGGTGATCAATTAGGTCTTGAGGGTTCAACTATCCCTGGTGGATATAGAGCAGGTAACTGGCCTCAAATTCGTGAAGTAATATACGAAAATGTTGAGCCAATGCTTAATGGTGATATCACTGTTGAAAAAGCTCTAAGCAATATGGATAAGGGTGCAGCAAAACTATTAAAACAGTTTGCTAAAACTCTATAATTTATATTATTTTAAAAAGGAGGGTATTTATAATATCCTCCTTTTAACTTAATGAAAAAAGTTCAATTTAAATCAAATTATTCTCAATATTTTTTCTTAGCTCCTCAGCTATTAATTTTATTAATTTTTTTATATTGGCCGATTATTCAAACGTTTAAAGATGCCTTTACTATGCAAGATGCTTTTGGATTTGGTTCTCAGTTTGCTGGTTTTGATAATTTTTTATTTATTTTTTCTGACCCCTCTTATTTCACTGCTTTCAAGTTTACAATTATCTATAGTTTCGTAATTACTCTTATTACAGGTTCAATTGGTTTATTGCTTGCTGTGCAAGCTAATAAAGTAATGCATGGGAAAAGTGCTTATAAAACACTTTTAATTTGGCCTTATGCGATTGCACCAGCTGTTGTTGGTGTTATGGCTAATTATTTCTTCAGTGAAAGATATGGCTTACTTCATCATTTATTTAATAATTTATGGGGGTTTAATTGGTATGAAAATGTATTTGATGCGTATATTTATGTAATTATTGCTGGTTCTTGGAAACAAATAAGTGCAAATTTTATTTTCTTTTTAGCAGGACTTCAGGCTATTCAAAAAACAGTTATTGAAGCTTCTATTATTGATTGTAAAAGCAACATTCGAAGATTTTGGACAATTACTTTTCCTTTATTAATGCCGACTACTTTTTTCTTAATTATCATTAATATAACTTATGCCTTCTTTGATACATTTGGAATTATAGATACAACTACTATTGGAGCTCCTGGTAGCGAAACTAAAACTTTAGTTTATAAAGCCTACATTGATGGCTTCAAAGGATTAGATCTTGGAAGTGCTGGTGCCCAATCAATTATGATGATGATAATAGTTCTTGTTATCACAATTTTTCAATTCAGATACATAGAGGGTAAAATTCACTACAATTAATGATAAAATACATATCTTCAACTATTAATCATCTTATTCTTTCAATTGGTTTACTTATTATGATTGTTCCAATATGGATAATTTTTGCAAGCTCAACACATTCAAGCCTATTTATAAATACTAACGGTTTACAGTTTTTTTTAGGAGATAATTTTATTGAAAATTATTCTAGGGTTTTATTTAAACAATCTGGTTTTTTTAATGAAATAACAGCTCTTAAAATGTTTTTTAATAGTTTTGTTATGGCAACAGGTATAGCGATTTTATCTGTAATTACATCACTTATGGCAGCATATGGTTTAGTTTATTTTAAAGTCAAATATGCGACTATTATATTTTGGTTAATTTTTATTACTTTATTAGTTCCTTTAGAGCTTAGAATTATGCCCTCATACATAGTCATGTCAAAATTAAATCTTGTAAATACATTTGCTGGTTTAATTCTCCCCATTTCTGCTTCTGCAATAGCAACATTCTTTTTTAGACAATTTTATAAATCAATTCCTGATGAACTATTAGAAGCGGCTAAATTAGATGGAACTAATAGTTGGAGCTTTTTTATAGATTTTTTAATTCCTTTATCTAAAACGATGATTGCTGCTGTTTTTATATTTATGTTTGTATTTGGCTATAATCAATACCTTTGGCCATTAATAATGACTACTAGTGAGCAATATTGGACTGTTGTAATGGGTCTTAAGACAATGTACGGATCTATATCTGACCGTTTTGCTTTTGTAATTATGTCAATGATCCCACCAGTAATTATAATTATTTTTTTACAAAAATTATTTATTCAAGGAATATTTCAAAATAAATGAAGTTCAAACCAGTAGAAATACTAACACACATTATTCTAATACTTGGCGTTTTATTAATGGTATTACCAATTTGGTTTTCTTTTGCCACTTCAACTCATGATAATGTTTCAATAATGACTGAGGGAATGAAATTTTTTTTAGGTGAGAGTTTTTCTCAAAATTACAATGAAGTTTTGAATGAAAAAGGGGGTTGGTCTGAGGAAGTTACTGCAGCAAGAATGTTTGTAAATAGTTTTATTATGGCTCTTGGTATCGCAACATTGAAAGTTGTCATCTCAGCTATGTCAGCTTACGCATTAGTTTATTTTAGATTTAAATTAGCTGTTCCAATATTTTGGCTAATCTTTATTACTCTTTTAGTTCCACTAGAAGTAAGAATCTTTCCAAGTTATAAAATTGTATCTGATCTTGGTCTAACAAATACATATACGGGACTTATACTCCCACTAGTTGCTTCTGCTACTGCAACATTTTTCTTTAGACAATTTTATAAAACAATCCCTGATGAATTGTTAGAGTCTGCAAAATTAGATGGTGCAAATAGTTGGAGATTTTTTATTGACTTCTTATTGCCACTATCAAAAACAATGTTAGCGGCTATGTTTATTTTCATGTTTGTCTATGGATATAGCCAATATTTATGGCCTTTAATAATGACTACTGACGAAAAATATTGGACAGTAGTGATGGGAATGAAGATTATTTTTACAGAAAATTATGAGGGTGTTGCTTTACCTAGAACAGGCGAGAGATTTGCCTATATTATATTGTCAATGCTTCCACCTGTGTTAGTTGTTGTAATTCTTCAAAGATGGTTTATCAAAGGATTAATTCAAACAGAAAAATAAAAATGAGTTTTTTAGAATTACAAAATATTACTAAAATATATCCCAATGGCACTAAAGCTGTTAATGAGACTTCTTTAAATATTGATAATGGAGAATTTGTTGTATTTGTTGGTCCTAGTGGATGTGGTAAATCAACTTTATTAAGAATGATAGCCGGATTAGAGGATATTACAAATGGGGAAATATCGCTAGATGGTAATGTTATTAATAATATTGATCCGTCTGAAAGAGATGTAGCAATGGTTTTTCAAAATTATGCACTTTATCCTCACATGTCAGTATTTAATAACATGGCTTATGGTCTTAAAAATAGAGGAATATCAAAAGAAGAGATCAATAACAAAGTTAATGATGTTGCTAAACTCCTGGAAATAGATCAATTACTCACAAGAAAACCAAGTATGCTTTCAGGAGGCCAAAGACAACGAGTTGCAATGGGAAGAGCCATAGTTAGAAATCCAAAAATATTTTTATTTGATGAACCACTATCTAACCTAGATGCAAAATTAAGAAATCAAATGCGTTTGGAAATCAAACGTCTTCAAAGACAAATGGGCGTAACAAGTATTTTTGTAACTCATGATCAAACAGAGGCGATGACACTAGGAGACAGGATAGTAGTAATTAACAATGGTGTTGTTGAACAAGTTGGCACACCTAAAGAGATATATTCTAAACCAAACACTAAATTTGTTGCTGAATTTATAGGATCCCCACAGATGAATTTATTTAATTGCAAAATCGAAAATGGCATAGCTCATATAGCTGATATGAGAATTAACCTTAATAATTCTGCAAACATCGATGATGCTAGTTTAGGTATAAGGCCAGACGATATCCTAATTTCAGATAATGGACAGCATACTTGTGTAGCAAACCTAGTGGAATATTTAGGTTCAGATATGATTATTTATTCAAAAATTGGTGATCAAGAGTTTAGTTGTAAATTATCCTCCAAAATAAATCTAAATGCAGGAGATACATTTAAATTTGATATATCTAATACATTAGTGCACCTTTTTGATAACACGAACGGTTCAAGAGTATAAGTTTTAAAAAAAGTCTATTTTGGTAAAATACAAACAGGGATAGGGTTCATTTTATGAATATTATTTTTTCTAATCTCAAGATACTTTTGTCTATTTGATGATTCCTCATTAAGCATCGCCTCTTCAATTTCAGAGTAACTTAAACCAACTTGATCTTCATCAGATCTTCCATCAGTCCATAAACCATCTGTTGGGGCTGCATCTATTATTTCTTGGTTTATATTTAATTCCTTCCCCATATCCCATACTTCTGTTTTGAGACAATCTGCGATTGGAGAAATATCAACTCCTCCATCACCGTATTTTGTATAGAAGCCAATTCCAAAGTCTTCAACTTTATTTCCTGTGCCAACAACGATTCCCTTATTGCTAGCTGCTATTTGATACAAAGTCATCATCCTTAATCGAGCCTGTGAATTTGCATAACCGTGTTCTGAGTCATTTTTATCGAGAGCTGACTTAAAACTTTCAAATACAAGAGAGAGATCTATTTTAAAGTCTGTTACATTACCAAAATTCTTTTTTAACCAGTCTATGTGATTTATACCTCTTACATTAGTTGTTTTGTGATCAAGTATTGGCATGTTCGCAACAAACGTTCTCAAGCCTGTTTTTGCTGACAACGTACTTGTAACAGCAGAGTCAATGCCTCCTGAAATACCAATAACTAACGCTTCAACTTTATTTGAATGTGCATAATCTTTTATCCAATTTGATATAAATTCAATTTTTTCTTTGGTATGCATATTTTGTATTACGTTAGCTTAATATCAAAAGTTCAACTATTTAATTGATATTTTAATTCATTTTATCAATCAATATATGATAAAATTTTATAAATTTTGTATATATAGATATTTATAAGAAAATTATGTCTTTTAGGGTACTCAAATTTTTAATTAAACATTTAATTAAAACAAGATCTATTATTATAAAATTTGAGGGAAATGACCATCTTATTGACAACGGCACAGATCCATTAATTTTACAGATCAATAATAAGAAATTTTTAAATAAAATTTTTTATGCACCTTCTCTCGTGCTCACAGAAGGATATATGGATAAAGATTACGAGTTAAACAATTCGACTTTTTATGAGTTTTCTGAATTACTTATTGAAAATTATAATAAATACCTTGAAAAAATATCAAATACACTAATATTCAGAATTATTTTAATTATTAATCCACTATTTCAGTTAAATTTCGTTAAGAGTTCAAAAAGTAACGTCGCAAGTCACTATGACTTATCTGATAGGTTGTATGACTTATTTTTGGATGAAACTAGGCAATATTCATGCGCATACTTTGAAAATGAAAACGATTCATTAATACAAGCACAAACTAACAAAATGAGCAGATTAGCTGACAAATTATTATTAAATTCTAATGATAGAGTTTTAGACATAGGGTGTGGGTGGGGATCACTTAGTAGACACTTTGCAGATCATCATGATTGTAAAGTAAAGGGTGTTTCATTATCTGAAGAGCAAATTAAATACTGTAATGACCAACTTAAAAAGTCAGATAAAAAAGAAAATTTATCCTATTCTTTACAAGATTATAGAGATGAAGAGAATTCTTATTCAAAAATAGTTTCTGTAGGAATGTTTGAGCATGTAGGAAAACCCTTCTACAAAACCTATTTTAAAAAAATATATAATTTATTATCTGATGATGGCATAGCGGTAGTACATACAATTGGTAACATTAGAGTTCCGAAAATGACCCCTGCATTTATTAGAAAATATATTTTTCCTGGTGGATATATACCATCTTTGTCTGAGGTAATGCCAGCTATAGAAAAATCTGGTCTTATAATTTCAGATATAGAGGTTCTTAGATTACATTATGCTAAAACACTTTCTCATTGGTTTAAAAATTTTAAAAAAGAAGAAAAAGAAGTTCTTAAATTATATGATGATAGATTTGTAAGAATGTGGGAAGCTTATTTAAATTTAAGTGAATTATCTTTTACAAAAGGTGATAATGTGATTTTCCAACTAGTTTTAACAAAAAAAAGAGACTCATTTCCTTTGGTAAGAAAAAAAATTAGTTAAATATTTCTGTTTTTGAATTCATATTCAATTATATTTACTTAATGTCATATGAGCAAAAAATTATTAATTATTTTGAAAAGAATTATATGAAAATAGGTGATGATTGTGCTTATATAAACACAACAAAACAATTAATCTCTTCTGATACTTTAGTTGAAAATAAGCATTTTGATCTAAAGCATTTTACTCCTCAAAACATAGCACACAGACTTTTTCTTTCAAATTATAGTGATATTCAATCTTCAGGTGGCGTACCTAAATATGTTCTACTAAATATTAGTTTCCCAAATAAAAACTATAAGTTTGTGCAACAAATAATAACTAATTTTCATAGAATATGCCTAAGAAATAAGATTGAGATAATAGGCGGGGATACTACTTCTTCTGAAAAAATATTTTTATCTTTAACAATTATTAGCGATAAAATTAATAATACTAAAATAACAAAGAGATCTAATGCTAAGGTTGATGATAAAATTTATACATTTTCAGGTATTGGATATTCAAAACTGGGATACCTAAGTTTATATAGTAAGTTTAAATTACCTAATAATTTAAAAAATTTATCAGAAAAACAATTTTTAAAACCTAAAATGTATATTTATCAAGATATATTTAGGAATCTAAATATTACAAGTTGTATGGATTTATCAGATAGTCTTTTATCAACTTTAGAAACTATTTCGTTGAAATCCAAAAAAAAAATTAAATTAAATGATCTCACCTCTGTTAATTCAAAGCTTTATAAGTTTTTTGAAGAAGAAAAATATATTTCTCTTATTTTATCCAGTGGGGAGGAGTATATCCCAGTTTTTACCTCACCTAAAAACTTATTATATTTAAATAAAAAAAAACTTTTAATTAAAAGGGGTATTAGAATTATATGTATTGGAAGTGTAGAAAAAGGAAAGGGTGTAAATCTAAAAAATTTTAATCTTGGCAAAGTAAAAAAATTTGACCATTTTAAAAATAATTACTCTCTTTAATAACTCTTTTAATATTTATTAAGTTGATTTTATTTAAATATATCTCTTTATAAATATTACTGTCATTTTCAGCTCGAGTCTTTTTATAAGCTCTATCGTAATGATATTCAATTAATGATTTCACAAACTGAAAATACTCCTTTTTTTTTAAATTTACTTCAATAAGTTTAAATTCCTCTTTTGGAATAATTTTCTTTAATACAATAAGCGCATTTTTCATTAAATCTGGTGAATTAGTAAAATATTTGTAATCTTTTAAAATGAATTTCACCCTCTCTGTTAAATTACTCTTTATTTTTACATTTTTACCCAAAGGCATATTTTTCCAGATTTTACTTGGAATACTTAACTTACCCACTTTAATACTTTCTGCTTCAACCCATATATTTTTTCTCGAATTGAAAGAGTGAAGTTTTTCATAAATTAAAGTTTCAAATAATTTTTGTGATGGTTGAACAGTATTTGGTATATTTCCCAAAATAGAGCCTTTATGTTTGGCCAAACCTTCAAAATCGATCACTTGATATTTTTTTGATAATTCTTTAATAAAAAGTGTTTTCCCTACACCCGTTACACCCATAATTTGGTTAAATTTAAATTTATCAGTATTATTTTCAAAATAATCTACTATATAACCTCTGTAAGTCTTATATCCACCCTCTAATAATGTTACGTCGTAACCTATTTGTTTAAGAACTAAATATAAACTAAGTGATCTAAGACCACCTCTCCAACAATAAATTAATGTTTTATTTTTTTTATCAAATTTTATTTTATTAATAATTTTGGAAATATTTAAACTAATAATACTAGCTCCTTCTTTTTTAGCTAAAAAAGAATTCTCTTTATATTTTAATCCTATTTCATGACGTTGTTTATTTGTTAATACGGGATAATTTACTGATCTTGGGATATGGTCTTCAATAAACTCTAATGGGGTTCTTACATCAATTATAGTATTATAATCATCGATAGTAGTACTTTTATACGATGTTTTATTGATGCGCATATTTTTCATAATTTTTTTAATAATATATCCATATTACCTGAACTCTAAAGTAATAAATCTAAAATATGAAATTGATTGGAAATCAATTCACCTAGCAGACTTATTCTGGAAAATTAAAATTGAAGATAATTTATATGAAATTGATTTCACAATTAAAAGTTATGGTGTGACTGACAAAATTTATGGGTATGAGTCTATTACAAAAGTTAGTGGAGAAATTAAAGATGATAGCTTCAATCCCATAATTTACAAAAGTAAAACAAAAAGCTCTAAACAGGATAGATTTGAAAATATTATTTTTAACAAGAATGGTACTATATCAAATATTGAAATTTCAAAAGAACTCTCCAGTGATCAAATTAATTTGCAAAATACTTTAATTAATGATTATAAATTTTTCACTGATCCGATATCACAATTAGTTCAATATTTTATTTTCCAAACAGATTCAAAAAGGTTAATTATTGATGGAATTAACATTTATGAATTATCATCCATTACAAAAAATACTGAAAACTTAAAATCTAATAATCCTTCAATATACAAGGGAAACGCTGAAGTTATAGATTTAGTATTTCCTTTTTTTAAAGGTCTTTATAAAGAGAATAAAAAAAATAATTTAGAAGTTATAACGGTTTATTCATTTGAAAAAGAAATAATTAAAATTCCTGCTAAATTTAGAATTAATTCAAAAAAATTTAAAGCTAATCTTCATTTGAAAGAATATGAAATTCTTCAATAATGAAAGTAACAAAAAATAGATCAATCTTAAAAACTATAAGTTATAGAATAGTTGCTTTTATAAATACTTTTCTGATAAGTTTTTTTGTTATTTCTTATGGTTCAGAAAACTTTGATGCAACTTCTCCTTTCTATGTAGCTTTAATTGTTTTCATTTTAAAAATGATTACATACTATTTTCATGAAAGAGTATGGAATTTATACAAATATGGCAGATTTAATCAAAAAGTAATTAGACTCAGATCATTTTTCAAGGCACTCACATGGAGATTGGCCGCATCTACAATAACATTTATTTCTGCTATGTTTATTACATCAAACTTAGATTGGACAAAATCCATTGTCATTTATGAAATAATGAACGGTATATTAATTTATTATATTCATGAGAGAGTCTGGAATAAAATTCAATGGGGAAGAATTAAAATATGAATTTCATATTTAAAATTGAAAATAACCTTATGGAGCTTTTTAAAGGAAATTTACCTTTATACAAAAGTTATTGGATTTATTACGTTCTTGTTAATTTCCTTATTTCGGCACCTCTATTGCTCGTCACAAAAATACATATACAAAATTTTATTTATACATTTTCATTATATCTTGTATTAAATCTAATCTATTACTTTACATCTTGCATTGGTGTTTGGAGAAGTTCTCAAAAATATAAAGGCAATAAAATACTATCTTTTTTAGCTAGATTAATCGTAGTAATAGGCATATCTACAACTATCTTAGAATTGAAAACTATCCTAACTATCATTTATAGTTTTTGATTATTTAAAAGCCTTCAAATATGAAAAAAAATCCATATTATCAATTTCATGGATGATGAAACACAATTAAAAGTTAGAAAATTTCTGAAAAGGTTAGGGATTAGCTCACAACAAGAACTTAATCAATTCATTGAAAATAACCCTGATGTAAAGGATCTATCGATAAAAGTATCTTTTGAAATTAATAATAAGAATGTTTTTGAGTTTGAAGATAAAATAAATAATTAATATAAATGAAAAAAATTCAAAATCATTTTATTAGTGGCATATTAATTGTTGCACCATTAGCTTTATCTATTTACGTTGCATGGGTAGTAGTTGGTATTGCAGATAAAATATTTAGACCTTTCATACCTCTAAATAAATTTGGTATTCCATCTGAAATACCTGGTGTTGGTTTAATAGTTGCTTTTTTATTTTTTACAATTTTAGGAGCCATAGCTGGAAGTTTTTTTGGAAAACTTTATCATCGAGTAGTTGATGCTGTTTTATCCAAAATTCCCGGCTTAAACTCAATCTATAATACAGTAAAACAGATTATTGATACATTTGCTACGACACAGTCTAATGCTTTTAAAGAGGTTGTTCTTATTGAATATCCTCAAAAAGATATTTTTGCCCTTGCATTTTTAACAAGTGAAACAAAAGGGGAAATAGCAAAAAGAAAAAATCAAAAGATGATAAATGTTTTCATGCCATCTACACCTAATCCAACTACAGGTTTCTTGATGTTTGTTCCATTATCAAAATGTATCAAACTTAATATGTCTGTCGATCAAGCAATCAAATACATCATTTCTGCAGGATTAGTTACACCCAAAGCACCGGAAATTAAAAAAGCTCTTCCTAAAAAGAAAAAAATTAAAAAGTTAACTAAATAATAGTTTTATTGCTTCTTGCTGCTTAAAAAACATAAGTAACTTATATATATCTTTTTTAAATTTTTCATTTTCATACTCTTTTTTTTCAATCAATTTTTTTACATATTGAAGTGCATCTATTATTAGTTCTTGATCATGATAAACATTTACAAACTTGAATAATGAGTCACCACTTTGACGATATCCTAATATGTCACCAGTGCCTCTAATTTCGAGATCTTTTTCGGATAATTTAAAACCATCTAAGTTTTCTTTGAATATTTTTAGTCGATTTATCGTATTATCAGGTAAATCCTTGCCATATAAAGCAAAACAATAACCTTGATTGTTACCTCTTCCTACTCTTCCTCTTAACTGATGTAATTGAGATAAGCCAAATTTTTCTGCATTTTCAATTACAATATAATCTGCATTTTTATTATCTATGCCTACCTCTACTACAGTAGTAGCAACTAATATTTTTATATTTCCTTTTTGAAAATTTTGAATAATTCTTTCTTTTTGATCACTCTTAATTTTGCCATGCAACATTTCAACTTCTGAACCAAATATATTCTTCAAAGACTTAAATCTTGTTTCTACATCTTTATACTTTTGAGTTTCTGATGCCTCAACTAAAGGGCAAATCCAGTAAACTTGAGACACATTTGAAATTTTTTTCTTTAACAAAATTTCTATATCTTTAATTTTGTCAATGCTCGATACTTTAGTTATTATCGGTTTTTGAAAAGCTGGCTTTTCTTTTAGTATTACCTGTTCTATTTCACCATATTGAGCTAATGCAAGTGTTCTTGGAATAGGTGTGGCAGACATTAATAGAATATTTGTATTTACTCCTTTTTCAGCTAAATACAGTCTTTGTTGAACACCAAATCGATGTTGTTCATCGATTATTACATATGCCAAGGATGAGAAATTTAAATTTTCTTGAAAAATTGCATGAGTACCAATAATAAAATTAAAAATACCTTTTTCTATTTTTTCATAAATTTTACTTTTATTTTTAGTACTACCAGTGAGCAATATAGGCTTAACTTCTTCACTATCTAAATGATTTAATACATTACTGTAAATTTGATTAGCTAATATTTCTGTAGGCGCCATATACGCAACTTGTTTATGTTTTTGAATAAAAGGGATTGCTGTTAATAAGGATACAATAGTTTTGCCTGAACCTACATCACCTTGTAATAGTACTGTTTCTCGATATTGAGTATTATTATAATTATTTATATCGTTTATTATTTTATATTGATTTTTTGTCAACTCAAAAGGTAGCTCATTTATCAATTTTTCTTGTAAATTAAATTTAAGATTTAAACTTTCATTTTTTCTTTTTGTTTTTTCTTTTAAGTATCTAATAGCAAAATAATTCGATACTAATTCATCAACAGCCAACCTTTTTCTAAAATTCTCTCTATTTTCAATATCTTCTTTTACGGAGGGAAAATGCATTTTTATTAATGATTCATTGAAACTTGAAAAATTATATTTTTTAATAATATTTTCATTCAACCATTCATCAAATTTATTAAAATGATTTTTTGCGTCATTTAAAACTATTCTAATATCTTTTAATGTGATACCCCTTGTTAAAGGATAAATATTTTCAAAAGTTCTTAACTTATCCTCATTTTCTATCTCTTCTATGTAATCAGGGTGTGCTACACTAAGATTGCTTTTATAAAATGATACTTTTCCACTAATAATTAATTCTTTGTTTTCAGGATATTTTTTTCTAAGAAAATTCCCTCTTATTGAAAAATAAATTATGTTTATAATTAAAGATCCTTTTTCACATTCAATCACGTAGGGTAGTTTAGGATTGAAAGGAAAATGATGTTTTTTTACCTTAACGAGAGTGGTGATAGTTTGTCCTTTTTCAAGATTTTTAAAGTCAATATCCTGAGTACGATCTATTGATCTAGTCGGTAAATTATAAAATATATCAATAACAATGTTTATATTTAGATTTTTAAAATAAGACGCTTTCTTTGGACCTATTCCTTTAAGTTTTTCTACTTTCTGATATAAAAAATCGAAACTATTGTCGTTCATGAATAATAACTACAAAGATAAATTAAAAAAAATAAAATATCGATGTCAAACATTAGGTATAAAAGAATTAGATGTATTTTTTGAGAGAATTTATTCAAAACTTGTAAACAGTAATGATGAGGCTCTAATTGACCAATTAGATGATTTATTAAAGAATGAAACACAATACATATTTGACGTATTTTTTAATGAGTCTTTCAAAGAAGATAGAATTAAGTATCTTAAAATAATTAATTTATCAAAATAATATTGGAAAATCTTATTTCTAAATTTGGCAATAAATCAATTTTATTATGTGAAGATGATAAGATAGCTCTAGACTATGAAAATATTCTAAATATACATTATTCCCATAAGAAAATATGTTATTTTCCAGCACATGACTCTTTACCATTCAGTTCTGAAAGTTCATCATCTGACATCTTACTTGATAGGTCAGAAAAATTATTAACATTAAATCATAATGATATAATAATAATAACTTGCAATAATCTTTTAAAAAAATTTCAAATAAACAAAGATGCTGATCATTTTTTAACATTAACTAAAAACCAAACTATTGAAGCTAATACAATTTTAGAAAAATTAGTTGAATTCAATCATTCAAACCAAGCAAATGCTTATAATAAACTCGAATTTTCACTAAGAGGGGATATCTTAGATATTTATAACAGTAATAATAATCCTTATAGAATTTCATTCTTTGATAATGTGATTGAAACAATAAAAGAATTCAATCCTCAAACACAACTTACTTTTAAAGATGAGAAAGAGAGGATTTATATATTTAACCCTAATATTGAGTTATTAGAGCCAAGTAATAAAGATAGTTATTTTGAGGATATCGTTATGGGATATTCCATTTATACAATTAATAGAAGTGACATAATATTAAAAGAGAAACTAAATTTTCTTAAAACAATTTTTGATCAAGTCCAACCTGAGATCCCTTTTTCAAATTATTATTTAGAAGATAACAAAATAGAAAATTTTAAATTTACAAATATATTATCTAGCTCTCCTAAATCTTTAAAAATTACATCAAATACTTCTTTAGATGAATTTTCTAAAATGAGTAATAAAATATATTTTCATAGTGGAAAAAATTCCTCCTCAATAGAAAACGAATTTCATCAAAAGAAAAATATTGAACCAAATTATGGTAATAATTTATATTTCTATAAATCTGTAATTTCAAAAGACTATCTATTTGATGGAATCGTACACCTCAATAAAAACACTCATACTACAAAAAAGACGAATTTAGATACTATAATCAATTTTAATGATCTTTCATTAGGAGAAGCAGTTGTTCATCAAAAGCATGGAATTGGGAGATTCATATCCATTGATAATATTGAAATTAATAATCGAATTAGGGAGTTTATAAGATTAATTTACCGCGGTAACGACAAGCTTTTACTACCAATTGAAAATTTAAACTATATTTCAAGATACGGGTTTGATGATAATAATCTACTTCTTGATAAGTTAGGCACGAATGATTGGATTTTAAGAAAATCTTCAGTTAAGAAGAAAATTCGTTTTCTAGCTAATAAACTTTTAAAAAATGCAGCAAAGAGATCCACTATAAACATCAAAGAGTTTCAATATAATAATTCTGATCTTGAGAAATTTAATCAACAATTTCCATTTGTTGAAACTGAGGATCAATTAAACTCAATTGAACAATCTTTAAATGATTTGAAACAAGATAAACCATCTAATCGCCTTATATGCGGCGATGTAGGATTTGGTAAAACTGAAGTGGCTTTAAGAATTGCATGTGCAACATATTTATCAGGTTTTCAATTTGTAATAGTTGTTCCCACCACATTACTAGCAATGCAACACACTAATACATTTAGCGAGAGGTTTTCAATTTTTAAAATTAATGTTGCATGTCTATCTAGATTTACTTCGTCAAAAGAAAAAAAAGAAATTTTAATTTCATTAAAGTCAGGTGATATTCAAATTCTTATTGCAACACATAGTCTTTTTAAAAAAGACATAGAATTTAATAATTTAGGCACACTGGTAATAGATGAAGAACAAAAATTTGGTGTCGATCAAAAGGAATATTTGATCAACAAATACCCAACTATTCATTTATTTTCATTGTCTGCCACACCTATTCCTAGAACACTTCAGATGTCTTTATTAGGCTTAAAAGATTTAAGTATTATTGGAACACCTCCATCAAATAGAATTAGTATAAGAACTTATGTTCAAAAATATGAGTCTGTTGCCCTTATTTCAGCAATAAAGAATGAATTAGAAAGGAATGGACAAATTTTTATTGTTGTACCAAGAATAAGCCATATTCCTTTTGTCGAAAATGAAATTAAAAAATTAAATTTAGATCTTTCTTACGGGGTAGGTCACAGTAAAATGAAAGAAAAAGATATTGAGGATGTGTTCATATCTTTTACAAAAGGTGAGATACAGTGCCTTATTTCTACAAATATTATTGAGTCAGGAATAGATATTAAAAATGCAAACACACTAATAATTTTTAATTCTAATTTATTTGGTTTATCTCAATTATATCAATTGCGAGGTAGAGTAGGTCGTTCAAATAAAAGAGCATATGCCTATTTATTTCATGACAGTGAAAAATTAATTAATAAAACAGCTCTAAAGAAACTTCAAGTTTTAGCTAACTATGAAAATCTAGGATCAAATTTTCAGTTAGCTAATGAGGATTTAGAAATAAGAGGAGCAGGTAATTTACTTGGTGATGAGCAAAGTGGTCATGTGAAAGATATTGGAATAGAGCTTTACCAAAGTATGTTGAAAGAAGAGGTGGAAAGACAAAAAAATAATAATGCAGAAACTGACGATGATTATGATGAATTTGAATTCGATGCATTTTTTGAGTATTACATTCCAAAGAATTACATATCTGATGATATTTCCAGGTTGATTATTTATCGTAAATTTACTAATTCAAAGAATATTCAAGAGCTCAAGAATGTTTTAGATGAGATATATGATCGATATGGTGATTACCCAGTTGAAGTTACTAATTTATTTAATTTACTAACTATTAAAATTAAATCTCTTACTCTTGGTATTTCAAAAATAAATATAAAAAGAAATTTTATTGATATTACTTTTAAAAAAGCAAGTCAAAAAACACTAGATGATTTAATTCAAATGGCACAAGAAAATATTATTAAAATGCAAAGTTCTAGCTCTATTCAGATCAAAAATAATGACAGTAAGGACTTTTTTTACACTATAAATCTTTTCTATAAAAAGTTAGGATTAAAATGATGGATGATCAACAACTCCCAAAAACTAATGCAGAGTGGGCGAACTATTATGAATCTATAATTGCCGAACTTACTGAAAATCAAAAAAAAATAGGTGAACCAATTTCAATAGATGAATTTTACGAACTTCCTATAAAAAGGAAACAGAAATATATCAAAAAACTATATTTTAAAATTGGCGATGCAGAGTAATTATATTCCAAATATAGATTTATCTAATATTATTGATAAAGATCTTAATAGTGATGCTGCTAAACAAGTATCAAAGAATATAAAAAAAGCATCTGAAGAAATTGGTTTTTTTACAGTTACAAATCACGGTATTCCAATTTCAAAAATAAATAATCTTTTAAAAATTTGTAAAAAATTTTTTTACTTAACAGATGAAGAGAAACTAAAAATAGCTCCTAAAAAATGGAACCCCAATACTAATACTCTTTATAGGGGCTATTTTCCTAGTTCTGTAAATGGTAAAGAGGGTTTAGATATAGGAGATCCACTTTTAAAGCAAAATATGGTTGATTTGTTAAAAAAGGAAAAATTTGAAGTTAATCACGATATGTCTTTTTTAGATCCAGAGTGGCAAATTACGATAAATAATTATTTTGATGATCTTCATAACTTAGGAATAACCATATTTAAATCTATCATATCTTCATTTTCCTCAGATTTATCTTTAGCTGAAAAGGCTTTTCAAAGACCCAAAACACTCTCTACTTTGAGATTTAATTACTATCCCAAACAAGATAAACCTGTTGAAGTCTCTTCACAAGACGGTGTTGCTTTAGGTTGTGAAACCCATGTAGATAGTGGGATAATGACTATCTTGTATCAGGACAAAAAAGGTGGTTTACAAGTTCAAAATAGACATTCTTTAAAGTGGTATGATGTTCCTCATGACCCAAATGCTTTCGTTATTAATACAGGTTTAGCATTAGAGTGTTTAACAAACGGTAAAATGAAAGCAACTAATCACAGAGTATTATTTAATCAAGAGGAGCGAGTATCAATACCTTTCTTTTTTGAGCCATCATTTGATTTCATATTAGATCCAAAATATTTGGATATTAATGAAAATATTAAGTATAATATAGATAATTATGAAAATTTTCTCACCAATTCACTTAAAAAATTTGTTGAATATGACAGACCTGCTTAAATTACCTTTTTTATTATTATTCGCATTGATAACAGCGTGTAGTGATTTTAATACTGGGGTAAAAAAATCAGATACTCAAAAAGTTAACACAGTTAAATATGGAACACTCGTTGCAGCTGAACCAGTCAAAATTACTGGTGAAAGCTCTGGTATTGGTGCTCTTACAGGAGGTTTAGTAGGTTTTGTTGTAGGATGTGGAGAGGGTATTTTTGACGATGACTGCAGAGATGCTGCAGCTGTAGTGGGAACTATAGGTGGTGCTATAGTAGGTTATGTTGCTGGCTCGTCATTAGGGGATCATACAGGATTTCAATATGTTGTAGATGTTGATGACACAGATGATGATATTTCAATAGTTCAATCAGGTGCAGAACAAATACCCATTGGTTCTAGAGTTACTATTGCAATAGGAACCAACACAAGAATTATAATTTCAGAATAGCTCATAGGAGATAATAAATGTTTATTGCAATGAATAGATTCAAAGTAAAATTAGGAGAAGAGAAACATTTTGAAGATATTTGGAGGAATAGGGATACTCATTTAAACCAAGTCCCTGGTTTTAAGAAATTTAATTTAATTAAAAGTGAGTCTAATGAAGAATATACACTGTATGCATCGCATAGTGAATGGGGGTCAAAACAAGATTTTATAAATTGGACTAAATCAGAAGCTTTTAGGATGGCTCATAAAAATGCTGGTGAACATAAAACAGTATATTTGGATCACCCACAGTTTGAAGGTTTTGAGGTAGTAATTTAAGAAAATATCACCTATTTTTTATCAATGGACATAGTAAATCACGATATATTGTTAAGTAGTAATATGTTAGGTACAATGTTCTTTGCTTGCACTATTTATATAACATTGGTTATAGCGAGGTACGCAACTCTTGCAAAATTAATAAGAGACTCTCGATCTAATATTGAAACAAATAAATTAAGATTTAAAAGTCAAAGTGAATATTCTTTTCATATCTTGCATTATGAAAAAAGACTTAAATTATTACGTTACACACTTTACTTATCTCTTTTTGGAGGGATAGCATTGTGTACAAGCTTATTATTTTTGTTATTAAATTACAGCTTCATCTCTGCTATAAGTTTTGGTATTCATCTTATTTTAGTATTATTGGCATTAGTCACTCTTGTATATGAACTAGCTGTATCTTTTGAGGCTTTAACCGAACATTTAGACATAATGAGAACTTTAAAAGATAAATTTTAACATATAAATAATATTCAAACTGTTCGACTATTTAATTTCTGTCTTTTTTTTTCTTCCCTTTTTATCTTATAGAAACATATACACTACCACCCATACTTAAAACTTTTCCGTAGTCCTCTAATAACTTTGCAAAATCTGGGAAATAATCATTTTTACTGGCATTTTCGACATGTCTTTGAACACTCTCCATAGATGCAAATTGTTCATTTATTGTAAATAATGTGTTTCCAGTTTCACCCTTACTAGGATCGGTAGGGTCTTTAAACTCTGGTGCTTTAGTAAAGTAAGCATTTAATAAATGATCAGTTCCATCAGAATAAAATTCAGTCATCCATTTTCCATGGGTGCTAAAAATATTTTCAACTTCAGCAGCTTTATCATTTGGTACAGCATAGGAAAGATTTATACATACACGATCAGTCATTTTTTCACCTCTTTAATAGATAATTATAATAATTATACATTTTGAAAATTGAAAATAGATCAAATTGAGATTAATAAAAAATTAATTTTTTTTGAATATTATAAAAAATCTTATATATTTTATAAAATGAAATATAACGCTAAATTAATAGCCAATGATTTACTTAAAAGAAAGGGATTTCATATAGCCCATAATGTTTTTTCGAAAAAAGATGTCAAACAAGCGAGAGAAGCAATTATAGAATTAGCAAAAATTAAATCTCCCTCGATTAAAAAAAAAGATGCGTTATCAGTTCTTTCAGCTACAAATCATGTCTGGAACTTAATAGATAAACATGAAATTTTTAGAAAACTCGTTCAGCATGAATTAGTTTATGATGTATTTTCAATAATTCTTGGTAATGAAATGAAATTAGGTTCTTTCGCTGCACGGATTCAACAACCAGGTGATAAAGCTCAACTGCCTCATTTAGATTATCCTTATTGGGATATGTATAATTTAAAAAGTTTCCCAAATAATATTAATAGTAGTTTTATTATGAACTGCCAATCAAATATAATGTTAGATGATTATACTGAAATGAATGGAGCAACGATGGTCGCTCCTGGTTCTCAACTAAGAGGCTACTTTCCAAAAGAAGATGAGTTTTGGCCCAACATGATTCAGACTACTGGTAAAGCTGGATCTGTAATGTTAATGACTGGATTATTATGGCATGGAGCTGGTGCGAATAAAACTAAAATACCTAGAGTAGGAATATTAGGACAATATTTGCCTAAATTTGTCAAACCTATGGAGGATCAGCTAGCTAGTGTTGATATGGAAATTATAAAAAAATCAAATAAAAAACTTAAAGACTTACTTGGAGTTGGGTACCCTTATCCTCAAGTTCTTGATACTGCTAAACATTAAAAAAAATAATATTTATTTTAATTGTATTGGCGGAAGGACTGGGATTCGAACCCAGGAAAGAGTTGCCCCTTTGCCGGTTTTCAAGACCGGTGCTTTCAACCGCTCAGCCATCCTTCCGAAAATAAAAGCGTTTAAATTATATATATTAGGTTATTTTTAAATCAATTATAAATTTTATCTTTTAACAAATACATATCTAAGTATCTCATGTTATATTTATAAGTGATTTATAGTAACATACCATTATTAACAATTGTTTATGTTTTATTTGCTTATTTTTTAGGTGGAATAACTCAAGGAATATTAGGAGTAGGTCTTATAACAGTAGTTATATCCCTACTGTCATTTGTTATTGATGTAAAGGAGACCATTGCTCTTGTTATTATTCCAACAATTATCACAAGTTTTTTTCAAATGATGAATGGCAGTAATTTAAAAGTCATAATTAAAGATACTAAATATTTTCTTGTTTTTTCAACACTAATTATAGTACCGGGTGTCTTTTTACTAAATGTTCTTGAGTCAGATCTAATCTTGATATTTATTGCGATTTTGCTTTTTATGAATTCCTCATTATCTCTATCAAATAGAGTAGTAGCTATACCCAATCACCAAAATTCAATCATACAACTTTTAACTGGATCTCTTAATGGATTTATCATAGGCCTAACTAGTATTTATACAATGCCTTTTGTTTTCTTATTACAATCACTTAAATATAATAAAGAAAAAACAGTGCAATTTATGGGATTAGCTTTTTTACTATATAGCAGTATGCAATTTATATCATTTTCTTATATTAAGCTGATTAGTATAAATACAATCGTTCCCTCATTAATAGTTACTCTTCCAGTAATTATTGGATTCCTTTTAGGTAAAAAAATAAGAAGTTTTATCTCAGAAAAATTATTTAAAAAATTATTTTACTTAATGTTATTACTAATGAGTGGAATAATATTGATAAATACCTTTTTATAATTTAATTAATTAGTAGTGGTTCCATCAACTCGATTAACACTGTAAATAGCACCTAACATAAAAACAATTACAGATGATGGAAATAAAAAATAACCAATAGTGTAGGTATCTGGATAATATTGCATTCCCATGTACAAGACGATAGCGTTCATTAAACAAAGTAGTAAAAAAACAATATTTGTACCAATTTTAGATAATAACAAAGCTAATGGCTTTAAAACAACAATAGCCACAGCACATATAAATATAACAGCAGGAATAACATTCATGAGCAAACCCATTGACTCAGAATAAGTATAATCTTCTAGTGAGTCCCAAGGAAGGACCATTGAAAGTAGCATCATTAAAACAGAGGCATATACAAATTTTTTTCCTGTATTTGTTAAAATCATTGAATATTTATAGCAAATATCATCTTTTTTAACAGTAACTAATATAATTTGGTAAATTTTAAGAAATAACTATTAGATTATAATGGTTATATAATGGGGCAGGAATCAGAATATGATTAAAATTTTTCTCTATGTAATCTTTAATTTTTTTTTCATAAATAACCTTATTGCCCATGATCCCAAAAACTGTGATGTGCTTCAAAATTATGATTTTTCAGGATTTAATGATTGGAAAGAAGAAATAGTAAATAGGTCTGGTGAATTTGGCCTAGATAAAAGCTTTGTTTCTGAATTAATAGCACCATATGAGGTCAATAAAAGAGTTATTGAAAATGATAAATGCCAGCCTGAATTTACATTGACTTTTTCTGAGTACATTGAGAAAACAATTTCAAATTTAAGGGTAAATAATGGATTAAATAATTACAGTAAATACAATAATTTATTAAAAAAAATAGATAATTATTATAATGTGCAATCTAGATTTGTTCTCTCTATTTGGGGTCTAGAAACAGCTTATGGCGAAATAACAGGCAACTATCCTGTGCTAGAGAGTCTTTTAACCATGTCCTACGATGAGAGAAGAAGGCGATATTTTACCAAAGAGCTTTATAATGCCTTAGAAATACTTAAACAAGGTCACATTAATGTTGATGATTTCAAAGGCTCATGGGCAGGTGCTATGGGTCAAAATCAATTTATGCCCTCTAGTTTTTTGAATTACGCTCAAGACTTCAATAATGATGGTAAAAAAAATATTTGGACAGACACTGAAGACTCATTAGCCTCAATTGCAAGATACCTTCAAGGCGTAGGATCTAATAAATGGGATCCAAATTATACATGGGGTAGGGAAGTAATACCCCCAGCAAATATTAAATCTTTAGAACCAGAATTATTCATTAAAAGAGAAAAAGGTTGTTTAGCAGTAAAAAAATTGTCAAAACAATTACCTTTAAGTAAATTTAGACTTATGAATTTTAAAAAAATGAATGGAAATTCATTGGATAATTTAGATATTAATAGTTATTTGTTAAGGATGGGTAGGGAAGAGGGTGATTTCAGGTATTTTATCGTCTATGATAATTATTTAAATATTCTTTCTTACAACTGCTCAAACTATTATGGCCTTTCAGTTGGATTATTAAGTGATAAATTTAAATAATATAAATAAAATATTGTTTTTACTAATTTTATCATCTTGTACAGTAACATCTATTGATACTGTAGACGATATAAAAAAAGAAGAAGAAGTCACAACCCAAGATTACTTTAAAAAATCAGATGTTATTTTATCTCCACTTGATGATTATAACATTGAGTTAAGTGTTTTAGAGAAGTTTGTTACAGATGAAAGAATAGAGGGTAATAATATTCATCATTCTAATTTGCCTATACCCAGCGTTGTAAGATTATCAGATCCCAATAACTTAGATAATAGTATTATTGTCAGAAATATTAAGCTAGATACTGAAAATAGGCTTTCATTAAGTCAAGAGATAATTGATAAAATATCACTAAATACAAAAGTATATTTAGAATATTTAAAAGATGAATCAATAATCCTGAGAAATGTTGTCGACTCAAAAGAAGAGAGTAAGATAAAGATGGATGATACAGAAATTTCATTTGAACAGTTAGATCAAGATCAAACTGAAATCAGTGAAAAACTTGATTATGAGAAAATTAAAACTCTAGATATTAAAAATTCTAAAAAACAAAACACTATATTAGTTGAAGTTTATAAAGATATAAATCTAGCAAAGCTTAAAACTAATAAAATCAAGAATTTAGGATTGTTTTATGAAGAAAATGAAGAGGGAATTAAGGTTTTTGCTGGCCCATTTCTAAAGAGTGATATAAATCTTAAGTTAGATTTTTTGATTAAAAACGGATATTTGAATGCTAAAAAAACCCCTTAATTTATTATTTATAGCAATAATTATTCTATTTCCTAAACAATCTCTTACTATTGAAAGTTTGGCAAAAACGGCGCTTGTAATCGATTTATCAACAAACGAAGTTCTTTTAGAAAAAAACTCTAAAGCCAAAACATATCCATCAAGTATGACCAAGATGATGACTGCTCTTGTAGCCTTTGAAAAAATCAAAAATGGTACTTTATCATTAGATCAAGAGTTTTTAGTAAGTAAAAAGGCATGGAAAATGGGCGGATCAAAGATGTTTATAGAGGTAGACAAAAGAGTAAAAGTTTATGATTTGTTACTAGGAATTATTGTTCAGAGCGGAAATGATGCCTCGATTGCTTTAGCAGAGGGTATATCTGGCTCTGAGGAAATTTTTGCTATTGAAATGAATAATTTAGGCAAAAAAATAGGACTCACAGAGACTAATTTTACAAATAGCAGTGGCTGGCCTGATGACAATCATTACACAACAGCTGAAGATCTTGCTAAAATAGCTCAGTACACGATTGATAATCATTATGAATTATATCAAATGTACAAATTAAGTGATTTTACATACAGCGGGATCAAACAAGATAACAGAAATCCACTCCTATATACATTTGAGGGGTCTGATGGTTTTAAAACAGGTTATACAGAAGCAGCTGGCTACGGTTTGGTTGGATCTGCGGAAAGAGGGGATAGGCGCCTGATTATTGTTCTAAATGGACTAGATTCTTCCAAATCAAGGGCTCAGGAGTCTCTAAGATTAATGGATTGGGGTTTCAACAATTTTCAATTAGTAGATTTTTTTAAAAAAAATGAGGTTATTCAAGAAGCTGATACTTGGCTAGGTAAAGACGACAAAGTAGACCTGGTTGCTTTAAACGATATAAGTGTGAGCATTCCAAAAGCACAATTATCTTCTGCTAAAGTTAATGTGATAGTAGAGGAGCCTATTGCAACTCCTATTCAAAAAGGCGACCAAATAGCCAAACTTCAAATATCGTTTGCTGATAAGAATACTGAATTTCCTTTATTTTCAGGTGAGGACATAGAGCAAAAGAATTTCTTTTCAAGAATATTTTCAGCTATTTATTATATCATTCTTGGATCTAACTAAATAATATCATATAGAATGAAAGTAATCAGTTTTGAAGGTTTTGAATATTCTGGAAAATCGACACAGATAAAACTTTTAAAAAAATATTTTATAAAAAATAATATTAAATCTACTTTTACTAGAGAGCCTGGAGGTAATAAAGATCTAGAAAAGATAAGGAATGTGATTTTAAGGTCTAATTTCGATAATTTAAGTTTAATAATGTTTTTCTTCGCATCTAGATTTGCATTATTATCTTCAATTAAAAAGAATGATTTCATTGTATTTGATAGATTTTTTGACTCTACTTATGCTTATCAAAAATATAATTCTAAAGAAAAAAAACTTATTATAAGTTTAATTAAATTAATTGATAAGAAATTTATCCCAAAGATAACTTTTTATTTGAAGTTAGATAAAAAAAATTTAATAAGAAGGAAAAATAAAAGATTATATTCGAATAAATTTGATAAAAAATATTTTGGACAATTCTCAAGAATTCAAAAAAATTATGAAGAAATATCTAAAATTAAATTAGGTGAACGTAAGTTTGTTGCTATTGATGCATCACTATCTGCTAGTGAAGTACATGACAAAATCATATTAAATCTAAAAAAATGCAAATTGATAAAGTAGTTAATACTATAAAATCTGAGAGTAGTGGCTTTTACTTATTAGAGACTACTAATAGTGAGAGTATTTCATATTTAGAGGAACAGATTTTAAATAGTTTCTATGAGAAACAATATGAAATAGATACAAGTTTTATTATTCTAGAGCCCGAAGAAAAATCAAAATTTATAACAATTGATCAAGTAAGAAAAATGAAAAAAGAGTTTTTACATACAAATGTATTAAACCTTAGCAAAGTAATATTTGTCAGAGAGGTAAATTATTTAAATATTAATGCTTTAAATGGACTTTTAAAAATCATCGAAGAAATACCATCAAAAACCTATTTTATTTTTTGTTCTAAAAACCTAATAAGTTTACCTGAAACAATAATTTCAAGGGCTAGAGTTATCAGAGATTTGAATTCAAAGATAAATTTTAGTGATTTCAATTCAATGAAAGAAGACATAGTAAGACAAAATCAAAATATTTCAGAGGAATTAATACACTCTCTTATTAACCCCTTCATTGATTTAAAAAGTACTGATTTTTTTGAAAAGGTTAAACTATTTAATAAAGATCAAATAAGCGTATGTTCATTAATATTTTTAAAAATACTCAATTACTATTTAAGAACTAATTTAAATAATAAAAAACTTTACAAGTATCTATTAAAACTTCATTCAGATTATTTAACTGATGTAGATGAAAGTTTAAAATTCAATACATTAACAAATGACCTAATTTCAATCTATTTTACAAGATTAAACTCTAATCTTATTAAGTATGTCTAATAATTATTTTACAACTCCGATTTATTATGTGAACGATAAACCTCATATTGGACATGCTTACACCTCAATTGCTGTTGATATATTAAAAAGATTTTATGATTGTAGAGGTTTTAATTCTTATTTTCTAACAGGAACAGACGAGCATGGACAAAAGGTTGAAAGAGCTGCTCAAGAAAAAAATATAGATCCTCAAAAATTTACGGATATGGTTTCAGAAAATTTTAAAGATTTAAGTAATTTATTAAATTTATCTAATGATGATTTTATAAGAACAACAGAAGAAAGACATAAAAAGTCTGTTCAAAATTTATGGAGAGTTCTGTTGGAAAAAGATGAAATTTATTTGTCCAAATATAGTGGATGGTATTCTGTAAGAGATGAAGCTTTTGTAGCTGATAATGAGATAGTTGAAAAAAATGGGAAAAAATATAACAGTTTTGGATCTGAATTATCTTGGGTTGAAGAAGAGTCATACTTTTTTAGACTTTCTAAATGGCAAGACAAACTGTTAGATTTTTATAAGAATAATCCAAATTTTATAGTCCCAAAATCTAGATCTAATGAAGTTATTAAATTTGTTGAGTCAGGGTTGAAAGATCTATCCGTTTCTAGAACAACATTTAAATGGGGAATTGATGTCCCTACAGATGAAAAACATATTGTTTATGTTTGGTTAGATGCACTAACTAACTATATTTCAGCTTTAGATTATCCAAATAAAAATTCTGATTTATATAAAAAATATTGGCCTGGGATACATGTAGTAGGGAAGGATATAATCAGATTTCATGCTATTTTCTGGCCTGCTTTTTTAATGGCTGCAGAATTAGATCCACCAAAGCAGATCGTAGCGCATGGTTGGTGGACAAATGAGGGTCAAAAAATTAGTAAAAGTCTTGGTAATGTAATTGACCCTAAAGAATTGATTGATGAATACGGTCTAGACTCAGTAAGATATTTTCTTTTTAGAGAGGTTCCATTTGGCAATGACGGTGATTTTTCAAAGGTGGCTATCAAAAATAGAATTAATGGTGAATTGGCAAATAACTATGGAAATTTAATACAAAGAATACTTAGTTTTATTTGTAAAAATTTAGAACAAAATATTAATTTAACTGTAGATAATTTCAATTTTGAAATTTTAAAACAAATTAACGACTCTGAAAAAGAGTTGTTTAAATATATGGAAAATTACAAATATGACGAATACCTTAAAAAATTATTCTTATTTTTGAATGATTTAAATAATTATGTCGATAAATCTGCTCCTTGGGTATTAAAAAAAACAGATCCTGAACAAATGAAAAAAGTTTTGGCTAATATTTGCCTATGCATTATCAGGGTTAGTCAATATTTAGTTCCTTTTATGCCTTCAAAAACCTCAGAAGTATTCAATTTATTTGAAAATACAAATAATATTAAATTAGATATTTTTGATAATTTTAAGGAAGTAATTAAATTAAAATTTCTAAAAATACGACAACCTGAACCTTTATTTACTAAAATTGAATAATTTAATAGACAGTCATGTAAATTTTGGTCATGAATTACTTAAAAATTCAGTATCAGATATCTGTAAAGATGCTCTAGAAAATAACATAGAGCGAATTTTAAGTATAAATTCTAATATATACGAGTTTCAGAGAGATATTAATTTAACTAAAGGTTTTAATTTTGTAGATATCACTTTAGGTCATCACCCAAATAATACTCTTGATATCAAACCTGAGGAAATAAAGACTCTTTTAAATGAAAATATTAAAAAATTTAAAGATAGAATTGTTGGAATAGGGGAAACAGGCTTGGATTATCATTATGATATTCCTAAAAATAAGCAAATAGAAAGCTTAGAGATACATTTAGATGCAGCTAGTGTTAATAATTTACCGTGTATAATTCATATGAGAGACGCTGAAGAAGATATGATTAAAATTTTAACTAAATACTCAAAAAAAATAGGTGATATTCTTATACATTGTTTCACTGGAAGTGAAGAATTTGCAAAAAAATGCATTGATTTAGGTTGTTTTTTTTCTTTGTCGGGTATTATTACGTTCAAAAATGCAAATAAATTAAGAGATACAATTAAAATACTACCAATTAAAAAAATTATTTTTGAAACTGATAGTCCTTATCTTACGCCAGACCCTTTAAGAGGTAAAATTAATAAACCAAGCTATTTAAAAATTATAGTTGAAAAATATTGTGAAATTACTGGAAACGACTACATTAATACATGCGAAATTAGTACTTATAATTACAAAAAGCTTTTTAAAATAAATGACTGAAAAAACTGAAATAAATGTATTAGGATGTGGCTCAAGTTTTGGAGTCCCTCTATCTCATAGCATATGGGGTAATTGTGATAAATCAAATCCAAAAAACCAAAGAACACGACCTTCAATACTTTTAAAAAAAGCAGGAAAATCAATACTAATTGATACTAGTCCAGATTTAAGGAAACAGTTAATCGACAATAAAATTGATAATGTCGGCTCAGTTATTTACACACATTCTCATGCTGATCATATACATGGAATTAATGATTTAAGGACTATTTCAATGATAAATAGAAAAAAAATACCAATTTATGCTGATAAAATAACTTTAGAGACTCTTCAAAATAGCTTTTCTTATTTGTTTTCAAAGTCATCCACCCATGGTTATGAACCCATTTTAAATGCTAACGTTCTTAATGGGAATAATACTGAGATTGAGGGTTTTAAAATTGAGATTATTCGACAAAATCATGGAAATATTGACTCCTATGGTTTCATTTTTGATAGTAAAATAGCTTATAATTTAGACATTAAGTATTTTTATGATGAGGATTATTTAGATAGAATCAAAGGCATTCAATGCTGGTTTCTTGGTTGTTTGAGATATGATGAACACCCATCTCATGCCAGTTATTCTAAAGTAATTGATTGGGCAAAAAAAGTTAACGCAAAACAAACTTTTCTTAGTCATATGACTGCACATATTGATTATGAAACTGAATATAAAAAACTATTTAATGATAATATATATCCAGCTTACGATGGACTTAAGATAACTATCTAGATTCTTATAATATATATTATGCAACAAATAAATGTGTAAATGTCAATAAAATCAGTCAAAGATCATCTTAGTATTATAGCCCCTGACCTAGAGATATCAGAATTTAAAGAGTCTACAGCAACTGTTGAACAAGCTGCAAATGCTCATAATGTTGAGAAAGGACAAATAGTTAAAACAATTGCTTTAATCATAGAAAAACCAATTTTGTTAATGACTTCTGGAGATGTAAAAATCGATAATAAAAAATATAAGAATTTCTTCAAAAAAAAGGCAAAAATGCTGACTGCTGATGAGACATTGCAAATCACCTCTCACCCTATTGGAGGGGTTTGTCCCTTTGGATTACCAAATAAATTAGATATATATTACGATAAGTCCTTAAATAACTTTGAAATCGTTATACCAGCAGCAGGATCTACTAATAGTTCTGTAAAAGTTCAAACAAAAAGGCTTATAGAATTAACTAGTGCTTTTGAAGTTGATGTATGTAAAAAGTAAGTAAAAACAGTATATTATTTACTGTTATTATACTTAGATTTTACAATTTTTGGAGCAGTTGCAAAAGTAGCCGCTGTCATAAAAGTTCCAAAAATAAGTAGAAAATGAGCACTAGCTGTGATGCCAAAAATCAAAAAAGAGCCAAAATATAGTGAAAAAATGATACACCACATCCATGCTAAAAGTTGCATAATGAGGTGTCTCAGAGCCACACTAGGTATTTTTCTTAGAGGATTCCAATCAGCGTCCATCACTCCACTGTAAATTTGCATAAACATGTTTTTCATGGCCTTTTATACATGCGACAGATGTGACCAGATCACTTATTTTTAATAATAATTTCAATTATTTCAGTTAAAGTAGAACCTATGAGAAAAATAGAATTCTGGTACTCAATTGGAAGTACATATACTTACCTCTCCACGCAAAGATTAGCGCAGATTGAGACTGAAAATGAAGTTGTATTTGAATGGTGTCCTTTCAGTGTGAGATCAAGAATGATTGAAATGGAGAATGTCCCTTTTATGGCTGAAAAAAAAAGAGATAAGATTGATTATATGTGGCGGGATGTTCAGAGAAGAGCTAACTTCTATGGATTTGATGCAAAAGTACCTGCACCCTACCCACTTAAAGAGTTCGATTTAGCCAACAAAGTTGCAATTTTGGGAAAAGATCAAGGGTGGATCAAAGAATATACTATTTTAACTTATAAAAAGTGGTTTTTAGAGCATTTGGAGCCTGGATTAGAACCAAATTTGAGTTCTACTCTTAAAGAAATTGGACTTGATTCAGATAGTTTAATAAAACAAGCTCAAACAGACGAAATTGAACAAAAATATTTAAAAAACACAGAAATGGCTAAAAATAAAGGCATTTTTGGAAGCCCCACATTTACCGTTGAAAATGAGGTTTTTTGGGGCGATGACAGATGTGAAGATGCCATAAAATGGCTTTCAAAATAATGTCTATTTTCAATTTTTTTGCGTTTTTAGGTATATTGAAATTTTATTAAGTATAAATCCTTAGGTAATTTTATGAATTTGACTATTGATTTACTGAAAAAAATATTGATAATATTCCAACTCAAAATCCAAATATTTCCTAAATTTTGGTAGTGTCGCAATTTACATAAGGTCTTTAAGCTAAAAATGTCCGATTTTAATGTTTTTTTATAGTTTTTTTGAAATCATAGATTTGAATAACTGTCTTGATAGTTTTATTAGCAAGTAATGATAACTATCACTTAATTTAGAGCTCTAATTTCTATTTAATCAGATAAAAATGTGTGAATACTAGTTTAATTCCTCCAAAATTTAATTAATTCTCAATATTTATGCTTAATATCTCATTTTATGTTTATTTTATTTTTGATTTAGTCAGATTATTTGTTTTTTTCTTTATAAATAGAATAAAGAATAAATTCAAATATAGGTAGTAAATACAATATTTTATTATAAATATTTAATGTAAATTATAATACAGTTTATAAATTTCCAACTTTAGAAAATCTTTTTCTCTCGTTTGGATCAAGATACCTTTTTCTTAGTCTTAAGTTTTTAGGAGTAACCTCCAATAATTCGTCAGAATTTATATAAGTCATCATTTCCTCAAGTGACATGATCCTAGGAGCAGTTAAATTTACGGCCTCATCAGACCCAGATGCTCTAACATTAGTTAATTGTTTTCCTTTTAGAACATTTATCTCTAAATCATTATCTCTGGTATGCTCACCGACTACCATACCTTGATAAACAGGTGTTTGGTGTTTAACAAACATTACTCCTCTATCTTGAAGCTTCCAAATGGCATAAGCTATTGCTTTACCATTTCCTGTGGAGATTAACGCGCCTGCCCTTCTCTCTGTAATCTCCCCTTTAAATGGTTTATAAGAGTGAAAGACTCTGTTTAATACACCAGTTCCTCTTGTGTCCGTTAAAAACTTACTTTGATAGCCAATTAGTCCTCTAGAAGGGGCAATAAATAATAACCTAGTTTTATCAACTCCAGATTTTCTCATGTCTAACATATCAGCTTTTCTTTGATTCATGTTATCAATAACAATACTAGAAAACTCTTCATCTACATCTATCGTTACCTCTTCATAGGGTTCACACTTTGTTCCCTCTAGATCTTTGTAAACTACTTTAGGTCTAGAAAGAGATAATTCAAAACCCTCTCGTCTCATGGTTTCTATTAAAACACCTAATTGCAATTCACCTCTTCCTCCAATTTCAAATGAGTCTTTATTTTGATTTTCTGAGAAGGTAATAGCAACGTTTGTCTCAGCCTCAGCTATTAATCTATTTCTTATTAAAGTTGATGTTACTTTTTTCCCTTCAGTTCCAGCTAATGGTGAGTCATTAACCATAATGTTAATTGACATAGTAGGAGGATCTATTGGTGTTGATTTTATTGGTGTTTCTATATCAGTTGAACAAATGGTATCTGATACTGATGTGATTGATAAACCTGCTATGCAAACTATATCTCCAGTGTTAACTGAGTTAACAGTTATTTTTTTAGTTCCCTCAAATTTTAAAAGTTTAGTAAGTCTTCCAGTTTCAATGATTTTACCTGATAAGTTTAAAGCATGAACGCTGTCGTTTATTTTTGCAGAACCCTGCTCTACTCTTCCAATTAGACATCTTCCTAAGTATGGATCATAGTCTAAAAGTGTTGATAACATTGCAAAAGGTCTAGTATTATCAACATCTGGTGATGGTACATGACTAATTATTTTATTTAACAGAGGTGTTAGGCTTGATCTATCATCCGACAAATCATTAACACACCATCCACTTCTACCTGATGCGTATAAAACTGGAAAATCTAATTGTTGAGTATTTGCATCAAGAGAGACAAATAAATCAAAAACTTCGTTTAACACATCATCTGGTCTTGAGTCAGATTTATCGATTTTATTGATTACTACTATCGGCTTAAGTCCTTGTTTTAAAGCCTTTCCTAAGACAAATTTTGTCTGAGGCATCGGACCTTCTGATGAATCAATAAGTAAGATAACACCATCGACCATTGATAAGACACGTTCTACTTCTCCACCAAAATCTGCATGTCCAGGTGTATCGATTATATTTATTCGAGTATCTTGAAATATTATAGAGGTAGGTTTTGCTAAAATAGTTATGCCTCTTTCTTTTTCTAAATCATTAGAGTCCATAATTCTTTCTGATATTTCTTGATTATCTCTAAAAATTCCACATTGCTTCAATAAATTGTCAATAAGAGTGGTTTTCCCATGATCTACATGAGCAATGATTGCAAGATTCTTAATATCGTTCATTGAGATAGGTGTCTTATAGATTAAAATTAACTATTTAAAAGCTTATTTTTTGCTTCAGTTATTAAATTAGATAAATAGTTATTACCATCTTTATCAGGATGGAACTTCTTCATTAAGTCATAATATGATTTTTTAATATCATCATCAGAAGCTCCTTTTTTAAGACCTAAAACTGATAGTGCTTCCTCCTCTGTCATTTGTGACTTGTCTGAAGAAGATGTAGATTGTTTATTTTGACTAATAATTACATTTAAAATATTAAATCCACGAGGATCATTTATTTTTAGTTCCTCTAAGAGCTTCGATACCTCATTTTGAGATAAGGAGGAAAAAGAACGGCCTTTAAAGACTCCCTCTCTAATATTAATTGTAGCTTGACGTGATTGTAAAACAATTTCAATTTGTAAATACTTCGTATTAATTTTTGGCTTGAACTTACTGCCAAAAGAAGATCGTGAAAACAAATTTAATATAGTCAATAATGATGAGATCCTTCGAAAAAAAAGCAAAGCAGGAGCTAAGGCAACAGGTAGAAAATTTAATTTTCCTGAAAAAATTAAAAAACATCCTAGAATTATTATTAATGAAATAATTAAATATTTTTTATAACGAGATGATAATTGATTACCAAAGAAAACAAAGATACATATAGCTACAATTGAAAATAATAATAAGAGTTTAATCATCCTAAATTAATTTTTAATTGTTTAATCCTCTGCTCTCTTCCGCAATTGTACTTGTAATATGTATATCTTATTGGATTTTTTTTGTAATAATCCTGATGATACTCCTCTGCTACATAAAAATTTTTAAAAGGTAAGATCATTGTTTCCACCTTCTGTTTGTGATTTTCCTGAATTTTATTTATGTAAAAGTTAAATCTATCTATAACAGTTTGGTCATTACTGAAAAGAGCACTTTTATATGAATAACCTTTATCACAAAATTGACCAGCACTATCAAAAGGATCAATATTGACAAAAAAAACCCTAATGATCTTATCTAAACTAACAATATCTGAGTCAAAAATAATTTCAGCCACTTCTATATGGCCTGTATCACCCTTGACAACTTCTTGATAAGTTGGATTTTCAACATGACCTCCTGAATAACCAGATCGAACATCAATTACACCCTTTAATTTTTCATAAACCTCCTCAACACACCAGAAACACCCACCAGCTAAGTAAATTGTATTAATTTTTGCGTAAGCTGTAATAGGTAACAAAAATAAGAAAAGGAAAAGTCTAAAGATCATATTGCGTTGATAAATAAATTACGAAATTTCAATGTATTTAGACCGGGCTTACCGTTTGAAATAGTAAATTTATCAACTTTAACTATGGGCATTATAAAATTAGTAGCACTTGTCATGAATGCTTCATCTGCATTAAGAAGAGATTTAATGGAAAATTTTTTTTCCTCAAATTTAAATTTATTTTTTTTTAAAATTGATATTAATTTATGCCTTGTACATCCCTTTAAAATTCTAAAGTTAAGTGGGTGCGTAATACATTTATTTTTTTTTATAATCCAAATACTTGAAGAATTACCCTCAGTTATCATATTTCTATTATCAAATAATACTGCTTCATGTGAATTATTCTCTTTTGCATGATTTGCAGCTAGAACATTACCCAATAGAGAAATACTTTTAATATCTGACCTATGCCACCTTATATCTGGATAAAGAGACGTTTTTACACCTTTTAGTGCTAACTTATTTAAATATTCAAAGTTTTTATTAATTGAGTAAATAATAATATTAGGCTTAAGTTTATCAGGGTATTTATGTTCCCTTGGGTTTTGATCCCCTCTTGTAATTTGGATGTAAATTATACCCATTTTTAATTTATTTAATTTTTTGATTTTATTGGTGATATTAATTATTTGATTTCTATTGAATTTAATTTTTATGTTCATTTTTTTTAAAGAAACAAACAATCTGTTTATATGAAGATTTAAATCTACTAATTCACCTCTGAATACAGCAATTACCTCATAAACCCCATCAGAGAATTGAAAACCTCTATCTGTTACACTGATATACGATTGATTTAGAGGTTTGTATTTTCCATTAATATAACAGGTTGTCATAAGAATATCTTTTTGATTATATTAATACCATGAATCTTAAAAGACGAGATTTTATTAAAAAATTATCATGTGCTTGTTGTGCGCCTTTATTTTTACCTTCTTGTACTGAGGTAGCTATTACAAATCGTAAACAACTCTCTATTATTTCAGATGAAAGTATCAACAAACAAGCTCTTGAAGCCTATGAACAAGTCAAAAAACAAGAAAATTTAATAGAGTCTGGGCAAAATTTTAGATCAGTAAAAGAGGTTGGTCTCAGAGTTACAGAGTCAGTAGAAGAGTATTTTTTGAAAATGGGTCAATCAGACTCTATAAAAAATTATAATTGGGAATTTATATTAATTGATGACAAGGATACACTCAATGCTTGGTGTATGCCTGGTGGTAAAATCGCTTTTTACACAGGGATCTTGGATGTTGCCGCTAATAATGATGGTTTGGCCTCAATAATGGGGCATGAAATTGCTCATGCGGTTGCTCGCCATAGTGTTGAAAGAGCTAGTCAAGCATTAGCAATAAATGTTGGCACTACTATCTTGGATATTGCCTTAGAGGGTGCCCTTTCTAGCACTTCAGCTGATGATTATTTGGTAGGTTTGGGATTAACTTTACCATTTAATAGATTACAAGAATCGGAGGCCGATTATTTAGGTTTGGCCTTTATGACAATGGCCAAATACGATAATCATGAGTCATATAAAGTCTGGCAGCGAATGGCTGAAGCGCAAAAAGGAAACACATCACCAGAATTTCTATCTACGCACCCTTCATCCAAAAATCGTATTGAAAAGCTTAAAAACTGGATACCTGAAGTTGATTTAAGATTTACCTAAAGCGTTGTTTTGTCATACTTTAAACAAAACAGAAATTTAATATATTTTAAATATGAACAAGGTTATTAAGTTAAAAAAGCAGTCAAAAACAAGCGAATCTGATAGCATAAAACAGCTAAACAGTAAGCTGAACAAACTTGATAAGAAAATCGATAACCTCTATGAAAGATTAGACGGTCATATTAACAAAATAGATAAAGTTTATTCTAGACTAGAGGAGCATTTTTCTGGCATCGAAAAGCTTTTATCCTTCTTCAAATTTAGAAAATAACTATTTCGATATCTCATAATTTATGACATCAGAAGAACTAAGTAGTTCTTCATAACTATTTGAAAACCATTGCCTTACGTTATTTTTATTAACAATGACCGGATTTCTATTGTGAATAAATTCTATATTTTTTAAAGAGGATTTAGTTAAAATTGAAAAATAAAAAGTATCTTCTATTAATTTATATACACCTGCAAAAAAACTGACTGGTGTTTTGGTAAATAGTTTATATTTTTCTTTCAATTCTTGGGTTTTCAACCATTCAAAATAACTACTAAAAGGTACCAAACAGCGGTTATTTGCAATGAGGCTATTACTAAAAGATTTTTCGTGTACTGTCTCTGATCGAATATTGAAAAGTGTTTTTCCTTTTGGAAGCCAATCAAATGATAATCCCCAACTTGATTGTTTAAATACAAAATTAGAGTTTAGATTAAAGACTATAGGGGCTTTATTGGTAGGGCAAATATATTCATTTTTATAATCAAATATTGATTTGAAGTTATCTATAGTTTCCTTCTTAAAAGATGAGTGATTATCTTTAAGATTAAGCGAATATCTTCCGCACACTTTTAAATTTTTCTAAAATTCAAGTAATTAGAAATATCAAAGTCCTTATATGAAGTTCTTAAACCTAAAAATTGAAAATAATCATCCCTAATTTTTTTTCCAAGAGAAGTATCTGTATAATTATCTAATACACCATTGATATTTTTTTTGGCTTCAATAACAATATCATTAGGTATTTGCCTGAATTCTACACCAAGTGACTTCAATTTTTCTATGGCCACAACCTCTTTATACATAAAATCAGACAACATTTCTTGATTTTCTGACTGACAAGCATACTCGATGATGCTCTTAGCTTCACTATCAAAAGAGTTCCATTTATCTAAATTCATTCCCAATGAAATAGAAACTGTAGGTTTTTTAAAATCTGGATAATAACAGTAATTTGTAACTTTATAAAAACCAAAAGCTAAATCCATAACTGGATTAGACCAATCTGCAGCGTCTATAGCTCCACTTGCTAAAGACTGAAGGATTTCACCTCCTGGTATATTTATAGAGGTTGCCCCCATAGTCTTTAATAGATCTCCTCCCATACCAGGGCTTCTTATTTTAAGTTTAGAAACATCCTCGAGACTATTTAATTCGTTTTTGAACCAACCAAATAATGTAGATCCAGTATTGCCGACTAAAAAATGTTTTATGTTAAAATTCGAACCCAACTCATCCCATAGTACTTGACCATTGCCTGAATATATCCATGAGTTAAATTCCTCGGCAGTCATTCCAAAAGGAACAGCAGCAAAAAAAGGATAGGCTTTGTTCTTTCCTCCCCAATAAAACTCTGCTGAGTGATATAAATCAGCTGTTCCAGATGACACGGCATCAAACACTCCAAACGGTGGGACTAGTTCACCAGCTGAGTAAACATTAACTTTTATTCTTTTATTAGATAAGTTCTCAATTCGCTGAGCCAACCTGTTTGCACCTAAACCTATACCAGGAAAATTTTCTGGCCATGATGTGACCATATTCAACTCTGTTATGGTGCTTGCGTGTACATTAAAACTGGAAAGTGCGGCTGCACCCAGTACAGGAATTGAGGCTTTTTTAATAAAATTTCTTCTGTTAATTTTTTTTCATATTTTTATATAAATAAGATAACACTTTATAAATAAAAATGAAATTAGAAGCAAAAAGTTTATTAGCCGCACTTAATGAACAAAAAGTTGAATATAAACTTTTTGAACACGAAGCTTTTTTTACTGTCGAGGAGTCTAGCAAATTAAAATCAGATTTGAATATGCAAGGTGCGCATACAAAAAATCTTTTTTTGAGGGACAAAAAGAGAAATTTTTACTTACTCTCATGCTTAGATAGCACTGAAGTAGACCTAAAAATTATTAAAAACACTATACAATGCCAAGGAAATCTCTCTTTTGGAAGTGCAGAATATTTATATGATAAACTTGGAGTCAAACCAGGCTCTGTTAGTCCCTACTCTTTAATCAATAATGTAGATAAGGATGTAAGTTTTTACTTAGATAAAAAAATAAATGATTATGAATTATGCAATTTTCACCCACTAGACAACACTAAAACAATTCAAGTAAAAACAGAGGATTGTATTAAATTTCTAAAAACAATTACGACTGTGCGATTAATTGATTTTACGACTATGGAAGTAATTAATCTCTGAAATTTTGAAACTGTAAAGGAATTTTAATATCACTAGATTTTAATAATTCGATCATTGATTGTAGATCGTCTCTTTTCTTTCCAGTTATTCTTACTTCATCTCCATTAATTGAAGCTTGAACCTTTGCTTTCGATGATTTAACAAGATTTGTTATTTTTTTTGAGTCCTCTTTTGATATTCCATTCAAAATATCAATAAATTGTCTTACTCTATTTCCGGAAGCTGTTTCAGTTGATTTTAGCTGAATAAATTTTGGATCTATTTTTCTTCTTACAATATTATTTTTTAAAATATCATTAAATTGAGTTAATTTAGTATTGTCGGTTGTCTCTATTGTAATAGAAAAATCGTTTCGTTCGATTGTTGAATTAGTGTTCTTAAAGTCAAATCTATTATCAACTTCTCTTTTTGTATTATTGATGGCATTATCAATTTCTTGAATATCTGGTGACGATACAACATCAAAAGAAGGCATAATTGAACAATACAATATTTTTATTTATTTCAACACTAATAGTTTGGGGACCAACTTGGTATATAATTAAATTTCAACTAGGCATTGTCGATCCAATGACATCGGTTTTTTATCGCTTTTTCTTATCTTCAATCATTATTTTAGTATTTTGTGTATTAAAAAAAATAAATCTGAGATTTTCATTAAAAGAGCATTTCTTTATAGCTGCTCTAGGAGTCTCTTTATTCAATATAAATTATGTACTATTTTATCTATCTACAGTTCATTTAATAAGTGGATTTGTTGCTTTATGTTTTTCTTCAATATTATTTTTAAATGTAATTAATAATATTATTTTTAAAGGTAAATTTCCAAAAATTATGACTTTGGTTGGAGGTTTTATTGGAACGTTAGGATTACTTTTCATATTTTATGATGAAATAATCAATTTTGAATTTTCAAAAGAAACTAGTATTGGAATTTTACTTGGTGTATTGGCGACATATTTTGCATCTATTGGTAACTTAATTTCAGAGTATACCTCTAAAATTAAATTGAATGTTATTGCTGTTACAGGATATGGGATGTTGTATGGCTCAATAACACTGTTAATTTATCTTTTAGTAACTGGTATTGAACTTAATTTTGATTTCAGTTACAGATACGTCTTTTCATTATTGTATTTGGCTATTTTTGGGAGTGTATTTGGTTTCATTCTTTATTTATCAGTAATTAAAAATATTGGCGCAAATGATGCCGCATACATTGCTATAATTATGCCTCTTATTGCTCTAATTATTTCTACGATATTTGAAGGTTTGGAGTGGGACTTAAATTTGTATGTCGGTGCAATTCTTGTATTATTTGGAAATATATTAATATTGAAAAGAAATTAATTCTTAAACAACTTTTGTTGAGAAGTTACTATTATGCTTGATATTATAAAAAGTATTAACATCGGAATATAGACGAATTCAATACCGAAGATATCAGCAACATAACCTAAAGCTGGTGGTGCAATCATAAAGACCCCATAAACACCTATTGTTATTATAGTTATCCCTACCGTAGCATTAACATTTTTAATAGAAGACCCAAAGGTATAACAAATAGGAATAATTGAAGAAACACTAAAACCAGCAATAATAAAACCAATTATTGCTAATGATAGAGAACTACTTAAAACTATAATTAATGAACCCAGTAATGAACCTATCACTGAGTAAACAAGAAAATTATAAATACCAAATATTTCTTTTAACTTATCTCCAATTAATCTACCAATAACCATACTCCCATTAAATGCTATAGCAGCAAGTCCAATATTAAAACCATCTGCATTAATGTAATCTCTCATATATAAAGAACCCCAAGAGTCAGTACCACCCTCCAAAAATACTGCTGTAATTGATAAAATAAATAAGATTACAAGAAATAAGGGCCAATTGAAAAATATAGACAAAATAGATAAAGAGTCTGATTTATTTTGTTTTATAGTTAAACTACCTAGAAATATTAATGGTGATAAGATTATTACAAATATAATTGAATTTATTATAAAGCTTATTTTAAATTCCAGAAATAAACTAGTTAACAAAGATCCAGATAATAATCCAATACTCCAAAAGGCATGAAATCCTGACATCATAGGTTTTTTAAATCTTTTTTCTAAAGAAGTAGCTTGAACATTAAGAATTACCTCAAATAGTCCGTAACAAATACCGAAAATAAAACTCAATATTGCCATAATTATAAAAGATTGAGCAAATGGAATTAAAAGCCAAAGAATGCTTATAGCGAGACCTGATAACAGTGAGATTTGTTTTGAGGGATATATTTGTGTTATTTTTGGTGTAACTATCATAGTTAAAACAGAGCCAATTGAAAAAATTACAAACAAATATCCCATACCTGTATAATCGACATTAATTTGATCTTTTATATCTGGTATTCTTACTGCCCAAAGTCCAACAAAAAAAGAAATTGAGAAAAATAATGCTTTGCACGCATTAGCCTCTGAAAAATTACTCTTTAATTTCAAAATAGATTAATTAAATAGCTACCAACCACCATCATCATCTGCTTTTTTGTCTTTAACAGATTTAATAGATGAAGTTTTAACTAATTTCCATATACCACTTCCAGAAACAATAATTTCATTTTTTGAAAAGACTTTACAATTAACAAAACAAAGTGTTTTAGTCATTCTCTCTATAGTTGGTAAGCCTATTAGTTCATCTCCTTTTTGAGCTGAAAATGTAAAGTGAGTGTTCATGGATATAGTAACACAAGGTTTATTTCCAAAAGACTTATAAGCAGCATTGCCCATAACATTATCTAAAAAAGACATTAAGAAACCTCCATGTGCAAATTTTCCTGAGTTAAGATGTTTTTCAGTAACAAACATTCGATATTTATCCTGATTATTTTCTGATTTTGTCTCTAATTCACCAAGTAATTGTGTATATGAAGATTTTGATATTAACTTCCAGGTCATATATAACTTTATAATGCAATCTTTAAAAAAAGAAATATTTTATGAAATTTCATAAACTATTTAACTTAGTTATTAATACTAAACTTTATGCGTAATGAATAGATCTTATAGAATTGAAGATAATAACTCTAATAGTTTTATACCTAGTTACTCTGGTACTAATGGTGCAGTAGCAACACATTCAAATTTATCCTCAATGACAGCCTATAATATTTTAAATCAAGACAGAGGTAATGCATTTGATGCTGCTGCTGGAGCAATGTTAGTTGAAGGACTTGTAAATCCTCAAATGTTTGGAATGGGTGGTGAAGGTGTGATGATATTAAAACCCAAAAACCAAAACCCTGTTGTCTTAAATGGAAATACTTTATCGCCAAGAAAATTTAATTTTTTAAATTTAGTTACCAGGGGTTTTACAGAAGTTCCAGATGAAGGAGTATTATGTGCTGGAGTTCCAGCAGCATTTTCTAGTATTTTTAGAATGTTACAATTATATGGAACATTAGATTTTAGGACTATTTCTAAATATGCAAAAGAATACGCAAAAGAAGGATATCCTTTACACACAGGAATAATAAACCAAAATAAATTTGGGTTAAAAAGTCTAAAAGGTAAATTTATAAGAGAGTGGAAAAATTCTGCTAAATTATATTTAAAAAATAATAAAATTCCAAAAGTAGGAAGTTTATTCAGAAATTCGGCTTACGCAAACTTAATAGATTATCTTGGTAATTACGAGAAAAAGATTACAGGATCTCGAAATAATAAATTTAATAAATTGCATGATGCTTTTTATAAAGGTGATGTTGCAAACTCAATTTGCAAATATTCACAAAAAAATGAAGGGCTAATTTCAAAAGAAGATTTTGAAAATTTTAATGTGAAATTTGAAAAAACAATTTCAGAAAAATATGGTGATTACCAAGTTCATAAAACTAATTTCTGGGGACAAGGATTGACAAGTTTAATGATGTTGAAAATGCTTAACAAACAAAAAATTAAATCACTTAATTCAGCTGGTGATATTCATAAATTTACAGAAATTTTAAAATTAACTTTTGCTGACAGAGAGATGTATTTCACTGGGAAGTACAATTCAAAAATCAAAGCAAATCACCTATTAGATGACTCTTACCTTAATAAAAGAATGCAATTAATTAAAGATAAGGCGATTGACTCTATAATTCCAGGGAACCCCCTATCCAAGAAATCATTACTCCCAATTGAAAATGATATTAAACCATGGGGCGCTGGCACAGTTCATATAAGTATTATAGATAAAGATAATAATGCTATTTCGTGCACACCAAGTGGTGGATGGATCAAATCTAATGAAGTAATCAATGAATTAGGATTTCCCCTAGGTAATAGATTAATGACGTTTTATTTATCAAAACCAGGTCACGTAAATTTTATAGCACCTGTACAACAACCAAGGACAACATTGAGCCCTACTTTGATTATCAATCAAAAAAAGAAAGAAATTTTAAGTTGTGGGACTATGGGTGGTGACGCTCAAGATCAATGGCAAGCACAATTTTTAATGAATTATATATTTTCAAATATGCCTATTGACCAAGCTTTAAATGAACCCAGAGTTTCATCAGAGCATTTACCTGCTTTTTTTCACCCTCATGATCCAAATTTGAAACAATTATTATTAGAAGAGCGACTTTCGCCCTTTATTTCTCAATTAAATAAAAAAGGACATAAATGCCTTAAAACTACAGACTGGAGCGAAGGTTTTATTTTATGCGCTAGAAAACAAGATAAAATTTATGATGCATATGCAGATATTAGAAGTTATAAGAGTCAAATATTTCAAGCACAGGCATTAGCATGGTAAAAAAAAAGAACAAATTAAATGATTTAATTGATGTAGTTAAGAGACTAAGAAATCCAAAAAATGGATGTCCATGGGATATACAACAAACTTCCAAATCATTAGCAAAATATACTTTAGAGGAAGCTTATGAGGTTATTGAAGCAATTGAGTCAAATAATAACAAAGAGCTAGAAGGAGAACTTGGCGATTTATTACTACAAGTTATTTATCACTCAGTTATTGCTGCTGAAAAAAAGAAATTTTCTATTGATGATGTCATTGATACAAGTGTAAAAAAAATGAAATCTCGTCATCCTCATATTTTTATGCGCGATGAGTCAATTAAAACTGTTCAAGATGTAAATGATTTTTGGGAAACGCAAAAAAAATTTGAAAGAAAAAAGAAAGGTGCTAAATCTATTTTAGATGGTGTAAGTGTAAATCTTCCTGCTGTTACACGTTCACTTAAACTTCAAAAAAGAGCTGCAAAAGAGGGATTTGATTGGAAAAATGCAAATGGAACCTTGAAGAAGGTAAAAGAGGAATTAAAAGAGCTTTCAAATGAAATGAAGATCAATAATAAGAGAAAAATTAAAGAGGAATTAGGAGATTTATTATTTTCTTGTATTAATTTATCAAGAAAATTAGGGCTTGATACTGAAACAATTATTAGGAACTCTAATAGGAAATTTGAGAAAAGATTTAAAAAAATGGAAAAAACAATGAACAAAAAAAAATTGAAATGGAATTTAAATAATTTGGAGAGAGAATGGCAAAAATCAAAATAATTTTTTTAAGCACATTCTTTTTATTTTTTTCAAAGGGAATTTTATCCTATGAAATAACCGATTTAATAAAAATTCTTGTCGAAAAAAATGAAAAAAACTCTCAATTTAAGTATGACAATTTGATTGACGATAAAAATTTAGAATTAGCTGATACTCTCTATATACCAGAAATAGATTATTCATTTTCTTTTTCAAATAGTACAACTAGCACTGACTCTACTTCTACAGTAAACGCAGATATGCATACATTAAGTGCTACGGTTAACCTCTATAACGGTGGATTTAGTCAGTTAAATTTAATTACTACGCAAACTAGAAATCAAGCTTTTGACTATCTTAGAGAGTATCAAAAAGAGTTATTAATCAAAGAACTCCTTAACGGTTATAGTAATTTACAGACATTGATTTTTAAAAAGAAAAATCAACAACTGAATTTAGAATTTTATAGAAAAAAAGTCTTAGAGGCTGAAATATTATTTAAGGCAAACAGAGTTACAAAAACAGAGGTATTAGATTTAGAAAATGAACTATTAGAAGCACAATCTGTGTCTTTAGATTATGATAGAAAAATAGATAATTTAATGCTTCAAGTTAGTAAGTTACTTGATCTAGATATTTATGATGAAGATATAAATTTTGATTATGTAATAGATGTATCTAACTCACTAATTAGTAAGAAATTATTTTCAGAATTGATGAATTCCTCTTATGGCCAGTATCTCTCATTTATTGAAAATACATATTTACCTGAACTAGAGATGAGCAAAAAAGATTTGAGACCTTCTGTTGACCTAACCTATTCCCTAAGTGAGAGTGATAATTATTCTGCAGCAATTGATCATAGAAGATCTTCATCCTTGTCACTATCTCTAAGCGTTCCTATTTATGATGGATTTAAAGATGAAAATAATTTTGACATTGAGGAATATAATTATCAAAAAAAATTATTAGAGCATAAAGACTTAAAGAGAGACTTACTTAATACTTACTTAGAGTCTTGGAACAATTATGATTTTTATTTAAATAAAATAAACAACCAAGAAAAAATAATTAATAGCTTAGAATTAAAATTACAAGGAAATGAAATTTTATATAAAGCCCAAAAAATAGATATTACACAACTAATTGAAAGTAAGAATGAATTAAATGATGCACACAACATTTTATTGGATTTGAAATCCTCAAAAAAATATTATTTAATAGACATTCTGATATTAAACGGGGATTTGAATACAATTATTAATGGATTGGGATAGACTTAAAACATTTTATCACGTAGCTACAGCAGGTAGCATCTCTAGAGCTATGGATACTATTCACCTTAGTCAGTCTGCTATTACTAGACAAATTCAATCTCTTGAGCATAGTTTAAAAACCAAACTATTTAAAAGACACACAAAAGGTATAACTCTGACAGAGCAAGGTTCCTATCTCTTTGAAGAAACTGAAAAAATTTTTGCTGATTTAAATTCTATAGAAAAAAAGATAGTTGAATATAAGTCAGTACCCACTGGTAACCTCTCTATTAATACTACAGTTGCTTTTGGATCGATGTGGCTTAGCCCAAGAATCAATGAATTTATTCATGAATACCCTGAAATTAATCTTAAACTAAACTATTCTGAGGATGAGCAAGATATGCTTCGCCAAGATTATGATATTGGTTTATGGATGAGAAAACCAAGACATTTAGATTTAGTTTCAAAGCACATAGCAACAATCAAATACCATATTTACGGATCAGCAAATTACATAAATGAAATGGGTATGCCTTTGAGAAGATCAGAACTTAATAGTCATAGATTAATTACATACGGCATTGGAAAACCATCCCCCCTTTCTGACACCAATTGGATACTGAAGACTGGTGTTAAAAAAAACCAAAAAAATAGAAGACCTCATATTACAATTAATAATCTATATGGTTTATTAGTAGCCGTTGAAACTGGTGCAGGTTTGGCCGCATTACCTGATTATATGGCTCAACATAAAGCCCATCTTGTTAAAGTATTACCGGATATAGAAGGACCAAGTTACGATGTTCATATGGTTTATCATGAAAATCTAAAAGGAAGTTTAAAATTAATAGCTTTTAGAGATTTTCTTATGAATAAAATAAGCCAGTGGAGATTTTGACAATCAAAATTTACTTTTTTTTTAAAAATATACGTAAAAAAAAACATGAATAACTTATTAAAAACTTACAAGTTTAGTAATTTCAGAGTGGTAAAGGGCAATGGTTGTTATTTATACACCTCTGATAAAAGAAAATTATTAGATTTCTCTGCAGGGGTTGCTGTTAATTCTCTTGGATATAATCATCCTATAATTAAAAACAGCCTTAAAGCTCAACTTAAAACAGGAATTACTCATCTGTCAGGTTCACAAATTCATGAGTTTAAAACTAAATTATCTAAGTTACTATCTGATAATTCCAATAAAGGAGATGTATTCTTTTCTAACTCTGGTGCCGAGAGTATTGAGGCTGCTCTAAAAATTGCGAGAAATTATGGTAGTAAAAATGGTAAAGATGAGATTATCGCAATGACCTCCTCTTTTCATGGAAGAACAATTGGGGCTTTATCCGTCGGTAGTAATAAAAAATATAAATCGAATATTGGTCCTGTTCCTGGAAAAGTAAAGTTTTGTAAGTTTAATGATGTCTCTCATCTCAAAAAATTAGTAAATAAAAAAACGGTAGCAATCATAATTGAATTTGTTCAGGGAGACGGAGGTATAAATATTTGCAGTAAGAATTTTGCAAAAGCTATAAAAGGGATATGTAAAAATAAGAATATTTTGCTTATTGGGGATGAAATACAAGGTGGTATAGGTCGAACTGGTAAAATATTTGCTTACAAACATTACGGTGTCAATCCAGATATCATAACCTCTGCAAAAGGCCTAGGTTCAGGCATTCCCATAGGTGCTACTATAGTTAAAAAATATATATCCAAAATTATATCTACTGGTTTTCATGGCTCAACTTTTGGAGGTGGTATGCTTCAAACAAGAGTTTCATATAATGTATTTAAAACTATAAATACTAAAAGATTTTTAAATAAAGTACTGATTAATGGTAATTTACTATCTAGTCTAATTAAGAAAATGCACCTTATACACAAAGATAAAATAATTGATACAAGATGTTTGGGTCTTATGGCTGGTATAGAGTTTAAAAATAATCAAATCGCATTAAAAACATATGAAAAAATGTCAGAAAATGGGCTTATTTCAACTCTAATTCAAGGGAATGTAATTCGTCTTACACCTCCTTTGACTGTTTCAGCTGGAGAAATAAGAAAGGCAATAAAGATAATAACTCAATCGTTGTAATTTCAATAATCTAAAGATTGTTTTTGGAATACAGTACCAATACCCTCTTCTGTTTCTAACTCATTTATAAGAGCATTTTTTATTTCGCCACTTATAATATGAATTTTTTGAACACCTTGATTTAGAGCCTTTAATGAGTTTTCGACTTTTACAATCATCCCATTAGAAATGATTTTCTCATCAAATAGTTTTCTTGCCACATTTTCATCAACTGCAGAAATTCTTTCTCCTTGTGTATCTTTGATAAAAGGGACATCAGAGATAAAAATTAGCTTACTAGCTGAGAGGTTTATTGCTAATTCAGTAGCAATAGTGTCAGCATTAACATTTAATACTTCAGATGTATTTTTATCTAAAACTAAACTTGGCATAATTATCATATCATGTTCTTTAAATAAATTTTTAATTTGTAAAGCGTCAACTGAAACTACGTCCCCTACTTGACCATAATCAATATCATCAACTACATCTCTTCTTTTTGCTGCAATAAAATCTTTCTTTGAAATAGGAATTGGAAAATTTCTGATATTATATCGTGAACTCAAACTAAAAATATCTATTAAAATTTGACCAGATATTTTTTTAGCTGCCTCTATGTCTGTAGGAGATGTTACTCTTCTACCATTTATTTTTTTTGGCTCAATACCATGTACATTGATCATGTAGTTATCTAGCTGTCGTCCAAATCCAAAGACTAAAACAACTTTTAACTTCGAAATAGAGTTTAATAATTCTTTTATGTCGCTTATAACATTATCTATACTACCTTCATTATCACAAATTTTACCACTAACTTTTATGACAAGTATGGAATTTTGCAATATTGATTGGTAAAAACTTTGATTTTTCATTATAGATATAACGGTATCATTTGTTTCAATCCTAATGATTGATCAAGATCAAAAATTATATTCATACACTCAACAGCGTTACCTGAAGCACCCTTTACTAAATTATCTAAACAAGCCTCTACAACGAAGTGCGTCTGATCTTTGAAAGACAATGAAATATCACAATAATTTGAACCTACTACATTAGAGAGCTTAGTATTATTTTGTATTCTTATAAAAGGTGAAGATTTAAAACAATCAACTAAGCTTAAATTTAAAGACTCATGAGTTACATCTTCAAATGTTTCTATGTGACTTGTTAGATATATACCTCGAGAGAAAGGTCCCGACAGTGGAACAAATGATAGAGTCTCCTTTAAATTAGGAAAAGATTGATAAATTTCTCCTAAATGTCGATGTGAATTTATATTGTATGAAAAAATATCTTTAGATCTTGTCGAATGATGATTTTTATTTGAGGGATTTTTACCACCACCACTTGATCCAGTTATAGCAGTAATAGATACTTTTTTAATTATAGATTGAAATGGTAATAAAGATAGTTGAGCTGTTAGTGCAAAACAACCAGGATTGGATATGTTAGAAGATTTTTTTATGTCATCAATTGAATTTTCAATAAATCCATATTGAAATTTGCTTTGAATATCAGCATCAAAATTTGTTTTGTAATATTTTTTATAATCCTCTTGATTAGAAATTCTAAAATCAGAACTTAGGTCTATAATTTTAACTTTTGATAATAATTTTTTGACATATTCATGAGCTGAACCATGAGGTAATGATAAAAAAACACAATCGAGATTTTTAAATTCATCAAGATCAGATGTCTGTAAATCATTTAGATCAAATGACTGTAAATGAGGAAATTCCTCATCTATTTCCATTTCTCTTTGGAAAATTTTTGATAATTTAACTTCAGGATGTACAGAGAGAATTCTTATTAACTCAACACCTAAATAACCATTTGCTCCAATTATGCCTACTTTAATCATTATTAATCCTATTAATTATCTTAGCGAAAACATTGACATGGTTAGTTGAATTATAAATATTTAAAAAATCTGAATTAGGAATAGAAAACTTATCAATTGATTGCTTATAAGCAGATACATTATTAGTTACAGGGCCACTTATTATCAGTAATTTGCTGTCTAAATTATTTGATTTTAAATTTTCTATAATATTTACTGCTCCTGATACGTCATAAGCGCAAATTACAATTACTTCAATTGACTCTGTAATATCAGTATTTTGAATTATTTCTTTAGTTCCATAATCGCCATGATAACCATCACCTAATTCCATTAGAATTATCTCAGCGTCCTCAGACATATTGCTAATAATTGATGCTGAACAATTTTGTATGGTTTTTTTATCATTCATACAGGTACTAGGAAGACCATAATCTACAAAATCTGATGTTTTATAAGCACCATTATCCTCATAAGAATATAAATCTTTTTGTGAGGCGGTACCTGCTAGTTTACATGCATTAATTTTCTTAAAATAATTACTAAGAGTTTTGATTATAAAGGATGTAACAGTAGTTTTACCAGAGTCAATACCTGTTCCGATGACTGCAATAGATGGTACTTTGTTTTTAATTTTCATTTCTTTAATTTTTGAATAATCAACTAGATTCAATTGTTTGTTACTATTATCTACAACGGATCCAAGGACTTCACATTCTGTAGCTGGTCCCAAAAGAATATTAAAATCTTTACAATTACCTATAACTCCTCCTAAATTTAAAATATGAATTTTATCGTGTTTATTTAATTCAGTTGGAACAGAACCTGTCATCCCTGAAGAAGCAATTCTATTACCCAATGCACCAACAATAATATCTCCCTCAGTTAATTCAGTAATTCTTCCAGAGACTAACTCCAATTTATTATAATTAGGATTGACTGAAATTACTTTAACAACAATTAATTGACCTTGATTACAATCAATTACATCTGAAATACTCAATTCATCAATATTATTGATGTTTTTGAGAACAGAACCTATTTTTTTTGTGTTAATCATCTTAAGGTTGGTTTTATATAATTATCAAGAATATAAGCAATATTTTATTTGATTTGAAATATGAGTAAAAATAGTACTAAAGCTTTAGATTACGTACATTTTTAGCTGCCTGACGAATTCTTTGCTCGTTTTCAACCAGTCCTATCCGAACAAAACCCTCGCCATATTCGCCAAAAGCAATGCCAGGAGAAACAGCTACATCAGCTTTAATCATTAAATCTTTTGCAAATTTTAGAGATCCTTTATTTTGGTACTTTTTGGGTATTGGCGCCCATGCAAACATACTAGCTGAAGGACTAGGTATATCCCACCCAGACCTTGACATAGACTCAACTAAAACATCTCGCCTGCTTCTATAAGTTGCTCGAATACTTGAGACACACGTTTGAGGACCGTTAAGTGCTGTTGCTGCTGCAACTTGTACTGGTGTATAAGCACCATAGTCTAAGTAAGATTTAATTTTTGTTAAGGCTTCAATTAATTTTTTGTTTCCAACGGCAAATCCTATTCTCCAACCGGCCATAGCATAAGTTTTTGACATAGAAGTAAATTCAACAGCTATTTCTTTAGCTCTATTTACTTGGAGAATTGAGGGAGGTGGTTTTTTATCAAAGTATATCTCAGCATAAGCAAGATCTGATAAAACATAAACATTATACTTCAAAGCCATCTTAACTATTTCTTTGTAAAAATTTAAGTCAACTACCTGAGCTGTTGGATTAGATGGAAACGATACAATTAAAGCTACTGGAGATGGAGTGCTATTTCTTATAGATCGATCTAATCTTTCAAGATAAGTTTCAGGATCAAAAACTCCGTCTTTCATTGTCTGTAAATGTCTTAATGATGCACCTGCTATAATAAATCCATAAGGATGTATGGGATATGAGGGGTTGGGAGAAATAATAATGTCTCCAGGTGTTGATATTGCTTGAGCTAAGTTAGCTAAGCCCTCTTTTGAGCCCAATGTTACAATAACTTCACTATCAGAATTTAATTTTACACCAAATCTTTTTTGATAATATTTTGCTTGAGCTTTTCTTAGTCCAGGTATTCCTTTACTGACTGAATATCTTCCAGTCCCAGGTTTATCTGTAACTTCTTTTAGTTTGTCTCTAATGTGTTTTGGTGTAGGCATATCAGGATTACCCATGCCAAAATCAATTATATCT
>CACLUX010000007.1 GCA_902610255.1 uncultured Alphaproteobacteria bacterium | reverse complement strand
CCAACATTAAAGACTTTGTTCATAAATATGAATTATTTATCTAGGCCGCACATATTGATGTATTTTATTTCAATAAAATCATCAATTCCATACTTTGAGCCTTCTCTGCCAAGACCGGACTCTTTTATCCCTCCAAATGGCGCCTCTGCTTTTGAAGTTAATCCAGTATTGACTCCAACCATTCCGTATTCAAGTGCCTCAGCAACTCTCCATATTCTTCCGATATCTCTGGAATAAAAATAGGACGCAAGTCCGTATGGTGAGTTATTTGCAAGTTTAATTACTTCTTTTTCATCTTTAAATTTGTAAATTGGAGCAACTGGCCCAAATGTTTCTTCAGTTGTAATTTTAGCTTCTGGTGGGACTTCAGTTAGGATTGTAGGCTGATAAAAGTTCATTCCCAAAGAATGCTTAGATCCACCAATTGCAACTTTTGCGCCATATTGTAATGCATCTTGGACATGCTCCTCTACTTTACTTAAAGAGTGCTCATCAATCATGGGTCCAGAGGCATTTTCTTCGTTTAAACCATCTCCTACTTTTATTTTAGAAACAGCATCAACAAATTTTGAGCAGAACTCATCATGAACTTTTTCTTGGACATAAATTCTATTTGCACAAACACAAGTTTGTCCTGTATTTCTAAATTTGCTTTGGATTGCACCTGCAACTGCATCATCAATATTTGCATCATTAAATACAATGAAGGGTGCGTGACCACCAAGTTCCATTGAGACTTTCTTTACAGTTCCAGAGCATTTCTGTAAAAGTATTTTTCCAATTTCTGTTGAACCTGTAAAAGATAATTTTCTGACAATTGGATTTGTGGCTAATTCCTCTCCGATTTCAGAGGCCTTTCCTGTAATTACATTTAAAGTACCTTTTGGGAAGCCTGCCTCCTCAGCCAAAACAGCTAGTGCGAGTGCAGAATAAGGAGTTTGACTTGCTGGTTTAATTACAACTGGGCACCCGACAGCTAAAGCTGGTGCACATTTTCTTGTAATCATAGCATTAGGAAAATTCCATGGGGTAATGGATGCCACTACACCAACTGGTTGTTTCAAAACAACAATTCTTCGATCGGTCATGGGATCTGGAATTGTGTCTCCATAAACTCTCTTGGCTTCTTCTGAGAACCATTCTACAAAAGAGGCTCCATAGCCTATTTCTCCACGTGACTCATTTATTGGTTTTCCTTGTTCAACTGTCATGATTTGAGCTAATTCCTCTTTATTTTCAATCATTAAATCAAACCATTTTCTGAGTATATCTGATCTTTGACGTGCAGATTTTGCCCTCCATTCAGGCCAAGCATTATTTGCTGCTTCTATAGCATTTCTAGTTTCAGATGTTCCGCACTTAGGGACAGTGCCGATCTCTTTCAAGTTAGCTGGATTGTTTACAGATATTGTCTCACCTGAGTCAGCACTAACCCATTCACCGTTAATGTAGCACTTATCTCTATAAAATTTTGAGTCTTTAATTTCCATAAATATTTATAACAGTTTTAATTATTATTCTACAGTGGCAATTTTACCACCTACAGGGATCGTATCTCCCTCTTGTGCTATTATCTCTGTTAATTTTCCATTAACTGTTGAAGGTATCTCTGCAGCTGTCTTATCAGTCTCAACTTCACAAAGGATATCTCCCTCTTTAATTTCATCTCCGACTTTTTTAAGCCACTTTACTACTTTTCCCTCATCAACAGTTTCTCCAAGGGATGGCATTATTATTTCCATAATTATTCTCCTTTTAGTTTTTTTATGACCTCATTTACAATTAGTTCTACTGAGGGAATTGTATTATCTTCTAGTATGTCGGCACTTGGTAATGGTACATGTGGTGTAGTTACTCTAGTAACAGGGCCTTTTAAATTTTTAAAACAATGTTCTGAAATTAAAGATGATATTTCCGCTCCCCATCCACAAAGTCTTGGATTTTCTTCTACTGTCAAGACATGACCAGTCTCGATTACAGATTTTTTTATTGTTTGTAAATCTAGGGGTACAAGAGATCTTAGATCGATTACCTTTGCATTAATATCGTGTTTGTCTTTCAAAATTAATGCAGCCTCTTTTGCTCTTTGTGCCATTAAAGCTAAACCGATAATAGTAATATCTTTTCCCTCGTGAAGCGTATTAGCCTCCCCGATAGGAATGGATATATCAGTTTGTTCAATTTCTTCTTTTAATGCATAAAGTGATTTATGTTCATAAAATATAACGGGATCAGGGTCTTTTACAGCACTATCCATCAAACCCAACACGTCACTAGGACAGCTTGGTGCGACTACTTTTAAACCTGGTATCATCATAGACCAATTTTCTAAACTTTGAGAATGTTGCGCACCAAATTTTGACCCTCCACCATTTGCTGTCCTAATGACCAATGGAATGTTGATTTGGCCATCTGACATGTATCTAGTTTTAGCTATTTGATTTGCCACAATATCCCAACAAACAGCTAAAAAATCTGAAAACATTATTTCCGCTATTGGTCTTAAGCCTGTCATTGCTGCTCCCATAGCTGCTCCTAAAATCGCTTGTTCTGAAATTGGTGCATCCATGACTCTCTCTTTACCAAACTCCTCTAAAAGACCAACCGTCGCTTTAAATACTCCACCCGCAGCACCTACGTCTTCACCTATAAAAAATACTTTTTGATCTTTTCTCATGGATTGAGCAATAGCGAGTGAAACACTTGCTCTGTATGTTAATTGTGCCACTCAGAACCTCCATTAGCCCATACATCAGTATATATTTCTTTAATTTCTGGAATTGGAGAAGCTATGGAAATTTCAGTTGCTTTTTCAACTTGATCTTTAATTTTCTCCTCAATTTCAGAAATTATTTTTTCATTGATATTAAAATCTAATAACTTTGCTCTATAATTTTTAATTGGGTCTTTGTTTTCCATCCAATCTTTTACTTCCTCATCAGGTCTGTATTTACCTGGGTCAGCTCTTGAATGCCCGCTATGTCGATAAGTCTTGGCTTCAATTAAACTTGGACCTTTGCCTTCTCTCGCTTTTGAAATAGCTTTTTCTGCTGTCCTTAGCATTTCATCAGCATCATTTCCGTCCACAATAATTTTGTCTAAATCATAAGCACCTGCTCTATCAGCAGCTGGGTGCTCAACAGCAGTAACTTCATGAATTGGTGTATATTCCATGTATAAATTATTTTCACAAACAAACACTATGGGTAAATTCCAAATTTTTGCCATATTCAGTGCTTCATGGAATGCTCCGATGTTTGTAGTACCATCTCCAAAAAAGCAAACGCTTACCTCATTTGTTTTATTATATTTTGATGCTAAAGCAGTTCCATTGGCTATAGTTAAATGAGCACCTATAATAGCATAAGAACCCATAACACCTTTATCTACATCTGTAAGATGCATGGATCCTCCTTTACCTTTCATCAAACCACACTGCCTACCCATTAATTCTCCTAAAACACCTTCGATTGAAGATCCTCTTGCTAGGGTATGTGCATGACCACGATATGTGCAAAATGTATAATCACCCTTTTTCAAGGCGACTCCAAAAGCACCTGCTATAGCTTCTTGACCAAGAGCTAAGTGGCTAGTGCCTTTAATAAGATTTTGAAGAAAAAGATCATATGCTTTTTTTTCAACTAGCCTTAATTTCAGCATCAATTCCCATAATTGAAGTCTTTTCTCTTCTCCTATATCATCATTTAATTTTTCTACCATTAATATTTATTAGCAATAGGTAGATCTTCGGCGGGGAACAAGGAAATTACTTGGCATCCTTTATCAGTAACAATTAATTCTTCTTCAATTCTTGCAGCAGAATAACCATCTTTTGCAGGACAATAAGTTTCAAGGGCAAAAACCATTCCTTCTTTAATTTCATCAGGTGAGTCCATTGAAACCAATCTACTAATTATTGGTCTTTCATGAATTGCCAAACCTAAGCCATGTCCAAACTGTAACGCAAATGCTGACATTTCATTAGCAAAACCAAATTCTTCAGCCTTCGGCCATACAGAAGCAATTTTATCTGTAGAAACCCCAGGTTTTACAAGTTCAATGGCTTTGTCTAGCCACTCTCGACACTGTTTATAGGCATCATTTTGAGAGTCTGATGCTCGTCCTATATTGAAGGTTCTATAATAACAGGTTCTGTATCCCATGTAAGATTGAAGTATGTCAAAGAAAGCTTGATCACCGGGTCTAAAAATTCTATCTGTGAAATTATGCGGATGTGGGTTACATCTTTCTCCTGAGATAGCATTTATTGCCTCGACATCATCTGAGCCAAGTTCGTATAAAAGCTTATTTGCATTAGCAACTATTTGGGCTTCGCTAACGCCAGGCTTCATAGTCTCGTAAATTTGATGATAAGTTGCATCAACCATTGATGCAGCCTGATTTAATAACATTAGCTCATCTCTTGATTTTATTTCTCTTGCTTCAAGAAGAATTTGTTGTCCATCAATTATCTCTAATCCCTCTGCTTGCAAAGCAAACATCATTGCCGGTTCAACAAGATCCACACCTACGGGTTCATTCGCCAAACCCTTCTCATTTAACATTGATTTTATTTCTTTTGCAGCGTTTTTCATTAATCCTGCATCAGGATGAACTGTGCCTCTTAAGCCTACCATCCCCGCCTTCCAATTTTCTTTTGGCAGCCAAGGAGAAAATATTTGATGATGTTTAGCCGCTGATCCGAAATCCCATAGTACAGGATCATGGTCTTGAGCTAATAGAGAATATCTACATATTTTGTCTCTTGACCACTCCCCTATAACCGTGCTTGTGAGATATCGGATGTTGTTGTTATCGAAACAAAGGAGTGAACCGGCTTTTGAATTTTTTAGAGCCTCTCTGGCTCTACCTAATCTATATTTGTGAAGTCTAGGAAAATTAATTCTTTCCTCATAGTCAACATTTGTTCTTCCATGAGATGGTACTCTTCTATGCCAATCGTAATTTGGATTTATATCTTCAGGTTTGATTATTGAAGGTTGGCTCATTTATTGAATTACCATCCCTCCATCAATCATAAGTATTTGTCCTGTCATATAGTCAGACTCATTAGATGCTAAAAATGATGCTGTACCTACTACATCTTCAGGATAAGAATACCTCTTCATCAAAATCATGTTCTCTGCAATTTTATCCATTGACTCTCCGAGTTTGTCAAATTTTCCAATTGCAACTAAATCTCTATCTAGTTGCTCCCATAACTCTGTTCTTACTACACCAGGGCCGTAACCATTGACAGTAATACCATGTTCAACCAAACTTTTTGCGCCACCTTTTATTAAACCAGCTATTGCATGTTTACTCATCCCATAAACTACAACATCATCAAAAGTTTCTCTAGATAGGATGGACGCTACATGAATAATTTTATAGGGCTCTTTCTGTTTACCTTGTTTAATCATTTGTCGAGCTTGTTCTTGCATACCTAAAAGAGCACCTCGTACATTTATATCCATAATAAAATCATAATTTTCCTCAGTTATATCCATAAAGAAGAGTGGTTTATTTACTCCTGCATTATTTATTGAAACATTTAGGCTACCAAAGTTTTCAACTGTTGCTTTTACAGCAGCTACATGATCTTCACGATTTCGAACGTCAACTTTACATGAAATAGCCTCACCACCCGCAGATCTTATTCTGTCTTCAACCTCTTTACATCCGTCAAGGTTTACATCTGTTAAACAAATTTTGGCCCCTTGGGAAGCAAAGTGCTCTCCAACTGCAGCACCCATTCCTTGGGCAGCACCAGTTATCAAAACATTTTTACCCTTAAGTCTCTCCTTATCCATATAATCCTCCAACCAAATATAATTATTTATTGAATATTTTTTTGTACGCAATCGCTATCATTAAAATATTCATTTTGAATATTACATAAAAAATAACGTTAAATAAAATCAAATTACTTAAAAAAAATCAATTTGAACTTTTTTTAATTTATAAAAATCTCAAAATGAACTATTTTTAAAACATGCATAGAAATGAATTAAAATATTTAATTTCATTTATTGATAAATCAAATAATTTATTTAATTTTGATGAAGAAGCGATTTCTAAAAATTTTATTTGGAAAATTTATTCATATTTAATTAAATGTCATCTTGATAATAAATTAGTTACCATTACTAGCTTAGCACATTCTTGCGGGTTACCTAGAGCAACTGCAATTAGAAAAATTAAAAAATTAATTAAAAAAAAAATAATAATTCAAAAACCTAGAACAACTACTGGCAAAACTTTTTCTCTTCATCCTAGTGAAAAATTATATCTATCTTTTACAAACTATTTAGAACAAATAAAAGAACACATTGCTTTAAGCTTAGGTTATGAAAATAAAAAAAATAATAATTTTTATTTTGGAACTTCACTTCTTTCAGCTAATATTATTCCAAAGCCTACACAAATTAATCTGAACTGTGATGCAAACGAAGTAATATCAATTTTATTTAACGATAATCAAACATTCAAAATTATAAAAAGAAATAAAAAATATATAGAAAATTTACTTGGATTAAAATTAGATATTTCTTTAATGAACAATGAATATTTAAGAAAAGAGCTTATTAAAAATTCAGAATTAAAAAATTCAAATTACGATATTATTTGTTTTGATGTACCTTGGACAGGCGAAATTTATAATAATAAATATTTACTCCCTTTAAATGATTTGATTGTTGATAACGATTTTAATATTAAAGATTTTCATCCAGAGGGTATAAATGCATCCTCTTATAATAATAAACTATATGGATTACCAATTGAACAAGTTGCTTCTATTATGGTTTACAGAGAAGATATATTTAAACAATTAAATTTAAATATTCCTCAAACAATTAGTGATCTTTTTTTCTGTCTAAAGCGGATTAAAAATTCAAATTTAATAAAATATCCTTTTGCTTGGCCTGGTAAATCTGGTTTTACTTTGGGTTGCCATTTTATGGAAATGATGGGGAATCTAGGCTCTCCAATTGTAGATCTAAGAAAAATATCTGACTCAATTTTTGAAACAAACAATCTCGACTCAATTAATAAAAAAATAAATATATTTAATTCAGCTGGTCAAGAGAGTATTTTTTTGCTTTTTAAGATAATTAAATATTCTCATCCTGATACTTTGAACATGAGTTGGGATGAGGTCGCTGAATCTTATTCAAATGGTGAAGTTGCTATAGCAAATATTTGGTCTGGAAGGAGTGGTTTTTTTGAAAATGATATACTTTCCCCCGCTAGAAAAAAATCAATTTACGATGCCAAACCTGGAGGTAAAGAGGGCTATCAAACGTCATCTATAGGTGGTTATTCATTGGGAATACCATCAAATATTATGAAAAAAAAAATTAATCTATCATTTTCTGTAATTAAATTTTTAGTTTCTCCAAGTATGATTAAATACTATGTTGAAAAAGGTGTAACTACATCTCCACTTTTTAGTGTTTCTAATGATCCTGTGGTTCAAGAGGTTAGTCCATCAGTTTTAAAAATTGATAAACTTCAAAAAACAGGGAAAGTAAACAGTTGGTCAAGACTTCCATTGCCAGAGTTTACAAAAGTTGCGAATATTATTGGAAATAGGTTAAATAGTGAATTCAAGTTAAACTCAAATATACATAGAACAAAATGTTTAAAAATTATTGAAGAAATTCAAAATTCTATAGATATTCAAGTTTATTAAAAAGTTTCATTGTGAGCATATTTGTTATTATTTTCTTAAAATAATATTTAATATTATAATGTATGAATATATGTCTAATTGGAGCTGGAAGAATAGGATTAGTTCATTCCAAAAATATATATGATAACAAAAAAATAAATCTTAAATATGTTGTTGATACTAATTTTGACTCTGCAAAAAAATTAGCAAAAAAATATGGATCTGTTCCAATAAGAACTGTTGATGAGGTTTTAAAAAAAAAAGATTTTGACTCAGTGCTCATTGGTTCTGCAACCAACACCCATGTTGACTTCATTAAAAAATTTTCTGAACGAAAAATAAATATTTTTTGTGAAAAACCAATTGATTTAAACATCAATAAAGTAATTTCATGTGAAAATATTTTAAAAAAGAATAGGACAAATTTTTTTATAGGTTTTATGAGAAGATTTGACCCTTCGTTAATGAAATTAAAAAAGTATATTGACTCTGGAAAAATAGGAAAATTAAGAATGATTTCTATTACCTCTAGAGATCCGAGTCCTCCGCCAATTAGTTATGTCAAAGTTTCGGGAGGTATTTTTCTTGATAGCCAAATTCATGACATAGACATTGCCAGATGGCTAATGTCAGAAAACCCAAGTGAAGTTTTTGCGAGAGGGAGTTGCTTAATTGATAAGAAAATTGGAGGAGCTGGAGACTTTGATACAGTTAATACAATTTTGAAGACAAAAACAGGATTACTATGTCAAATTAATAACTCGCGTCAATCCTCATATGGTTACGATCAAAGAGTTGAAGCTTTTGGCTCCAAAGGAATGATAAGCACTACGAATTTAAGAGACTCAAACTTAGAGATTACCTTAAAAAACTCAACTAATTCAAAAGATAATTACCAACATTTTTTTTTAGAGAGGTATAAAGAGGCTTTTGTAAATGAAATAGATAATTTTGTAGATATTATTAATAGAAAAGGTAGGCCCTCACCAGATTTTAATGATGGGCTCATTGCAATGAAAATAGCTGACGCAGCTAAAAAGTCAGCGAATAATAATAAAATTATATATTTAGATTAAACTACTTACCAAATTTAGATGATTTTTTCTTTTCAAGAAGTGCTATTTTTCGTTCATCAATCGTTGCAAGCAAACTCTTCCTAGATTGTCTGGAGTCAAATACTCTAGACATAGTTTGAAATACTATAACTATTACTAGGAGCACGGATGTAAATAATTGTACAAAATGAACTTGAAGAGCGTAGAAAACAAGACCAGTGTTTAAAAAATTTACAGTAAGTGCCCCAATAGCTGCTCCTAAAACTCCACCCTTTCCTCCTAAGATACTCACACCTCCGACAAATGCAGCAACAGTTCCTGCGAGAAGAAGATATTGTAAACCCAAACCTTGTGCGGTGCCTGACTTTAATCCAATAACTGTTCCTGCAAAACCAGCACAAAAACCTGATAAGGCAAAGGCAATGATCATGGGTCTTCTAAGTGGTATACCTGCAGTGAGTGCTTCTTTTCTTGCTCCACCTATTGCATAAATTTCTCTACCATATTTTGTGTAACGCATAAAAATGCCAACTAAAATAAAAATAAAGATGACAGTTATACTAGCTGGAGAAAAATACATAAAAAATTTTGTTGTTATAAAATCTGGAACTCTAAAATCAGTCAGCATAACTGTTTTTTCTTCAGCAATTAAAAGAGCAACCCCTCTCAATAACATTAGTGTTCCTACAGTAATTACAATTGCTCTAATTCTTATAAATGCAATTACAAATCCTTGAGTAGCGCCTATAAGTGTAGAAACTGATAAGCCTATAATTATTGCAAGTGGTGCTCCTAAAGGGTCAGTTAACTTAACAACAATTACTGCACATAATGCTGCATTTGATCCAATCGATAAATCAATTTCTCCAGCAATAATACAAATTGTTAATGCTAAGCCTACAAGACCCAAAACTGCAAATCTCTCAAGAATAGCAAAACTAATATTATGACTAAAGAATACCTCAATATTTAATGCGAAAAATACATAAACACAAAATGATAGTAATATTGCAAAGGATAAATCTACGTCTTTTGTTAATTTTTTTACGAAATTTTCCATTACTCCTGAGCCCTACTTCCTTTCGCAAATAGTCCAAATACTATGATACTAAAAACTATCATCAAACCCACTCCTACTATTCTAGGACCACTATTAAATCCTTGTAAAACCATCATATTGTCTACCATAGCAATAAAAATTGCACCCAAACTTGTCCTCAAAGTAGAGCCATATCCCCCCATAATAGAATTTCCTCCAACCATGACTGTTGCAATAACCAATATTGTCATGTCCCCAGAAGATCCAAATTCTGCTGAAAAATAATTAGACTGAGCACTATCCATTTGAGCTACGAATGCTACAGCAACAAAAGCACAACAAACAGAGCAAATTGTAAAAACTATTATTGCCATTGAAAAATTTTCGTGACCAGTGGCTTTTCCTGCTGCTTTATTTGCGCCTACTAGATATACCTTTCTTCCAAAATTTGTGTGCCTTAAAACTATTTCAGCTGCTATAGCGATCAAAATGAATGACCACGTGATACTCGGTAAACCTAAAAAAGAACCTGTGCCTAACCACTCAGCATCGTGGGGTCTAGTAAAATTAATAACAAGATTATCACTCCACCATGCACCTATTCCATATAAAATACCTGCTCCACCTAATGTAACAACGATAGGATTACCTCCCATTCCGACAAAATATCCTTGAATTACTCCACTAACTATTCCGACTGCCAAAGCAGCTAAAAGTGAAACTAAAAAATTTCCAGCTAAATCAGGAGAGCCAAATCCAGTAGCCATCCCCATGGCAAATGTAACTCCACAAATTGATGCTGTTTCTTTTAGTGATAATAAAAAAAAGTTTCCTGATAAAGTTACAAAGGTTAATCCTATGGCCATAATGCCATATAATGCAGCGTCTCTGATTATTGCTTTAAAATTTGTTATTGTTAAATAATTTTCTGTAAAAAATATCCCATATACAAACATCACAGCAAAAAGAGATAATAAAATAGCTAAAAGAGTGCGATCTTTATAAAATTGTAAAAATTTTACCGAAAATGTTTGTTGATTATCTTGGATAATCGTACTCATAAATTTGTCTCGTTAAATGGGTCAGTAATTTCTTTAAGTATGATTGGTGTTTTAATTTGTTCTAAGCGATGTTCGTCAATCATCATACCCCTATAAAAGGTAATCACTCTGTCAGGAAGGTAAGTAATTTCTTGAATATCAGTCGAAGCAAAAATAATTGTAATACCCCTTGCTGCTAAATCTCTCATCCTCTGATAAATCTCTGATTTTGCACCAACATCAACACCCCTAGTTGGTTCATTAACTAATAATACATCTGGTTTGATAGATAGCCATTTACCTAAAGCAACTTTTTGTTGATTCCCACCACTTAAAAGACCTGACTCATCATGCATTCTTTTTACATCTATCAAAAATTCACTTGCCAAATTTTTTGAATAATCACCTTCTGTGCTTCCAAAATTAAATCCATAATTAGAAATAGCATTAAGAGCAGGTGATGTTAAATTTTCAAAGATTGGTCTTCCAAGAAATAATCCATCTTTTTTTCTGTCAGAAGAGCAATAAGCAATTTTTTTCTTAATTGCTTGACTTGGAGATTTAGGTAAAAAATTCTCACCATTCATAATAAGAGAACCAGACCGTGATTGTAGCGCACCAGCTATTGAAGCCAATACCTCGCCCGCACCACTTCCTAACTGTCCTGATAAACCTAATATCTCACCCTTGTAAGCAGAAAAACTGACAGGTTCTAAAACACCATCAGGCCATAAATCTTTAATTTTAATCTTTGAGTCATTGCTAATATGATCAGCCCTTGGTGGGAACATATTAGCAAGTTCTCTACCTAGCATAATTTCTACAAGTTTGTTAACATCTATATCCTTAGTATATTGAATACCTTGGCTTAGGCCATCTCTTAAAATTGTAATTCTTTTTGTGATTTTAAAAATTTCATCAAGTCTGTGACTGACATAAATAATTGATTTACCATTAGCGGCTAATCTCTCAACCATTTCCAGTATTCTTCTGCTTTCAGCTTCACCCAATGCAGCTGTTGGTTCATCTAATATCAAAATTTTTGCTTCTCTTGAAATTAATCTTGCAACTTCAACTAAATGTTGCTCGCCGACAGATAACAAATTAATTCTTGTTGTTGGGTCTATTTCTGAGAGTCCTACCTCATCAAGATATGGTCTGGCCATTTTTGATAAAGTATTAAGAGTAGCGAACTTTTTTACCTTAGTGCCAGTTAAAAAAATATTTTCTGCGACTGACATATTAGGAATTAAACTTAATTCTTGTTGGGCTATTGCAATACCTGACTCTTCGGCTTGAGAGGGGGTTTCAAATTTTACTTCTTGGCCATTAATTTTATAGCTTCCTTGAAACCCTGGATCAAAGCCACTAATTATCTTAACAAGAGTTGATTTTCCTGCACCGTTCTCACCAACCAACCCCATAATTTCACCCTCGTTTATCTCAAAATTTGCCTCTTTGAGAGCATTTATTGCACCAAATGTTCTTGAAACTCCTGTAATTTTTAGGATTGGATCAGAGGCCATTAATTAATTGTACACCTTTTAGAAATTTAAACTACACACAGGGACTAAGTCCCTGTGTGTAAAAAATATTTATTTAACTTATAAAATTCTAGTCCCAAGCACCTGAGCAAAGCTCGTTGATACCGTATAATTTTCCATCAAAACCTCTGAGTGCAGTGAAATCCATTGTTGCACCAGTTACTGACGGATTAGGAGTAAAGTTTATATAGTTAGCAAGCTCTCCGTTTTCCATATACTCTTTAACAAGAGCAATAGCTAATTGACCCTCATGAAGAGGTGATTGAAGAGTTGTACCAAATTGCTTACCATCGGTAATCATCTGCTTGTCACCATTACAAACAGTTCCAACAGTAATAACAGCATCACTATCTACACTGCCGCTTTTGCCTGTACCTGCATACCAATCAACATTGTACCCAGCTTCTTCAAGAGCTTTAATACCTCCTGTTAGAATCGCATCATCCATTCCGTATACAAAATGAATCCCTTGGTCTTTAACTTTGGCAATAAGCTTAGCTGCACCTTTGTAACCATTAGCCTGTCCAAAGCCTTCACCAATATCACCAATAAGATTTAAATCTGTACCAGCGATAGCTTGTTTGAAAGCATTAATCGATAAACCATAACCTCCATAGGAGTGAGGGTACGATAGTGCAATCACATTATATCCGTCACCACCAGCGGCTTGTTTCATTTTCATAGCTTTAACCATCATTTCACCTGCGTTGTATGCGCGTAGGCTGTCATCTGGACCAGCATATCCGAAGATGAATGCTTTATCTTGCTCATTAGGTAATTGGTTAATTTTTAATACGGGTACTCCGGTTTTAGCTAATTTTCTAAGTGAGCCTAAGCCAGCAACTGCATCAGGTGGCCACCAGATAAATACATCTGGAAGTGCCCCACTTGAAAGGTACTGTTCTACTTGTTGGTTTTGCTCAGCTTGGTTATAGTTGTTTTCAAAAACGGTTATGTCATAACCATATTGCTCAGCTGTCGCTTTAATTCCTTTAACAAATGCACCAACATAAGCCTCAGAAGATGCAGCATTAAATGATACGATTTCAACCGCCTTGGCTGAACCAAAAGAAAAGCAAATTAAAACAGCTAATACTTTTATTAGTTTATTCATTTTAATCCTCCTTAAATCCTTTATTAGTCAAGTATCTATGATTTAAATTTAGATTTAATCACAAATATATTCAAATTGAATATTTTTTAAAATTCTGTTTACTTATTAACTATCAATCCATGAATAGAAACGAAATAACATCTTTGCTCAAATTTGTTGATAGGATTAGGGTTTTATTTAATAAATCAATTGCCAATAACAGTATCGACTCAGATTGGAGAATATTTTCTTTTGTGATGTCAAATCATTTAGAAAATAAAATAAATACAACTTCAAGTATTATACAGGCCTCTGGCCTTCCTTTTGCAACAGGGCTTAGAAAAGTTCGAAAACTTATTAAAGAAAAAAAGCTTATTAAAAGATCAAAAACTAAAACAGGAAAATCTTTTTCTATTCATCCAAGTAGTAAACTTATTAAAGATTTCACTGATTATTTGATTTTAATTAAAAAAGAATTTGCAACTAATCTTGGCTATAATGACATGAATGATAATTATTTTTTTGGAACATCTCTTACAGCAGGAAAAATTATTTCAGCACCATCAATCATTACTAATCAAAGTAAAAAATTTAAAAAAATAAGTTTCCTGTCAAATGATAACCCTACTTTCAAAGTTATAAAAAAGAATTTGAATTTTTTTGAATACATACTTGGTTGTAAAATTGAACTTGAATTAGAGGGAGATCTACAAAAACTTTTAGAGAAAATTGTTAATAATTCAATTTCAAGAAAGAAATCCAAATATGATATTGTTGGTTTTAATATTCCTTGGATTGGCCAATTGGCAAATTCTAATTGTCTAATGCCTTTAAATAATATTGCTATAAAAGAAGGTTTGAATCTAAATGATTTTCACTATTCCGGAATAAGGTCCAGTTCATTTAATAATATTCTTTATGGTATTCCAATTGAAGCTATCCCTGATTTATTATTTTATCGAAAGGATTTATTTTATAAACATAACTTAAATCCCCCACAAACATTTGAGGAACTCCTTGAGGCTTGTGCGGTTTTAGAAAAAGAAAATGAAATCGAAAGTCCAATTTCTTGGCCTGCAAGAAAAGGTCAACCTCTTGCAACAAGCTTTATTCTTGCTATGGCTAACTATGGAAAACCCTATATTAATCTTAGACACATAGGTGATAATTTTTATGATCTAGACTCTCAGAATATAAAACTAAAGACAAACTTTTTAACTGATGCTTCTTTTAAAGCCGCAAAAATGCTAAAAGAGTTAGTTAATTACTCACCTAGAGAAATCTCATCTCATTCTAATGATGAGTGTGTTGAATATTATAGTCAAGGCAAGTCGGCGATGGTTATAAATTGGAGTAGCAGGGCTCATTTATTTGAATTAAATAAAAATTCGCCAGCTTATAAGAAGACTGGATATCTTCCTAGACCAGCTGGATATGAGACTTTTCAAGTTTCTCCAATTGGGGGTTTTTCGCTGGGCATACCCTCTAATATTATTAAAGAAAAAATACCATTCATAATAAAAACAATCAGAAATTTTGTTTCACCAGAGTTTATCAAGTATTATATTGAACATGGTAGTTTAAGCTCACCATTGTTCAGTGTTGTAAATGATCCCGAGGTAAGAGCTTTAAGTCCGATATTTAATGAAATTGACAAAATGGAGAAAGAAGAAAAAATTGTTGAATGGGCGAGATATCCTCTTCCCTCGTACTCTAGTATTATTGAGGAAGTAGGTAATAAAATTTTTGAATATATTTTTTTAAATAAAGATTTAGAGTTGACGCTCAAAGAGTGTCAAAAAAGTACAGAAAGGTACTTGAACCAGTCACTTTAGTTTCATTTCTTCAGCAGGTTGAGGTGGTGCAAAGGGGTACCCTCCCCAAACTGACTGGTCAAAGTTTACAACCGATCCGGTCATCATTCCTGAGTCCTCTGAGGCTAGAAATGTAACAGCTTTTGCAACCTCTTTAGGATCTAACAACCTACCGAATGGCTGCTCTTTTGCAGCATCTTTTAACCAATCTTCTGACGCTCCATGATACTTGGTTTGGATTTCATGCTCTCCATCAGATGCCATCCAACCGATATTCAATTGATTAACCCTAATCCTATTTTTCAAAAGAGCAAAAGCTGTGTTTCGTGTTAAAGTTGCTAAGGCGCCTTTAGATAAACAATAAGTTGATATGAATGGTTGACCAGTCATAGCAGCAACTGAGCCTATATTAACTATCGAGCCATGAATTTTTTTCTCTAACATAATCTTAACTGTATCTTGAATTAAAAAATATGGGCCTTTTACATTAACACCGATCATTTTATCAAATAATTCTTCAGAGGTATTAACAATATCTCCCCTATCAGTTATACCTGCAGCATTTACAAGAATATCTAACTTTCCAAATTCTTTTTTTGCAATTGCCACTGCTTTTCGGCATTGTTCAATCTTAGGTAAATCAGTTTTTACAAAAATAACATTACATCCAGTATCTTTTTTTATTTTATTAGCAACTTTAGAGCCTTTTTCCTCATTCCTTCCAATAGTAACAATACCTTTAGCTCCACTCATCGCAAAATTTTGTGCGATGGCAGCGCCTAGACCTTGAGTTCCACCAGTAACTAAAGCGTATTTTCCATCAATGCTATTCATAGTTTAAGTTAAACAACTTCATCATATTATTTCAACAGAATTAATTTGTTAAAAAGTTCATATTGAATATTATTTCTGATTTAGTTGTTGTTAAAAATAAGTTAATTAGTTTTATTATGATAAATGAAAAAAAATAGATTAAATATTGGCTTAATTGGCTCAGGTTTCATGGGTAGGGCCCATGCTAATGCTTTTAGGAATGTCTCAAGCTTTTTTAATAATCTCTCTTTGAAGCCATTGCTTCATACAGTTGCTGATGTCAATGAAAAAACTGCAATAAAAGCAAAAAATGATTTGGGATTTATTAATTCAACTGGTGATTGGAAAGAATTAGTTGATAACCCCGATATTGATTTGGTTTCTATTACTTCACCAAATGTTCTTCATGAGACTATGGCCATTAGAGCAATAAATTTAAATAAAATAGTTTATTGTGAAAAACCTCTCTCCCATGATTTAAAATCTGCAAAAAGAATGCTGATTGCTTCTAAAAAGAAAAATAGTCTTACTTTAGTTGGTTATAATTTTTTGAGAAGCCCAATGATTGCACTAGCTAAAGAAATAATAAAGTCAGGTGAAATTGGAGAAATTTGGGGTTTTAGGGGAATTCATGCTGAAAATTATATGGGGAAAAAGGTGCCACATTCTTTTAGAACTAGTGTAGACGGTGGTGGCGCTTTGAATGATATAGGTAGTCATATTCTTTCTATAGCTAGATATCTATTAGGTCCCATAGTTGAGGTTATTGGGCAACAAGAAACACATATACTAAAAAGGAAAGATAATAAGATTTTAAAAAAAGTTTATATTGACGATAGAACTGTTTTCATGGGAAAATTTAAATCAGGTGTAACTGGAAGTTTTGAGGCGTGCTGGATTTCTACCGGTCAAAAAATGAATTTATCATATGAGATAATTGGTTCAAAAGGTTCAATAAAATTTAGCTATGAAAGACTTAATGAACTTCAATTATTTTCAACTAAAAATTCTCAAAAACTTCAAGGTTTCTCTAAAATAGAAGCAGGGCCTGAACACTATCCATATGGAAATTTCTGCCCTGCTCCAGGTCACCAACTTGGATTTAATGATTTAAAAATAATTGAGTCTGCTCACTTAATAGAATGTTACGAAAAAAAACAAAAAGCTAAGCCAGGTTTTGATGAAGCTTATGAAATACAAAAAACACTTGAGGCGATTAAGAGGTCTTCTAGAGAGAGAGTGTGGATAACTGTTTAAATTAATAAAATTGCATTATTATTTTCAAGCTTTTTTTTAAATTTAAGAGAGATTTCCTTAATTTTTTAAAAATATCAAAATGAGATTTTTTTTTGTAATTAATATAATTATATTTGTTACCCTTGTATATTAAATTCCAAATAGGGAGGAATGGACATGAAATCAATAATTAAACTTTTAACTATTTTTTTCGTTTCTTTATCTGCTTTGTTTACCCTTACGGCAACCGCTAAAGCTGAGGGAGAAAAGTTAGTGTTTATTTACCATTCAGGTGATGAAGATTTTTGGTGGAACACAATTAAAAATACTCTTAAACAAGCTGAAAAAGAAATGGGGATTACTGTTGATGTAAGAAACCCACCAACTGGTGACTCTGCAGATATGGCTAGAATAGTTGAGCAAGCTGCAGCCGCAGATTACGACGGTATGATAGTTACAATAGGTGACTATGATGCTTTGAAGGCTGCAATTACAGGAGCTGTTGACTCAGGGATGCCTGTTATTACAGTTAACTCTGGCACACAAGAACAATCCGAATCTATGGGTGCAATGCTGCATATTGGTCAGCCGGAATTTGAGGCAGGAAGACAAGCTGGTGTGATGGCTAAAGCAGATGGTGTTACAGATTTTGTTTGTTTCAATCATCAAATGGGTAACATACCTTTAACTGATAGGTGTGCTGGTTATGCTGCAGGTCTTGGGATAGAACTTGGAGATAGAATGGTTGATATTGGTGGAGACCCTGTTGAAGCTAAGAACAGAGTTTTTGCTTATTTAAAAGCTCACCCAGACACTCCATCTATCTTAACTTTAGGTCCTAACGGTGGTAATCCAACCCTTCAAGCTCTTGAAGAGCTTGGTCTTGCTGGAGATATTTACTATGGATCTTTTGAGCTTTCTGATGAAATGATCGTTGCTCTTAAGAGCGGTGTTTTGCAATGGTCAATTGATCAACAGCAATTTTTTCAAGGGTATTTAGCTGCTAACCTAATGACTAATCATATTAGATATGGTGTAACTGTGCCTCATCACATTAATTCAGGTCCTGGTTTCACTACAAAGGATAATATTGGATTAGTTGAGTCCTTAGCTGGTACTTTTAGATAATTTTTTTCTGAATTATCTCCTATTATTAACATCAAAAGAGGGTTTTTTATAAACCCTCTTTTTTAAAAATGGTACAAATTAGATATGCAAAATAAAATAGATGAGAGAATAAGAAATATAGGTTTTTTTCAGAAGACGCTTGTGCGTCCTGAATTTGGTTCTATATGCGGTGTTATTTTAGTTATTATTTTTTTTCTTTTAATAGCCTCAGATAATGGGATGTTTAATCCTGATGGTATAAGAAACTGGACTGTAGTTTCAGCTCAATTTGCAATTATAGCTGTGGGGGCTTGCTTACTAATGATTGCCGGAGAATTTGATTTATCTGTAGGCTCCATGATTGGATTTTCAGGAATGGTTCTTGCAATAGGATCTATACATTTTGGTTTGCCAGTTTGGCAGTCAATTATATTGGCATATATTTTATCTATTGCTCTTGGTGGGGTTAATGGATTTATTGTTATTAAAACCAAATTACCAAGCTTTATCGTTACGTTAGCTTTTTTGTATATTCTAAGAGGTCTAACAATTTTTATGTCAGTAACTACCACCAGTAAAACAATTTTAAGTGGGATGAAGCCTTTAGCTGATGCTGATTGGTTAGCCCCAATTTTTGGTGGAGAGGTTCTTACAGGTCTATTTCAATGGATGGGAGATAAGGGCTGGATTGAAGTTTTTAAAAGAGGAGTTTTTGAGGGTCAACCTGTGGTAAGCGGTGTACCAAACTTAATTTTGTGGGCGATAGGTTTGGTTATTTTTGGTCATTGGCTTTTAACTAGAACTAGATTTGGTAATTGGATCTATGCTGCTGGAGGTGACGCCAGTGCAGCAAAATATGCTGGTGTCCCAGTTAATAGAGTAAAAATTTTACTATTTATGTTTACTGCTTTCTGTGCATGTACCTTTGCAATGTGCCAGGTTACGGAATTTGGATCTGCTGGAGCTGACAGAGGGCTTTTAAAGGAGTTTGAAGCAATCATTTGTGTTGTTATTGGAGGTGCTTTACTAACGGGAGGTTATGGTTCAGTTATAGGTGCTGGTTTGGGAGCTATAATGTTTGGAGTTGTTCAGCAAGGCTTATTTTTCTCCGGTGCTGAAGCTTCACTTTTTAGAGTTTTTTTAGGAGGACTACTATTAGTTGCTGTTATCACAAATACTTACATTAGAAGGTTAATAGTTGGCACTGGAGATTAGATTAAATGAGTGAGCCAATTATAAAATTAGATAATATCAAAAAGAACTTTGGAAGCGTAATTGCATTGGAAGGTGTATCTTTTGATGTTAATCCTGGAGAGTGTCACTGCTTACTTGGAGATAATGGCGCTGGAAAATCAACTTTCATCAAAACTATGTCAGGGGTTCACCCTCCAAGTTCAGGTGAAATTTATTTTCAGGGTGAAAAAGTTACTTTTAACTCACCACATGATGCTATTTCTAAAGGAATAGCTACAGTATATCAAGATTTAGGAATGATACCTTTAATGTCTGTGAGTAGGAATTTTTTTCTTGGCAATGAACCCACTAAGGGTTGGCCAGTAAAATTATTTGATCATGAAACTGCAAATAAAATTACTGAGGACGAAATGTCAAAATTTCAAATTTTACTTAGATCACCTGAACAAGCAGTAGGAACTTTATCTGGAGGTGAAAGGCAAACTGTTGCCATAGCCAGAGCTGTCTATTTTGGCGCAAAAGTTTTAATTTTGGATGAACCTACTTCTGCACTTGGTGTTAAACAAACAGCAAATGTTTTAGATACAATTGATAAAATGAGGACTAAAGGCATAGCTGTTGTATTTATTACTCATAATGTTAGGCATGCCTATTCAGTTGGAGACAGATTTACAGTATTAGATAGAGGTAAAACTATTGCTACAGCTAACAAAAATGAAGTTTCTCCAGATAAACTTCAAAATCTTATGGCGGGAGGGAAAGAACTTCCGTCTTTAGAAGACTAAAAGTAAATTGAATAATAGTTCTTATGATTATATCGTAGTTGGTGCTGGATCAGCTGGATGTGTTGTAGCACGAAGATTAATAGAACAACAATTTAGAGTTCTTTTAATTGAAGCAGGTTCTTCAGATACCAATCCCTATATTCATATACCTATGGGCTATGGAAAATTATTTAAAGATAAAAAAATTAATTGGTGTTATGAGGGAGAACCAGAACCATTTCTAAATAATCGCAAATCCTATCAACCAAGAGGTAAGGTTCTTGGCGGCACTGGTTCAATAAATGGAATGATTTATGTGCGTGGACAACCTGAGGATTTTGATGCATGGGAGTCAGCTGGATGTAATGGTTGGGGTTTTGATAGTGTTCTACCTTATTTTAAAAAAAGTCAAAATCAGGTAAGAGGTGAAAGTTATTATCACGGTATTGACGGGCCGCTTTGGGTATCAGACCTACCTTCAAGAGATGAGCTAGCAGATGCTTTCATAGAGTCCTCATATAATTTAGGGTCACCATATAACAATGATTTTAACGGAGAAACTCAAGAGGGTACAGGTTATTATCAGGTGACTACTAAAAATAATAAAAGATGGAGCCCAGCACAGGCTTTTCTTAGAAATCATAATTTTAGTAAATATTTGTCAATTCAAAAAAACACTCAAGTAATTAAAATTAATATTGAAGACAAATCAGCTAAAGGTGTTGAGTGTATCTTTAAAGGAAAAAAAATTAATTTTAATGCAAATAAAGAAGTTATAATTAGTGGTGGAACTATCAATAGTCCTCAAATACTAATGTTGTCGGGTATAGGTGACTCGCAGGAGTTGCAAAAATTTGATATTCCAGTTATACATCACTCTCCTTATGTTGGAAAAAGGTTACAGGATCATTTTGGTGTTGTTACAGAATATAAATGCAACAAACCAATTACAGTAAATGATCTTTATCATAGTAATACAAGGCGGGTATTCGCTGCAATTAAATATTTTTTGTTTAAATCTGGCCCTTTTGCCAGTAATGGTAATTATGCTAATACGTTTATTAAGACAAACTCAACACAAGCAACACCAGACATGATGATTTCTTTTATGGCTTGGTGCACTGGAGAGGATTTGGGTGAACCAAAACCATTTTCTGCTTTTACAGTTTTAGCTGAACATAGTAGACCTCAATCAAGAGGATTTGTAAAACTAAAGTCTCCTGATCCACTTAAACACCCAGCTATTCAATTTAATTTTTTTGAGTCTCAAGAGGATAGAGACGCTATTGTAGCCGGAGTAAAATATGCAAGAAAAATTGGTAACACAGATCCTTTAAAAAGCTACATTATGGAGGAAATTAATCCTGGTCCAACAATTAAAACTGATGAAGAAATTGAAGAATATTGTCAGAAAATTGGTGGCTCACTTTTACACTGTGTTGGAACTTGTTTTATGGGATCTGAAAAAGATAGTGTTGTTGATAATGAACTCAAAGTTCGGGGGGTCAAAAATTTAAGAGTAATTGATGCCTCAATAATGCCTAAAATTATTTCAGGAAATACTCAAGCAGCAACAATTATGATTGCTGAAAAAGGATCAGATAGTATTTTAAGTGAAAACAAAAATTAGATAATTAATCTTGATAATCAGAAATTTGGTAATCAAATGATTTCAAACAGTTAACTAATTCATTAAAACCAATTTTGGCATATTCCAGAGGATTGGCTTTTGCAGGGTCTTGTTCTGCTTCAACTATAAACCAACCTTCGTAATTGTTTCTGGCTAAAGCCTCAACTACCTCTACAAAATTTATGGAACCATCTCCAGGAACAGTAAATGCACCCTTTAACACAGCATCAAGAAAACTCTCCTTATCTCTATCTAATTTACTAATTATTTCTGATCTAATATCTTTTGTATGTACATGATTAATTCTTTTAGCGTATTTGTTTATGATATTAAGAGAATTACCTCCAGCAAAATTCATGTGACCTGTATCGAACAAAAGTTTTACCGCTTCACCAGTATGAGTCATTAACTTATCTAGTTCTTCCTCAGTCTCAATGGCTGTACCCATATGGTGATGAAATGAAATTGGCACACCAAAATCTTCACAAAATTCTGCAAATAGTGTTAATTTTCTACCGTATTCTTTAAAATCCTCACTATGTATTTTTCTTTTTGTGTTTAAAGGAGCATGTCTAACATTTTGGATAGTTCCAGATGTTTCTCCATATGCTAAAACTGCTGCGCCTAAGTCCCTGAAGAGAGTAAGTTGTTGAAGAACTTTATCTTTTTCATTTTCTAGGTCATTATCTAAAACAGTTCCTGAATACCATCCAGAGGCAAGGTATAGTTTGTGATTTTTTAAAATTGGATCAAGTTTTTCAGCGGTTTTTGGAAATTTTCCACCTGTTTCAACACCTATAAATCCTGCAAGCTTAGATTCACTAAGGCAAGTATCCAAAGAAGTCTCTCCTCCTAACTCAGGTAAATCATCATTGGACCATGCTATAGGTGCTATTCCCAATTTTGCTTTCATAAAATCCTCTTCTTATAACATTATAGATAAATTATTCTTTTAAAGAATACTTAAATTATACTCAAAATGAATTTTTTTTTATTTTTAATAAATAAAGAATACTATACTTCTGTGGTATGAAAAAAGTAAGTATTGCAGTTATTGGCTGTGGGCGTATTGGCCAAATGCATGCTAAGAATATTCAACTTCATGGACAAACAAATTTAGCATGCATATATGATCCAAATGATGAATTTGCAACAAAAGTATCAAATGAATTAAGTGTAGTCGCTATCAAGAATGTTGACGATATTTTTAATAGTAATGATATTGATGCTGTTCTTATAGCTTCCCCAACTAATACACATATTGATTTTATAGAAAGATCTGTTGCTTCAAAAAAACCTGTTTTGTGTGAGAAACCTATTGACCTCGATATAAAAAAAGTTGATGAGTTTTCAAAAAGACTTGAAGGCAATAACGTTCCCATCCAACTAGGCTTTAATAGAAGATTTGATCCTGGTCACAAGGCTGCAAAAAAATCCTTTATTAATGGTGAAATTGGTGAACTTCATCAATGTTTGATTACATCTAGAGATCCAGGTTTACCAAGTTGGGATTATTTAAAAGTGTCTGGTGGGCAATTCAGAGATATGACAATTCATGATTTTGATTTAGCCCGCTTTATGCTTGGTGAAGAGCCAGTTAAAGTATTTGCAATTTCTAATGCTTTAATAAATCCAAAAATAAAATCTGAATTAAATGATAGTGACACCTTGATGATTATAATGGAAACAGCCTCGGGGAAACAATGTCACATAAACAACTCAAGATCAGCGACTTATGGATACGATCAGAGAGTTGAGTTGTTTGGAAGTAAAGGGATGGTTATATCTGCAAATAGAAAGCCTCATGAATTGAAAAAATATAATTCAGAGTTTGTTGATAAGAGTGAGCCCTATTTAAACTTTTTTATTGAGAGATACCAGGAGTCTTATATGAATTCAATTAGCTCATTTGTTGAAACAATTTTGGAAAAGAAGCCAGTATCTGTTGGCTTTGAGGACGGAAGAAGGGCTCTTCTCTTAGCCGAAACTGCCTATAAATCTGTCAAGAGTGGGAGGATGGAGAATATTGATTAAATTTATGCATTTATTCATAAATAATAAAAAATTGTTATAATTATTTTTTTAAATAATTTTGGTATCTAACACTCAATGATTGAAAATAAAGTAAAAACTAAATGGCAAAAAAAAGAGGTGGTTCTTAATAGCTTTTTATCGATACCCAATACTTTTACTGCTGAAATTATGTCTGAGCAGGGTTATGACGCCCTGACCATTGACTATCAACATGGGATGATTGGCTTTAGTGATTTGTTTACAATGTTGCAAAGTATTAGAAATAGTGGTGTCACTCCAATCTGTAGAGTTTCAGGACTAGATCACGCCGTAATATCAAAAGTCATGGATGCAGGAGCATTGGGAATAATATGCCCTATGATTAATAATAAAGAGCAAGCGCAAAAACTTGTTCAAGATTGTAAATATCCACCAGAGGGTATAAGAAGTTTTGGTCCAACGAGAGCTAACTTTTCAGTTAGTTCAAATTATTTTTACGAGTCAAATGAGGGAACTTTTTGTTTAGCTATGATAGAAACTCAAGAAGCATTTGATAATCTTGATGACATAGCATCCACTCCTGGTCTTGATGGGCTTTATATTGGCACAGCAGATTTAACAATAGGACTTAATCAAGGAAAATTAGTACCAGGGTTTGATCGAAAAGAACCTGAGATGATTGAATCTAAAAAGAAAATTTTAGAAATTGCTCATAAGCATGGAAAAGTAGCATGTCTTCATTGTGGGACTCCGGAATACGCTGCCAAGGCTTCCGAATGGGGTTTTGATCTTGTTACTATTACTAATGATGTAAGGTTGTTATCAGGCGCAGCAGCAGCTCATGTAAGAAAATTTAAAGAGCTTACTAATCAAAATCACGATGAGTCTGATAAAGATAATAATCCTAGCTCTTACTAGTAAAAATATTATACGGCTTCAAGCTCTTTTGCTAGATCACCTATTTGAGCGCCGCCAGCCATTAAACGCTTAACATCATCTCCGCCTAATTCTGAAGACTTTCCAGATCCTATTACTTCACCCAAGCTTAAGAATGTGAATCGATCTGCAATAAGTCTTGCATGAATTTCGTTGTGAGTAATCAAAATAATTGCGATATTCCCTAATTGTTGAACCTTTTTAATAGTTTTTAAAACTTCCATTTGTTGTTTTTGTCCAAGAGCTGATGTTGGCTCATCCAAGATTAATATTTTAGCTCCAAAATATATCGCTCTAGCAATCGCCAAAGTTTGTCTCTGTCCTCCAGACATCGTACCTACTAACTGAGTCGGATCAGAGATATTTATTCCTATCTTGCCCATCTCAGCTATAGTGATTTCATTCATATTTTTAAAATCTAATATTCCAAGAGGTCCTGGGCCTTTTTTTAACTCATTACCCAAAAAAAAGTTTCTAGTAACCGATGTAAGTGCGTTCAATGCTAAATCTTGGTAAACAGTTCCTATGCCTGCACTTGTTGCTTCTCTTGGGGATCCAAATTTCACTTCATTTCCATCAACTTTAATCACACCAGATGTAGGCTTGTGAACACCTGATAAAACTTTTATTAGAGTTGATTTTCCGGCACCATTATCACCAAGAAGTGCATGAACCTCTCCAGGCAAAACATTTAAGGAGACACCGTTCAGTGCTGTGAATGTGCCAAACTTTTTAACTAAATTTGTAATCTCAATAAATGGAGCTTGATCGTCTTGACTCATTATATACTACCTATAATTCTTTTTCGGATATTTTCATTTGTTAGCGCAGAGGCTATGATCACTAAACCTAAAAATACTCTATAAAATGATCCATCGATTCCTGGGATATAGAAGAAAGCCTCTTTTGCTATTCCAAAAATAAATGCACCAACACATATACCTAAAATTGTTCCAAAGCCACCTGTTAGTACAACACCGCCAATAACAGCAGCAGCAATTGCCTCTAATTCTTTTAAATTACCTTTGGCTGCATCTGCGGTATTGACCTCGAAAACTTGGCAAGTTGCAAATACAGTCGCACAAAAAGCAGAAAACATAAATAGAGATACTTTAACTTTATCTGTGGGCACACCATTAGCTTTAGCAGCACTTAAGTTTCCACCAGTAGAATAAATCCAGTTACCAGCCTGTGTTCTACTTAGAACAACATAACAGATTATGGCTATAATAAGCCAAATCATTACACAGGAGTACAGCCCTGGAGCAAATTGGTTTCCAAAATTATTGGTATTCCAATCAATTGGAAAATATAGCCAATCAAATACAGGCTCTAAAATATCTCCACCAAAAAAGTTAGCGACAGGTTGAGCTGAGTACAATGAATCTATATAAACCCTTGCTATATCAACATCTGTGACAGTTTTTGCAACAACAGGATCAATTTGAAAGTTAGCAATTTTTTCTTGTATCATCCCAACCATATAATCGTTTCCAGTAGCCTGAGCATTTGCTAGAGCTTCTTGCAAAGGCTTGGTGCCTTTATCCACCAAAATTTGAGTTTTGGCATCTGCTACCCTTTGATATGTATATTCGAGTCTTTCAGTTATTGCTGCTACTGTATCTGCTGGTAATGTTTGAGCTAAAGATACAAGGTCAGCTTCTGGAAGAGCTTTTGCTTTTTCACGAACCATTTCACCATGTCCGGGAACATTTACAATATTTTTAATATCTGGGATTTCTGTAACTGTTGTAGCGCCCTTAGCTTGATCTGGTCTATGATTGAAAGAGCGAAGAGAAACTTCTGTAAGTCCTCTTAAAAAAAATAATCCACCAAGTGTAACGATGAAAGAAGGTAAGCCTGATCTAACTACAATGGTACCTTGTATCCATCCAAAAAAAAGTGTGAAACATAAGGTAATAAATATTGCTAGTATTGGGGAAACATCATCAATGTGGAAAACAGTATAAAATTCTATGTGGAAACCTCCCTCGAAAGATATGTAGGGCACAATAAATGAAAAACCCCATCTTAAAATCATTGCCATACAGGCTCCTGCGAAACCAATCATAGATCCAATAGATAAGTCAAACTCACCAGCAATTATTAAAAGCCCAGCACCAATTGCTATGATTCCAAGTTGAGATATAACTCTTAGAAAGTTTCTAATACCTAGTGCATTAAAACCCTCACCTGTAAAAGGGTTCCAAGACATTTCACCAGCAGGGATGGAGAAATAGCCAAGCATTCCAAATAAAAGAAGCATAACTCCAATAGGTCCAATTTCTGGTCTTGAAACCAGTGTGGTAAGCCAGGTTTTCTTTTGGTGTCTATCAGACTCTTGTCTTTGGGGAGTTGATGTAGTAGCCATGATTTAATTTATATAATTTTAATAAAGATCATTCAGTTTAATTTTACTTAAATATAAAAAAAGTGGGTAGTTTACTACCCACTTTTCAAGATTTATAAGATTATGCTATCTATCAATACCTGCTAAAGCAGCAACTGATGAAGCATTTGACTTGTCAACAAATCCTGGACCTGATGGAATGTTTGCACCAGGTAAAAGGCCAGCACCGTTGTTGTATAAGTGTAAAACTACAACAGGCATATAACCTTGTAGACGTTGTTGTTGGTCAATTGTGAAAGCAACTTTACCCTCATTGATTAAGTCCATAACAGGTGGGCTCAAGTCAAAACAAGAGTGGTGTACTGACATACCTAACTCATCGATAGCCTGTTGAACTCCAACACAAACATGCGGACCAACAGATAATACTGCATCAACATCTGGGTTTGCTTGTAAACCAGCAGCAGCTCTTGTTGGGATAGTAGCAGGATCGTTTGAGCTATCTACTAATTCAGTAGGAATAGCTTCGCCGTAACCACCACATCTATCTGTCAAAGCTGTGTTGTAAGCTTCTTGAATCATGCAAAGAGCTTTTGTAGCACCTTCTGCTTTTGCTCTTGCACCAGCAGATTGACCAGCAAGGTATTCAGGCTGACCAACGTGCATTAATGCGCCAAGAGAAGCAGATGACTCAAGACCTGAGTTCATAGTAATAACTGGAATACCAGCAGCAACTGCGTCTTTAATAGCTTGACCTAATGCTTCAGGGTCTGGAAGTGAAACAACCATTCCATCAGGCTGAGTTGCAGCTGCAGCAGCAATTGATTTTGCCATGTCGCCCATATCACCTGAAGGGTTGAAGATATATTCAAAGTCTGCACCTACGTGTCTAGCAGCATCTTCACCACCTTTTTGCACAACAGGCCAGAAAGGGTCTTTACCCTCACCGTGTGTTACCATCACATATCTTTCAGCAAATGCGGAAAGAGATAAAAATGATACAAGAATTGTAAGAATTATTTTTCTCATAAATTCCTCCTTAGTTTTAACGAGAGCATGATAATCAATTTTGAAAGTAAATCCAAATAAATGTGAGGAGAAATCTATGTATTTTAGGCATTTGCGTCAAAATATCTAATTTAATCTGTATTTTGACTTTGAATTTGTCATACATATAAGCCAAGAAACGATTGAATTAATAAATAGATAAATTTAATAATTAATAGAAAATATAAATATGGGTAAACAAGAATTTGGAGCAGGTATTTGGCATTTTGCAACTTATCTTGATAGATACGCTACAGATGGATATGGCGAACCAAGAAGTGTACTTGACGCGATAGAGCTAGCTGGACAAGTGAAAGATCTTTCTTATGTAGATCTTAATTTTCCATATTTTGGAGGAAGTTATTCAAATGAACAGATAAAAGATGCTCTCGACAAAGCTAATCTTAAAGTAATTGGTATCACTCCTGAAATATACACAAGACAATTTTCAAAAGGTGCATTTACAAATCCAGATCCAGGTGTGAGAAAAAGAGCACACGAGCTTATTACTCAATCATGTGAAGCTGTAAGATTTTTTGATGCAAAATATGTAAAACTTTGGCCTGGACAGGACGGATGGGACTATCCATTTCAAGTTGATCATAAGTCTTTATGGAAGAATTCAATGGATGGCGTAGGAAATTTAGCAAGTGAAAATCCTGATTTAAACTTTGTTATAGAATATAAACCAAGAGAACCGAGAGTGAAAATGAGTTATGACTCTGTTTCCAGAACTATTCTTGGTATTGAAAAAATTGGCCTTCCTAACATTGGTCTTCTTCTCGATTTTGGTCATGCAATTTACGGTGGAGAGTCAGCAGCTGACTCAGCTCAATTAGCTATTGATTATGGTAGGCTATTTGGAATGGATGTTAATGATAACTTTAGATCATGGGACGATGATCTTCTAGCTGGCAGTCTTCACCCCATAGAGCTTTTTGAATTTTTTTATGTTCTAAGAAAAAATAATTGGCAGGGTGTTTGGCAACTGGATCAGTTTCCATTTAGAGAAGATAGTGTAGTAATGGCAAATATGGCTATAGATTTTTTAAAAGCTGTTGATAAAGCCCTAGATGATTTAGACATTGAGGCATTAACAAAAGCTCAAGCAAATCATGATGCTATGGCTGCCTTAAAAATTGCTCAAAAAGCTCTTTATAAACATTTAGCTAAATAACAAATTTCTTTACTACCAACAAGTAAAGCCACCATCAACAACTAAGTCTATACCTGTACAAAATGAAGATGCCTCAGTTGCTAAAAATATTGCGGGACCAACAATCTCATCAGGATCGGCCATACGATTCATAGGAGTACCGCTTTCGAAAAGCTTTACTTGATCAACCATTTCTGGTCTTAAGTTCATGGGTGTTTTTGTGTATCCTGGGCTAATGGAGTTTACTCTTATTCCATATTCAACCCAATCCATTGCCAGGCTTTTTGTCAAATGAATAACGCCAGCTTTTGAGGAGTTATAATGTACTTGCTTAAGTCCTCTGTTTACAATTATTCCAGACATTGATGCAATGTTAATTATTGAACCTTTTTTTCTCTTGATCATTGTTTTTGCCTCTTCTTGGCAAGAATAGAAAATACCAGATAAATTTATATCGAACATATTTTGCCACTGATCTTGTGTCATCTCCTCAGCTGGATTTGCATTTGCAATACCAGCACAATTAATTGCAACCTCTATTGGACCGAGTTCTTTTTCAGTTTTAAAAATTGCTTCTGCAATACTTTTTTTATCTCTTACGTCAACTATACTTTTAATAAAATTTTGATCTTTGATTTCACTTTCTTTTAAAATAATTTCTGTTTCGTTCATTCCTTCTTCATTTTGATCGCATATTGAAACATTTGCTCCGCAATTATAAAAACCATTTGCAAGACTCTGGCCAATCCCTCTCCCACCGCCAGTAATGAAAACAACTTTGTCTTTTAGATTAAATAAAGCTTTAAAATCCAAATATGATTATCTTTCTTTTTTCTTGAAAGTATCTAAGGCAACAGCAAAAACAATAACTGCACCTATGACAACTCCTTGAACGAATGGAGAGAACCCTAGAAGGTTAAGACCATTTCTTAAAACACCTATGATAAAAACGCCAACAATTGTTCCTGCAATACCTCCAACTCCGCCATTTAGACTGGCACCGCCAATTACGACTGCTGCGATGACATCAAGCTCATATGTAAATCCTGCTTGAGGGACACAGGTATTTAACCTGGCAGTAAGTAAAATTCCAGCTATTCCACTTAGAAAACCTGAAATAGTATAAACAACAACTGTTGTTCCCTTAACATTTATACCAGATAATCTTGCTACTTCTGGGTTACCGCCAATTGCGTAGAGATTTCTTCCCTCTTTTCTATATTTTAGTAAAAACCAACATAATATTGTTAAAAAAATAAAGACTAACATTGTTACAGGAATGAAACCAAAGTGTCTTACAACAGATAAGTTGGTAAGCCATTCTGGGAAACCATAAATTTGCTTTCCATCAGTAAAGATATTAGCCAAGCCTCGGGCAGCAGAAAGCATAGCCAAAGTGGCTATAAATGCGGGGAGTTTCAAATATGAGACAAGTAAACCGTTAATTAATCCAGCAATTGAACCTATGAATATCCCAATTAGGCATGCATAATGTAAAGGGACACCAAAGGCATCCCAAACCCAACCAGTTACCATCATTGATAATGCAAGAATAGAACCTACCGATAGATCAATTCCTCCGATTATAATCACTGCAGTCATACCGAGGGCCATAATTCCCAAAACCGTTACTTGGTCCAGTATGTTAATAAAATTTCTAGCAGAAAAGAAATAGGGCGAAGCTAGGGAAAAAAATATTGTTAAAACAATTAAACCCAAAAATGTACCTTGGGTGCCTCTAAAAACTCTCTTTGTAAAATTAATTATATTTTCCATTTTATTAAATCCTCATTGATTTAGGACATTATTAATCCTCCATCAACATTTATAGTTTGACCAGTTATATAGTTAGCGTCATCAGATGCTAAAAAAGATACTAATGCAGCTACGTCTTGTCCAGTTCCAACTCTTTTCATAGGAACATTCTGCTGAACCCAACTATTCATGAGCTCACCTTTTTTATAACCTCCTAAAATTTCTCCCCATTTGGAATCGTTGTACGCCCACATGTCAGTATCTATTATACCTGGGCAAATTGCATTTATGTTTATACTTTCTGTTGCGACTTCTTTTGCTAAGCTTTGAGTGAGGCCCATAACTCCAAATTTACTAGCTGCATAGTGAGGTGTATATATAAAGCCATCCCTTGCTTGACCAGAAGCCATATTAATTATGCTTCCTCCCTTTTTACTTTTCCTCATCTTCATAATCGCTTGCTGGCAGCAAAGAAAAACACCTTTTGTGTTAACATCTAAATTAAAATCCCATTCCTTTTCAGTTAAATCCTCAACTTTTGCAATTGTAATTACACCAGCATTATGAACAGATATATTTACCTCTCCATATTTTTTTTCTGCGAAATCGAATAGCTCCCTTACATTTGATTTATCAACTACATCCGCTTCAAAAGATGAAGCCTCATAACCCATGTCTTTAAACTGTTTGCAAGTATCATTTACAAGAGCCTCATTGGATGAAAGAACAACATTAGCTTTTTCTTTTGCAAACCTTAATGCTATTTCTTTACCAATACCTCTACCAGATCCGGTAATAATTACTGTTTTTCCCTCAAATCTTTGCATTAATTAGTTGCCTGTTTCATTATCTCAACTCTAGAAATGTTATCACTGTTTGTCAGTATATTTTTTTGAACACCTCTACTTAATATTAACATTCTATGTGATAAACCCACTACTTCCTCTAAATCAGAGCTTACAACAATAATTGATATTCCACTCTCTGATAATTGTTTCATAACTTGATAAATTGAGTGTCTTGCTCCAACGTCTATACCTCTTGTTGGCTCGTCAAAAATTAATACTTTGGGCTTTCTTGATATCCATTTCGATATAAGGAGTTTTTGTTGATTGCCACCAGATAATTCGTTAGCGTTTTGATCAACACTTCCTTTGACACCCATTAATTCAATACCTTTCTTTGAAAAATTTTTTATTTTTTCAGGTGAAACCCAACCTGATTTTAAAAAAACATCAAAATTAGCTATAGATATGTTTTGAGAGTTTGATTGCTCGAGTAACAAACCAAGGCTTTTCCTATCCTCAGGCACCATCACAATTCCATTTTTAATTGCATCTTGAGGTGAACTTATATTTATTTCATTATTATCAACAAATATTTTCCCAGATGTAATCATATCTGCTCCACAGATTGCTCTTACCAATTCAGTTCTACCCGCCCCAACAAGACCAGCTATACCAAATATTTCTCCTTTATTAACTGAAAAATTAATATTTTCGAAACTTCCATCAATCGAATTTAAATTTTCAACTCTAAGTGTCTCAGTGGTAGATTCATTTTCTATTGTTGGAAATATTCTATCGACATCTCTTCCAACCATATCATGTACTATTTTATTTATTGCAATATTAGCGTTATCATATGAGGAAACTAAATTACCATCTCTAAGCACAATAATTTTATCAGCTATTTGCTCAATTTCTTCTAATCTATGACTTATATATATAAAGGATACACCCTCTTTTTTAAGTTGTCTTATTTTGTCAAAAAGAAAATTTGTTTCTGACTCACCAAGTGAAGAGGTAGGCTCATCAAGAATAAGCAATTCAGAGTTTAATGTCAGTGCTTTTGCTATTTCAATCTGCTGCTGAGCTGACATTTTAAGGTTTTTGACAAGTTGTTTAGGTGATATTTCTAAACCTAATCTTTTTAACTGCTCACTAGCAAGAGAATTCATTTTATTAAAATCTACTATTCCGTTTTTTGTGATCATTCTTCCAACAAATACATTTTCTGCAACTGACAGTTCCTTTAAAAGCCTTGTCTCTTGGTGTATTAAACCAATACCTTTTTGAATTGCATTACCTGGAGATGATGGGTTGTAATCTTGCCCCTTCCAAGTCATAGTGCCTGAGTCATGATTAACTGAACCTGCTATAATTGATGAAATTGTTGATTTTCCTGCCCCATTTTCACCAAGAAGAGCGACCACCTCTCCAGGCCTCACTTCAAAAGAAACCTCATTTAAAACTTTGGCTGTGCCATAGCTTTTTGAGACTTTTTTGACTTCAAGCCCGAGATGATCGCTCATTAAAATAACTTATATAAAAATTATTTTATAAATTTAATTATGGATGACCATCGCCAATGAACTGATCTACGTTTTCAGGTGTTGTTAATGTAGATCCGTACAACATTTCACTTGGAATATATCTGCCTTCGATAGCATCAATAGCAAATCTTACAGCATTTCTTCCTATCGTTAATGTTTGTTGAGTCATTGTAGCTGCTAATAAAGTATTATTATTTTTTAAATCTTGAAGAGCAGCTCTGTCACCATCAAAACCAACAACTAGAATATCATCTCTACCCATTGCCTTAGCTGCCTGAGCAGCACCTTGTGCAAGAGCATCACATCTTCCAAAAAGGACAGTGATCTCAGGATTTCTAGTTAACAAGTCTTGAGCAATAGAAACACCTTCGTCTCTACTCCACATTTTACTTGCTTGTTTTTCAACAGTGTTTAGGTCTGGAAATTGAGCAATAGCATTTTCAAATCCAGTGTCTCTGGCAATTTCAGGAGTAGATCCAAGCTGTCCTTGAATAACTCCAACAATGCCCTTACCACCAGTTTGTTCTGCAACCCACATACCCATTTCATATGCAGCAACTTCACTGTCAGAAGCTATAAAAGAGTCACCTGGAGGGTTAGTTGTATTTCTATCAACTGTTATAACTGGTATTCCAGCCTCCTTAGCTTTTCTAATTTGAGCGTTACCGTCAGTATTACCGGATATGATTAGTATTAAAGCATCGATTTGCTTTACAAGTAAATCTTCAATCTGACTAACTTGTTTTGCGTCATCTCCACCAGAGTCTACAACAATTGCCTTGTGTCCAAGTCTACTGGTTTCTGCTTCAACTGACTCTTTGATAAAATTGAAAAAGTCAGCTTGCAAGTTTGCAGCTGCGAAACCGATAGTATATCCCTTACTATCGTGAGCAATGGCATTTCCACTTATAAGCGTAGAAAGACCAAATGCAAATAGAGTAAATATTTTAAGAAATGTTTTTCTCATCTTATTCCTCCTCCTTATACATTTAAGAGTAATGGATATTGCTTTAATATGCAATGAATGCATTATAATATTACAAAGGTAAAAAAAAATGGCTAAGAATAGTGATTATTTAAAAAAAAAATCTCTTGAGTACAGAAAAACAGTTTTAGAAATTATTTATAATTCTGGTGCTGGGCATACTGGAGGTAGCTTGTCATGTGTTGATATATTAAATGTGCTCTATAATAATTTTTTAGAAATTACCCCAAAAAATTTTGCCAAAAAAAATAGAAATAGATACATACAAAGTAAAGGGCACTCAGTTGAGGCTCTATATACAGTTTTGTGTGACCAAGGATTTTTTACAAAAGAAGAACTAAATACTTTAAATAATTTTAATTCTCATTTTATTGGGCATCCTACAAAAAAAGTACCTGGCATTGAACACAATACCGGAGCTCTTGGCCATGGTCTTTCAGTTGCTGTTGGTTTAGCTATAGCTCAAAAACTTAATAAAGAAAATTTTAAGATTTATACACTTCTAGGTGATGGAGAATTATCTGAAGGCTCTGTTTGGGAAGCGTGCAGTACTGCACATAAGTACAAACTTGATAATCTTGTAGTAATTGTAGATAGAAATAAACTTCAAATAACTGGAAAAACTGAGGATGTTAATCCAATAGAACCTTTGAATGAAAAATTTCTATCATTTGGTTTTATCGTTAAGGAAATTGATGGAAATAATATCGAGGAATTAATAAGTGCTTTAGAAGAAGTACCATTTAAAACAAACATACCAAATGTTATCATTGCAAATACTGTCAAAGGTTCAGGTGTAAGCTTTATTGAAAATCAAATAAGTTGGCATCACAAAGTTCCATCAAAAGAAGAATTTGAAAAAGCTAATTTAGAACTAGAAAGTCAATTAAAATCTTATGAGTGAAATTACTACAGGTAAAGCAAATTTAGAAATATTTGGAGAAACTCTTTTAGAGGAAGGTAAAAAAAATAGTAATCTTATTGTTGTAACAAGTGACTCGAGAGGATCAGGAAAGATTGTACCTTTTGGAAAAGAATTACCAGATCAAATTATAGAGGTTGGTATTGCTGAACAAAATTTAGTTGGTGTATGTTCTGGGCTTGCAGCTGGAGGTAAAATTGTCTTTGGCGTTTCTCCTGCTAGTTTTCTAACAGCAAGATCTTTAGAACAAATTAAAAATGATGTGGCTTACTCAGATCAACCCGTAACTTTAGTAGGAATAAGTGCTGGAATAAGCTACGGCCAACTTGGCTCTACTCATCATTCTTTACACGATTATGCGGTATTGCGAACGATAAATAACCTGACCATTGTCTCGCCGGCTGATAATTTTGAAGCATCTGAAGTTATCAAAAGAGCTGTATCTTTTAACAAACCTTTATATATAAGGTATGGAAAAAAACCAATGATCAATCTTCATAAAAAAGGCTCTAATTTTGAGATAGGTAAAGCTTCTATTATATGTGAAGGAAATGATATAACGATTATTGGAACAGGTGAAACTGTTCAAAGAGCTTTTTTAGCAAGTAGGATACTTAAAGAAGATGGTGTAAATGCAGAAGTCATTAGTATGCACACCATAAAGCCTTTTGATGAGGATGCATTAATGAAATCAATTAAAAAAACTAACTGTTTAATTTCAGTCGAGGAACATAGCATATATGGCGGACTTGGCGAGTGTTGTGCAAGCCTTATTTCACAAGCAGGATATAATACAAAATTTAAAATTTTAGGTATACCTGATGAATATATGATCAATGGCTCTCAAGCTGATGTATTAGATCATTATGACATGAGTCCAGAAAAAATTTCTGACATATCTAAATCTTTACTTAACCAATGAGTTATATCACTGTTGACTCAAGCACTTCATCTACAACAGTTTTAGTATTCGATGAAAAATTAGAAATATTAAAAAAATTTCAAAAAGATCACTCCCAAATAGTTACTCAGGAAGGTTACATTGAACACGACCTAGAAGAGATTTATCAGAATTTATTAGAATTAGTACAAAAAGCTTCAGAGATATTACCAAATCCAAAATTTATCAGCATCACAAACCAACGAGAAACTTTTACATTATTCAACGAAAAAGATGGGAAACCCTTACATAACGCTATTGTATGGCAGTGTACCAGAGGTCAAAGTATATGTGAAAAAATTTTAAACGATGACTCAAAGAGAACAAAGATTATTAACAAAACAGGGTTAAAACCAAATACTTTTTTTTCAGGTAGTAAATTAAAATGGATTTATAATGAAAAAGAAGAAATAAGAAGAAAAATTGATAATGGAGAAATACTATTTGGAACAATTGAAACGTATTTAATTTATAGGCTTACTAATATGAAATCATATGTTTCGGACACAACAAATGCATCAAGAACTCTTTTATTTAATTGTTTAACTAATGAATGGGATCAAGAATTATTAAATATTTTTGATATAAAAAAAATTAAACTTCCAAAAGTTATTAATAGTTCAAATATCTTTGGAGAGAGTAATTTTAATAAAATTTTTAATAAAATAATACCTATCATTGGAGTAGCTGGTGATGCACAAGCATCATTATTTGCAAATTTTTGTTTCAACAAAGGAGATACTAAAATAACTACAGGTACAGGTTTTAATATTCAAACAAATATTGGTAATAAAATGTTTATTGATGAAAAATCGCTTACTTCTCTTGCATTCACTCATGAAAATAAAAATATCTATGCACTTGAATGTTTAAATTCCTATGCGGGGGGAACAATTTCATGGTTAAAAAATAATTTAGGATTAATTAAGACAGTTGAAGAAAGTGAGATATTTTCTAAAAAAGAAAAAGATAACAATGGAGTATATTTAATTCCTGCGTTTTCAGGTTTAGGTCCACCATATTGGAACTCTGAGGCCAGAGCCGCCTTCTTTGGAATTAGTACTTCAACTAATACTAATCACTTAATCAGAGCAGGTCTTGAGTCTGTAGCATATCAAATGGTTGTTTATCTCGAATTTATGAAAAAAACTCAAAACATGGAATTAAATAATCTATCCATCGATGGAGGGATGGTTAAAAATAAATTTTTCCTCCAAATCATTAGTGACTTGTTAGAAATTGATTTAAGTATCCCTGAACTTGAGGAAATGTCCTCGTACGGAGCTCTTCTTTTTGGAATACAGCATTTTCATAATGTAAAAAATCTAGAGGATTTAAGGGATTTCAAAGTAAAAAAGGCAGTTATAAAACCAAATACTAATAACGTTATCAAAAAGTCATATGCAAATTGGAAAGAGATTGTGGATAAACATTTCGTAAAAAATCAAGAGTAAAAATTTAAAATTTAACTAGCAAGTTATAGTGCCAATGAGATATTGTATATAAGACTATATATAGGAGGAAATAACTATGAGAAAATTATCTCTAGTTCTAGCTTCACTTATGGCTGTTGCTTTTACTTTTGCTACTATGCCAGCAAAAGCAGGAAGCCACGCTGTTGAAGCTTGCTTAATTACAAAAACAGACATCAATCCTTTCTTCGTTAAAATGAAAGAAGGAGCAGAAGCGAGAGCTAATGAATTAGGTGTCAAATTATCATTCTTTGCGGGTAAAGTTGATGGTGACCATGAGACTCAAGTAAGAGCTATTGAGACTTGTATTGCTTCAGGTGCAAAAGGTATTTTAATTGCTGCATCTGACACAAAAGCTATTGTTACTCCATTAAAAAATGCTCAAGACAATGGTTTACTAGTCATTGCTCTTGACACACCACTAGAGCCAATTACAGCTGCAGACTCTACTTTTGCAACTGATAACTTCAAGGCAGGTGAGTTAGGTGGGGCTTGGGTTGCTGCAAAGTTAGGAGCAGATGCTGCTAATGCCAAAATTGCAATGTTAGACCTTAACGAGAGTCAACCTTCTGTTGGTGTTCTTAGAGATCAAGGTTTCTTATCTGGATTTGGAATCGATGTAAAAGACGTTTCCAGATGGGGAGATGAGGATGATCCAAGAATTATCTGTAATGAAGTTACAAACGGTAACGAAGAAGGTGGAAGAACTGCAATGGAAAAATGTCTACAAAAAGACCCAGACATAAACGTTGTGTACACTATTAATGAGCCAGCAGCTGTTGGTGCTTATGAGGCATTAAAAGCAGTTGGAAAAGATGATGGTAGCGTTCTTATTGCTTCAGTTGACGGAGGTTGCCCAGGTGTGGCTGACGTTGAAAGAGGAATTATAGGTGCTACATCTCAGCAATACCCATTGTTAATGGCTTCACTTGGTGTTGAGGCGATTAAAGCTTGGGCTGAAGATGGTTCAAAGCCTGAAAATACTCCAGGTCTTGACTTCTTTAACACTGGTGTGAACTTAGTTACAGATGATGCTGCTAGCGGAGTTCCATCAATTAGTGTCAAAGAAGGTATGGATAGATGTTGGGGTTAATCCAATAATTTTATTATTCAGGGCAGATTATTCTGCCCTGAAGTTATGATATTTTTTAAATGAATAAAGTTTCTGATGACATTTCTAAAGATCTAAAAGATCAACCTAAATTCACAACTGATATAGGTGAAAAAGATCAAGATCATCACTCTTTTGATTTAGGTGAACAAACTACACTAAAAAAAATTCAACATTTTCTTCACGGTAATCCAACAATAGTTCCTGTTATTATTTTAATATTAAGCGTTATTGCATTTGGCTTCATCGCTGGAGGAAAATTTTTCTCTGCTTTTAATTTATCTCTGATTGTACAACAAGTTACAATTGTCGGTATTCTTGCAGCTGCTCAAACTTTAATAATATTAACTGCTGGAATTGATTTAAGTGTTGCTGCAATGATGGTTTTAGCATCAGTATTTATGGGTAAGCTTTCTGTTGAAATGGGAGTTCCAACCCTCCCAGCAATAGCAGTAGGGTTTATCTCTGGTATTGCAACAGGTGCTTTCAATGGGTTACTGGTAACCCGCTTAAGATTGCCTCCGTTTATAGTTACTTTAGGAACTTGGAATATATTTTTTGCGCTAGTAATATTCTTTACTGGATCTCAATCTATTAGAAGCTCCGATATTGAAGTAAATGCTCCTCTTCTGCACTTTTGGGGAGAGAGAATAAATCTTGGGGGTTTTGTATTCACTTACGGTGCGTTCCTAATGATTGGTATTTTCGTTTTTCTCTGGTTTTTACTCAATAAAACTGCTTGGGGGAGGCATGTTTACGCAATTGGCGATGATAAGGAGGCTGCTGAGTTATCAGGTATTAGAACTGATAGGATGTTAGTTTCAATTTATGCTGTTGCTGGACTTGTTGTTGCTATTGGAGCATGGGTTTCCATAGGTAGAGTTGGTTCAGTGTCTCCAACATCTTTTTATGAGGGTAACTTAGACTCCATCACAGCTGTTGTGATAGGTGGAACTTCTCTTTTTGGTGGAAGGGGCACTATAATTGGCTCTTTATTTGGAGCTTTGATTGTGGGTGTATTTAGCTCAGGTCTGTCCATAGCAGGTCTTGATGTATTGTGGCAAAGATTTGCTTTAGGTTGTCTTATTATAGTGGCTGTTGGAATAGATCAATGGATAAGAAAGGTCTCAGCATAATGCAGCCAGTTCTAGTAGCAAATAAGTTGTCAAAAAAATACGGTAAAGTTGTTGCACTCGATAGTGCTGATTTAGAGCTTTATCCAGGTGAGGTTTTGGGAGTAATTGGAGACAATGGTGCTGGAAAATCTACTCTAATTAAGGTGTTATGTGGTGCTGTTATACCTGATAGTGGTGAAATATTGCTTGATGGAAATAAAGTTACTTTTACATCACCTATAGAAGCAAGAAAATTAGGTATCGAAACTGTTTATCAGAACCTTGCACTTTCACCTGCTTTATCAATCACTGATAATATGTTTTTAGGCAGAGAAATTAGACAAAAAGGCTTTATGGGTAGTTTTTTAAAATTTTTAGATAAAAAAGCAATGGCAGATGAAGCTAGAAAACGACTGTCTGATCTTGGTCTATTAACCATACAAAATATAAATCAATTAGTTGAAACATTATCTGGAGGTCAACGGCAAGGTGTTGCAGTTGCAAGAGCAACATCATTTGGAACTAAAGTCGTTATTATGGATGAGCCTACTGCAGCTCTAGGTGTCAAAGAAAGTAGAAGAGTTTTAGAATTAATCGGTGAGGTGAGGTCTAGAGGAATTCCCATCATATTAATTTCTCATAACATGCCTCATGTTTTTGAAGTAGCTGATAGAATACATATTCATAGACTTGGAACCAGATTATGTGTAATTGACCCAAAGAAACATGAAATGTCTGATGCCGTCGCATATATGACAGGTGCTAAGCAACCACCTCAAGATTAATTAATTAAATTAAATTTAGCAGAAATACTTTTACTAATAACATTTAATCCATTTGGAAGATCATTTTTATAAACTTTATTTTTAATTTGATCATTAGATAGCCCATAACTCTCCCATCTTTCAATTAATCTTTTTTCTAAAATATCTTTATTACAATCAATCATTATAGTTGTGTCAAAAAAATTATGAATTTTTCTCCATGGTTCTTGATCAAGCAATAAATAATTACCCTCTACTATTATAATTTTTGTATTCTCAGATATGACTAATGCAGATGATCTTGATAGTTCTAATGATCTATCAAAGATAGGAACAATTACTTCACCCTCGTTTTTTAATCTTAATAAACAATTTAATAAACCTAGTACATCAAATGTTTCTGGTGCCCCTTTTCTCTCAATCAATTTTTTTTTCTCAAGAATATTATTATCTAGATGGAAACCATCCATTTGAAGAACACTTGATTTTTGGTTATTTGATATTAGTTCAGACTTTAATTTTTCAGATATTGTGCTTTTTCCAGATGCTGGCGCTCCTGAAATTGCAATAAAATATCGACTTTGATTAATTTTAATAACATTTTCTAGTATTTTATTTACTAATTCATGGAATTCTATTCTTTGTTTACTAGACATTTTTTCCTAAATAAAAGCTTTTCCACCTTAAAAATCTGTCTTTTAAAATATCCGTTTGAATTTCATTCTTACCTATAATTTTTTTGACTTTTGGAAGACTAAGGGCTTCACTTGGTTTTAAATTATTGTAACCAAGAAATGCTATTCTAGCAGCCCCAAAAGCAGCCATTGTATCTGAAGCTTCTGTTATAGATAAATCTCTCTCCATCAATGAAGCAAGTATTTGTATCCAGCTATCATTTTTAGAACCACCTCCTATTACAAAGATGTTATCTAACTTTATACCTGTCTTAACTAAGGAAGAATAATTATCATATAAACCAAAAGAAATACCTTCTATTAAACTATAGATTAATGTATCTCGATTAGTGTCAATACTCATTTCGTGAAAACTTGCCCTTATATGAGGGTCATTAATTGGGGTTCTCTCACCTGTGAGATAAGGAAGATAATAAGGGTATCTATTTATATCAGAAAAATCATTTAAAACAGAACTTAACACTTTATTAATCTCATCAATTGATGAATTAAAATTATTTATAAACCAATTAACATTTGAGGTACAAGAGAGCATCACTGACATAAGATGCCATGTTTCTGGTAAGCAGTGACAAAAGGAATGTATCGCATCATCATAATTTTTTAAAAAATTTTTTGTTGAACCAAAAATTACGCCAGAAGTACCCAAAGATAATGAAGCATTTCCCTCTTGGTAAAGCCCTAATCCAACAGCGGCTGCAGCATTATCTCCTGCTCCACCAAATACTTTGCAAGAGTTATTAAAGCCATATTTTTCTGCAATATCTTTTTTAATTATACCTGTTTGATCGGTCCCCTCACAGGTTTTAGGCATTTGCGAGATATCCATTGAGCCAATGTCTAAAAGTTTATTAGACCAAGTTCTATTTTTAACATCTAACCAATAAGTGCCTGCTGCGTCTGACAAATCACTAAAAAACTCTCCCGTTAAATAAAACCTTAAATAGTCTTTCGGCAATAAAACCTTTGCAATTGATTTAAAATTTTCACTTTCGTGTTCTTTCATCCATAAGATTTTTGGAGATGTAAAACCAGGCATTGCTATATTTCCAGCTATATCCATTACAGTTTCGTCAGCCATAATTTGACTGCACTGCCTAAAACTACGTGTATCATTCCAAAGTATACATGGCCTTATGACTTTATAATTTTTATCAACACAAGTTGCACCATGCATATGTCCGGAAAAAGATACAGCTTTGATCTGCGATAAATCAAATTTTAAAACAATTTGCTTGATACACTGATCTAACGCTTTTATCCAAAATGATGGATCTTGTTCTGACCAGCCATTTTGAGGCGTGGAAAGTGGTATATCTTCACTATTAACACTCAACAAAATTTCTTGTTCTTCTCCGAGTAGCAAACACTTCATCGAAGAAGTACCAAGATCAATACCTAAATACATTTTTATATTATATAGAGAATAAAACTATTTTCTATTTTTAGAATTGAGTATAATCAAATTATGAATAAGTCTTTAGATCAAAAAATTCTTAAAATAAAAAATAATAAATATTCTCCAAGAGACTTCATTATAGCAGATGCTAAAGATGGCGATCTAGCAATGGGCATCACAACACCTGGATCAAAAAGAAATGAAAATGGAAAAGTACTAAAAGGATATAAAAACCTAGTGGATTACAAAAATGCAATGATATCGATGACTAAATCTAATTTAGTAGACATTATGCTGATGTCTGCATCAGTTGGTGAAGATCTTGTAAAAAGAAATTTATTTAAAAATTCAAGTATTACACCTGCTATTAGAATGAATGATACGACTGATATCTGGCTGATGAGAAATGGAAATTATAGAAAAACTAATCCTAGACCTTTTAAGTCTGCTCAAATGAATAAGGTAAGTAAATTAGTTAACCTTGGTTTATTTTCTATAACGTTTTCTAATAATGTTGACTATGACCTTGCAATGTTAAATGCCTATAAAGAATTCAGAATTGAAGCTTCTAAATATAAATTCAAACATTTTTTAGAGGTGTTCAATTCCCCGATTGATCTAAATATGAACATAAGACAAATGGGTGATTACGTAAATGATTGCATTATAAAAGCAATATCTGGGCAGACTAAAGATGAGAGACCTCTTTTTTTGAAAATAGCTTACAATGGTCCAAAAGCAATGGAGGAGCTAGCCAGCTTCGATCCTGAAAATCTTATTGTTGGCATTCTAGGGGGTAGCAAGGGCACAACTAGAGATTGTTTTGAATTGATTAAAAAAGCTAGTCAATATGGTGCGAAAGTAGCTTTGTTTGGAAGAAAAATTAATTTAGCTGAAGACCCAATTTTATTAGTTAAAATTATGAGAGAAGTTGTTGAAAATAATATTAAACCTAAAGATGCTGTTAAACTTTACCATTCTGAATTAAAGAAAAATAAACTCATACCCGAAAGGAAGCTTTTAAAAGACATTGAGATCACGGAAAAAGTTTTAAAATTATAATTTAGATATATTGGGTAAATTTCCAGAAGAGGCATTAACTTTCATCATTGATGTCCCAGCTGCATGAGCCTTTTTGAGAGTTTTTTTTATATCCCAATTTTCATGTATTCCAAATATAAATGCTGAACAAAAAGCATCTCCAGCTCCAACTGAATTTATTACTCTGCTTTTTGGCAAAACCTTTGATCTAGTATAGATTTTTTTTGATCTATCAAAATAGAGAGACTCAGTTGGACTATGAATAACAACTCCTCTAATAATACCTTTTTTGAAAACTTTACTGATTAACTTAGTTAAGATTTTTTGATTAAGTTTTTTATTGAAGTCGTAAATTTTTCTATTAAATAATATTTCTGCTTCAATTTCATTCAAAAGCAAATAATCAGTGAATGGCAATGAGCTTTCAATAATATTTTTGTATTTAGGGTGCTTATTTGAAACTAAATCTAAAACTGTTATCACATTTTTACTTTTAGCTTTTTTTAAAACTTTTGATAAACGAGTTTTTTTGTCAATATCAAATTTGTCCAATTTACCTAATAGTGTGATATATCCGACATAAAGAACCTTTGGTGAAATTTTTAATTGGTTAATTTTAAAATGTTTTTTATCAAGTAAGCTGTTTGCCCCTGGATAATATAAAAAAGTTCTTTCTTTTTGTTTTTCAAACATACAAACGGTATGAGAAGTTGAAATTTGCTTTGATACAATTAAATATTTAGTCTCTATTTTATTTTCTCTACAATGTTTCTTTATAATTGATGCATCTGTATCAAGTCCAATTGATCCCATTGCGTACATTGGATGTTTAAATCCTAAAGAATTTAAATCTGTCAAAACATTTGATGGGCCTCCACCTACGCATTGAAAAGTATTAGAAATTGGTTCTAGTTTACCTCTCTCAGGTAAATTATCTATTTTGTATGTGGTATCTACACACCACATTCCAAGGCCAATTATACCTCTTTGCATTATATTTCATTCCAGAGAGGATGTATCGCAACTTCATCTTCTTCAATTTCAGTAAACCTTCCCACACTTTCTAAAAAATAGTTATCTTTATTATCATCGTTGACTTGAGAAACCTCTCCTGCCATAACCATTCCTGAACCCTCAGCTGAGTAAAATTTATGATATATATTTCTTTCAACAGTGACGCTCTGACCTCTTTTTAAAATCAATGGCTCTCTTGGTGCAATGGAAACTATTTCACCATCAACAAGAACGTCAATTTTAGAGTTTAATTCAATTTGATTTGAGTCGACTTCTAAAAATTCAATTACTAATTCCCCGCCTCCCCGATTAATTATATCTTCTAGTTTTACCTTATGGCTATGAAAAGGAATTTCTTGACCTTCTCTCATAAACAATAACTTTTCTGCATAGGGTTTGTCATCGTTATTACCCTGTATTCCATTCCTTATACAAAACAAGGTTATACCTTTTTTTTCAAATTCGCCTTTACCAAAATCAGTAACATCCCAGCCCATTTGATGATTTTTTAAATAATTTTTTAAGTTAGGATTATTGTTGTACTCTTCTTTAGACCAATAGCCCCATTTAGGTAGAACCCACGAATATCTATCGATCATGTCTTTAGCTTCAGATATTGCAGCATTTATTTCAGATCTTTTCATTTCAACTTAGATTATCAAAAAAATAAATAATTGATATAATCAAGTAATGAAAACAATAATTGTTGATCCTTTTCCAAGACAAATGAATCTTATTTTCTCTAAAGATAAGCTTGTTTATTTAAAAAAAAATTTCAAACTTATAAATGCACCAATAAAAAATAAAAAAAAATTTTATGAAAATAACATATCAAAAGCAGATTTTATAATTGGACAACCTGATCTTCCGAATTCAATTTTAAAAAGTGCAGCAAAACTTAAAGCCATATTCAATGTTGAAAGCAACTTCATGGACAATATGGATTATGAGTATTGTTTTAGAAATGGAATCTATATTCTGTCCACCGCTCCTGTTTTTGCTCAAACAGTTGCTGAAATCGCAGTTGGTTTTACTTTATCCCTGAAGAGGGAAATTCATCAATCACATATAGATTTTATTAATAATAATGAAAAATATGGATTGGAAAGTAATATGAATTCTAGTTTATTGCAAAATAACATTGTGAGTTTTATTGGTTTTGGAGATTTGGCCAAAAAGTTAAAGCCCTTGTTAGAGCCTTTCACAAATAATTTTCTTGCATACGACCCATGGCTTCCAAGCAAGTTGCTTGAGGAAAATAATTGTAAAATTAATTCTCTTAATGAAATATTTAAAAAATCAGATGTGATATATGTTCTTAGTTCTATCACAACAAAAAACAAACATATGATTGATAAAAAGCTACTGAGTCTGATGAAACAAAATTCTTGTTTACTAATTCTAAGTAGGGCTAATGTAGTGAATTTTAAAGACCTACTAAAAATTTCAAAAAAAAGAAAAATAAAAGTTGCAACAGATGTATTTCCTGAGGAGCCAGTAAAAAAAAATGATCCCATACGTAAATCTAAAAATATTCTTTTCTCAGCACACAGAGCTGGAGCTCTAGAGTCTGTGTTTTATGAAATGGGCGAAATAGTGTTTGAAGATTTAAAACTTATAAATAAAGGTCTCCCTCCAAAGTTATGTAGAAAAGCAGAGCTAGAGACTGTCAGAAAACTAAGATCAAAACCAGTAAAGATTAATTAATTAAGTTGAATTTAACGAATTAATTTAGTTCTATGTAATATGCTTATTAAAATTGATCCTATACTTAGTCCAGAGGTTTTGCATACTCTAAGAGCGATGGGACATGGAGATAAATTAATTTTATGTGACTCAAATTTTCCCGCCTATTCGATGAACTCCAGAGTTCATCGTATTGATGGCGTAAATGCTGCAAGAGCTGCCGAGGCTATACTCTCCGTATTTCCTCTAGATAGCTTTGTCGACTCTGCTATTCAAAGGATGGAAATTGATGGAAATCCAGATCAATTAAATGAAGTTCATCAAGAAATAATTGACATAACTAAGAAAATCTCAGGAGAGCATTGGAAAATTTCATCCATTGAAAGGTTTAAATTTTATGATGAAGCCAAAAAGGCATTTGCCATAATAACAACAAACGAAACTAGACCATTTGGATGCTTTATCTTAACTAAAGGAGTTGTTAAACCTGATGGTACTGTTTGGGTACTAGATAAGTGAGTATTTGTGTATTTGGGATATTCGTTGCAGATCTATGTTTTTTTGCAAATGATATTCCAATACCAGGTCAAACCATATTAGGAAAAAAATACATCATTGGACCAGGCGGTAAAGGGTCTAACCAAGCAATAGCAGCAGCAAGAGCCGGAGGTAATGTATCATTTATAAGTAAAGTAGGTAAAGATAGCTATGCCGATCTTGCAATCTCTTTGTACGAAAGAGATAAAATAAATTATGATGGTTTGGTTATCTCTGAAAATGAATCAACTGGGGCTGCAGGTATATTGATTAATGAAAAAACTGGGCAAAATGCAATAAATGTTGTTCCAGGAGCTGCTGGTACAATCGATGAAAAGTTAATTGACTCAAAGTTAAATATAATTGAGTCTTCTAATGTTTTTTTAACTCAGTTAGAGACACCAAAAGAGGTAACACTCCATGCTCTAAAAAAAGCGAAAATTTTTAATTGTACAACAATTTTAAATCCAGCACCCGCCAGTGAAATAACTGATGATAACTTTCAATATTTTGATTTTTTTACCCCCAATGAAACGGAAGCAAGTTTTTATTACGGTCAATTAATTAAAAATGAGGAAGACTGTAAAAAAGCAGGAAATTTTTTTTTAGATAAAGGGATAAAGAATATAATTATTACACTTGGAGAAAATGGTTGTTATTTTAAAAACAATAAAGAGGAGTTTATAGTACCTGCTTCAAATCTAAAAAAACCAGTAGTTGACACAACAGGTGCCGGAGATGCTTTTAATGGGGCTCTAAGTGTGGCAATCTCACAAAATAAAAATTACAAAGAGGCTATTGAGTTTGCTAATCTTGCGGCAGGTGTTTCTGTTACAAGGGAGGGAGCAGCAAATTCAATGCCATACAAAGAGGAATTACTTTAAAAATGCCATATATTTCAGACAAAAATCGCTATCAAAAAATGCATTATAGAAACTGTGGTGATAGTGGTTTAAAACTACCTGTCTTGTCAATAGGGTTATGGCATAACTTTGGTGGCAATGGAATGGCTTCAGAGTCTAAAAAAATTCTTTTTGAGTCTTTTGATGCAGGAATTACTCATTTTGATTTAGCAAATAATTATGGACCACCTTATGGCAGTGCTGAGTCTAATTTTGGAAAAGTCATGAAAAGTGATCTTGGAAAATACCGTGATGAATTAATTATATCGTCTAAAGCAGGTTACGATATGTGGGATGGACCCTATGGTGAATGGGGTTCAAAAAAACATGTAATTGCTAGTTGCGATCAAAGTTTAAAGAGGATGAAACTGGATTATGTAGATATATTTTATTCTCATCGTTTTGATCCAAATACACCTCTTGAGGAAACAGCTGATGCTTTAGAAAGTATCTATAAAGCTGGTAAAGCCCTGTATATTGGTGTCTCTTCTTACTCCTCCAATAAGACAAATAAAATGATTTCAATTTTAAAGAGCAAAGGAATTAAATTATTAATTCATCAACCTTCTTATTCATTAATCAATAGATGGATTGAAAAAGATTTAACAAGAACTCTCATAAAAAAAGGGGTTGGTTGTATCGCCTTTTCTCCACTAGCCCAAGGTTTTTTATCTAATAAATATTTGAAAGGAATTCCCAAAGTTTCAAGGGTTAATGAAAATAGCTCTTTCAACAAAGATTTAATAACGAAAAAAAATACTAAAATTATTAATGAACTCAATAAAATTGCAAAAAGAAGAAATCAATCACTATCCCAAATGGCTATAGCATGGGTATTAAATAATCGTGCAATAACTTCTGCTTTAATTGGAGCTAGAACCGTAAAACAGCTTAAAGAAAACTTAGCTGCACTTGATAATTTAAAATTTTCAAAAAAAGAAATAAAAGAAATAAATAAAGCGGCAAAAGAGGGTGATATAAACATATGGGCTCCTTCTAGTGCCCATTGATTAATTCAAATTTTTTATTATCTCACTAATAAGTTAAATTTTAATCCACTTTTTTTTCTTAATAGACATAAAAATTGCATCTAATACCTTCATATTTTTTTTTGCATCTAATAATCCATAATCTATTTTAGTTTTACTAATTAACTCACTAGAAAATTTTGTAACTTGATGCTCATATTGATCAGTAGCTGGAAATACTTTTATTGTATTGTCTTTTCGATAGATTGATTTTCCATTGTAGATAACAACTGTAGTTGGTTTATTCACAATTGCATTGAAAGGATTTTCGATAACAACTGTTTTTTTTGTGCCAAGAATTACGACTTGTTGTGAAAATGTGCTTTGTGTAGCAACTGTAAAGGTTGAGAAAATATCTCCAAAATCTAACAATGCGGATGATAAAATATCTGTTTTAAATTTTTTATCATTTTTAGAGGTTGCTATAACTCTTTTTGGTTCTTTATCTAATAGAAATCTTGATATGACAGTCGGATAACATCCAATGTCATAGATGGCCCCTCCACCAAATTTTTTGATATTTCTGATATTTTTTGGATTTTTATTATTGTATGAAAACACTGTTGATATACTTGATATTGATCCGATCTTACCTGATTTTATAAATTTTTTAATCCATCGCCATTGAGGATGATGCCTGACCATAAATGCTTCTTTAACAATAACTTTATTTTGTGAGGCAATTTTTATTAATGGGTCTATATCTTTTGATTTTAAAGATAGTGGTTTCTCTAATAGGAGATTTTTTTTATTTTTACAGGCCACAATACTTGATTTTATATGTAAGTGGTTAGGAAGAGGGTTATAAATTACATCTACATCTTTATCTTCATATAACTCTTTATAAGAACCATAGCTTTTTGGTATTTTTAATTTTTTTGTTAAAGCCGTTGCTCTGGATAAATTTCTACTAGCGAGCGCTATAACCTGACTATTTTTAGATTTTTTTATTGCAGGTATTACGTGCTCCCAACCAATTTTAGCAGTGCTTAATATACCCCAATTAATAATTCTTTTTTTCATAAAAAAATTTAACCTATATGACTACAATCCATACATATATTTAAAAGATTTCATACATATATTTTATAACTTATGGTATCTATTAAAAAATGAGTGATTTTAAAATAGGCATTGATTACGGTGGTACCAAAATTGAGGGTATTTTAATAGACTCAAATGGTAAAGAAATTCTGAGAAAAAGATCTACTTATGAAAAAAATTACGAAAGTGGTTTAAATACCGTAAAATCTTTAGTTTCAGAATTTGATAAATTTACAGATCAACAAAATTCTGTAGGGGTTTGCATACCAGGGTTTTCTTCATATGAAACTGGCTTAGTAAATAATGCTAATTGTATATGGATTAATGACAAACCATTTCATAAAGACTTAGAAAAAAGTTTAAATAGAGAAATTCGTATCATGAATGACGCTAACTGTTTTGCATTATCTGAAGCTATCGATGGCTCTGGGGCAAATTATAAATCAGTTTGGGGTGTAATTATTGGATCTGGTTTTGGCGGATCATTTGTTTATGAAAAGAAAGTCATTGAGGGCGTTAACCAAATTGCAGGAGATTGGGGACATCAACCATTACCCTATCCTACTGAGGAGGAAATTAATTCTAATGTGCAATGTAATGTAGGTAATTGCAAAAGACCCTTATGTGCTGAGCAATTTATATCAGGAATAGGTTTTACAAGATTATTTAACGAGAAATATGGCACCAGTTTAAGAACAAGAGAAATAGTCGCTTTGGAAGCAAATGGAGATGAAAGAGCAAAAAAAGAATTTGAGTTATATGAAGATCGTTTTGCCAGATTAATATCTGTAATGATAGGTATCGTTGACCCTGAGGTAATAGTTTTTGGTGGAGGTATGTCAAACGTTGGTAGACTTTATGACAATATACCTAAATTACTTCCTAAATACACATTTAGTGATAAGATAAGAAATAAGATCTTACGAAATACTCACGGTGACTCTAGCGGTGTTAGAGGGGCAGCGTGGTTGTGGGACTCAGATAAATTTTAAATGAAAAAAATTGGAATTCTTACTAGTGGTGGAGACTGTGGTGGTTTAAACGCGGCTGTTAGATCGATATTTTTTAGAGCTAAAAATACATATCAAATGGAAGTTATGGGTATTCGTGATGGCACTGTTGGTTTAATGCAAAGACCAGTGGCTTATGTTCCACTAGATTATCAAACTTTTAGCGGTTCTCTTCTAAGACAAGGTGGGACATTTTTGGGAACAACAAGTAAAGGTAATCCTTTTAAATTTCCCATGCCAAATGGTAAATACAAAGATAGATCCCAAGACATTATTGATGGTTACAAAGAATTAGGTCTTGATGGGCTTATTGTTATAGGCGGAGATGGAAGCATGTCGATATTAACTGAAATTGCAAAAAGAGGTGACTTAAATATTGTAGCCATACCTAAAACAATTGACAATGATGTGGGAGCCACTGAAAGCTCCATAGGGTTTAATACAGCTGTAAATGTTGCTACCCAAGCACTAGATAACTTACAAACAACTGCTGCAAGTCATCAAAGAACGATGATTTTAGAAGTAATGGGTAGAGATGCAGGACACATAGCTATTAACGCAGGCATTGCAGGTGGAGCAGATGTAATCCTAATTCCTGAATTAGATTACTCTATCAAAGGAATTGTCAATAAACTCACTGAAATGAAAAATAGAGGAATAGTTCATTCGCTGATTGTAGTAGCAGAGGCAGTAAAAACAGAAAACGGAAAAAGTTATACTGTTGAATACGCTGATGGTCAAAAAAGATTAGGCGGAATAGGTAATTATCTTTCAGAGGAAATAATGAAAAGTACTGATATAGAGTGTAGGGTCACTTCTTTGGGGCATGTTCAACGAGGTGCGCCCCCTACTCCACGTGATAGAATTTTAGCTAGTGCTTTTGGAGTTTATGCTGTTGATTTAATAGCAAAAGGAAAATATGGAAGAATGGTTGCCTGGAGAGATAGGAAAGTTGTTGATGTTCCAATTAGTGAAGGAATATCTACTTATAAAGTTGTAGATAGAACCGATCCTCTAATTGAAACTGCTTTAGCACTTGGAGTATATGTTGGTGATATAAAGTGAATGTTTATACCAATAGAAAAAATTTCAAATCTTCAAGAATTTAAAAAAAATATTTTTAAAGGAAAAGTTTTTGTATTTCAAAAATCAAAAACTTCAAATGATTTAATAACCCAAATTAAAAATAAAATTAAAAATATTTATGATGGTGAAATAGAAAAAATACACTATTTAAAAAATTCTGAGGATATAAGTAAGGATATTGTATCAAAATTAAAAAACCATGAAGATTTCAGAAAACTATTTTCAAACTTTTTATTTGAAATTGAATACAATAAAGGTAAAACTTTTTGGGATCGATTTGTGGTAAGAGTAGCACCAGCAGAAAATAACTTACCTTACAGAGAAGCATCTAGAATAAATATTCATCGTGATACTTGGGGCACAAATTTGTATCAACAAATTAATTGGTGGGCACCAGTAAGTAATGTAGAGGAAAAAAATACTATGATTTTTTATCCAGATTATTTTGATGTTCCAGTTAAAAATACTACTTCGACTTGGGACTTAAACATTTATTTAGCCAATAGAAAAAAAGGCGATTTTTCTTATCCCTCTGCTCCACAATTAAAAGAGGACTTGCCCAGGAATATTAAGAAAATACCAGTAACTATAAAACCAGGAGAAATTTTATGTTTTTCAGGTGCCCACTTACATAGCTCATCAAAAGAAAAGTCTGAAAATACAAGGATAAGCTTTGAAATTAGAACTATTTGTGAAAACGACTTAAAAAGTTCAGCTCAAGCCCCAAATGTAGACTGCGATTTGCAATGGAAGTTCCCTAAAATTTTTAAAAAAATTAATGACAATTCGCCCCTGAAAATAACTAGCTGATTATTTTATTTTTTGCTAATTTGCTGTTGTGAAGAAAAAATATTCAATATTTAGCCTTGCTAAAAATGCACTATCTGGCCATAAAGAGTGGCCAAAAATGTGGAGAAGCCCCGAACCTAGAGAGTTTTATGATGTCATAATAATTGGTGGTGGGGGTCATGGACTAGGAACTGCATATTACTTAGCAAAAGAACATGGATTAAAAAATATTGCCGTAATAGAAAAAGGTTGGCTTGGTGGAGGTAACACAGGTAGAAACACCACTATCATTAGATCAAATTATTTATGGGATGATAGTGCTCATTTGTACGAACACTCTTTGAAGTTATGGGAAAACCTATCAAGCGAATTAAATTACAATGTAATGTTTAGTCAAAGAGGGGTTATGAATTTAGCCCATAACGAACATGATATAAAAGAAATTAAAAGAAGAGTGAGTGCAAATAATTTAAATGGTATTGATTCATTTTGGTTATCTAAAGAGGAAATTCAAAAAAAGGTTCCTATAATGAATACTGACAATCTTCGATATCCAGTGCTAGGTGCATCTTACCAACCTCGCGGTGGTGTAGCAAGACATGATGCAATAGCATGGGGTTTTGCAATGCGCGCTGATGAGATGGGAGTTGATATAATTCAAAATTGTGAGGCACATCAAATAAGGACTAAAAATGGAACAATAGAAGGTGTCGAAACGTCCAAGGGTTTTTTAAGGGCAAATAAAATTGGAGTTGTTGCTTCAGGTCATACTGGTGTTTTAGCAGAAAGTGCAGGTATCAGATTACCTTTACAAAGTAAGCCACTTCAGGCACTTGTTTCTGAACCAATCAAACCAATTATTGATACAGTGGTGATGTCCTCTGCAGTTCATGCTTATGTCAGTCAATCTGATAAAGGAGAATTAGTTATTGGAGCAGGAACCGACAGTTATAATTCTTTCACTCAAAGAGGTGGTTTTAACATTATTGAAGATACTATTCGAGCTATGGTAGAGCTTTATCCAGTATTTGGCAAAATGAAAATGCTTCGTCAATGGGGTGGTATTGTTGACATCTGCCCAGATGCTAGTCCTATTATTAGTAAATGTGACATTGAGGGTTTATTTTTTAATTGTGGCTGGGGCACAGGTGGTTTTAAAGCTACACCTGGAAGTGCAAATGTTTTCGCACATACCATTGCAAAAAATGAACCTCATCAAATTAATAGTGCGTTTAATCTTGATAGATTTGCAAGTGGAAGATTAGTAGACGAACACGGTGCTGCAGCCGTAGCACATTAATAAATATGCTCATAATTAATTGCCCTTATTGCGGCCCGAGAGATCAATCGGAATTTTCAAATGGAGGAGAAGCACATGTAAAAAGACCCGATGGATCAAAAGAAATTGGTGATCGTGAGTGGGGAGAATACGTCTTTATAAGAGCAAATCCAAAAGGTTTGTTTTATGAGCGCTGGGTACACACACATGGTTGTCGCAAATGGTTTAATTGTGTAAGAGATACATCTACTGATGAAATTTTGGTGACCTACAAGCTCGATGAAAAAAAACCAAACTTAAATAATTTTAAAAGTGTTGTTAAAACGCCCTCTGGTGAACCAGAAGTTGGGTCGGGTAATTTTACGGTTGAAAAATGAAATCTATAAATTTAAAAGGAAATCAATTTATTCAGTTTCATCAAAAAATTAGCTTCAAATTCGATGGGGTCAAATATTTTGGCTACAAAGGCGATACTATAGCCTCAGCTCTATTAAGAAATAATATTAACCTTGTAGGAAGAAGTTTTAAGTACCATAGGCCAAGAGGAATTTATACCTGTGGTATAGAAGAACCAAATGCTCTAGTCCAAATAATTAGTGAATATTCCGAACCAAACACAAGAGCAACTATAAAAAAAATTTATGAAGGAATGGAAATTGAAAGTCAAAACAGATGGCCTTCTCTTGAAAACGATTTTGGAAGTATCAATAACTTATTTTCTCCAATTTTTACTGCTGGTTTTTACTATAAAACGTTCATGGGGCCGCATAAGAAATTTTGGAAAAATTTGTATGAACCACTTATTAGAAGAGCCGCTGGATTAGGTAAACCTCCCAAAGATTTCAAAGGCATAAGCAATCATATCCATCACAATGTCGATATTACAATTATAGGAGGAGGATTAAATGGACTCCTCGCAGCTAAATCTTTCATCAACTCAAATTATGATGTGTTGTTAATTGACTTTGAGGAACAACTTGGTGGCATTATAAATAATTCAAACAAAATATCATCAATTGATAACAAAGAGCCTAAAGATTGGTTAAAAGAAACTATACAAGAAATAGAAGACTCTAAGAATATAAAGATTTTAAAAAACACACTTGTTACAACTTATAATTACATAAATCATCTTATAGCCATTGAAGATAGATTTGTTGGCTCTAAACCGATAGAAGGAAAAGTTAATAGCACTTTACATAAGATACGTACAGGTCACACAATATTATGTAATGGACACATTGAGAGATTTTTATCTTTTCAAAATAACGATCTACCAGGCATAATGCTAAGCTCTTCATTTGAAAAATATATGTGCCGATATGGACTAGCACCTTCTAAAGAACCTGTTATTTTCAGTAATAATTCGAATTCAAACAGCCTAGTTTATGGTCTTATAAAAGCTGGTTTAAAACCAAAAGCATATATCGACTCACGATCTGGGGAGGAAATTGAGCCAAATTTGTTTGACTTGATAAGAAAAAATGATGTTCCTCTCTACACAAATTCACAAATAAAAGGAGCATTTGGAAACAAAAAAATTGAAAAAATTCTTGTTGAGGATAGTTCTGGTGCTTTAAATGAAATTAAATGTGACTGCTTATGTTTGTCAGGTGGAATAAATCCAGATGTTCACTTGTTTACTCAATCAAAAGGTTTATTAGATTGGGATGAGAAAGATTTAACTTACAAACCATCAAAACCTTTTCAACCTACCATAACTCTTGGTTCTGCTTCAGGACAATTTAATTTTGATAATTTAAATTCTGATATAAATGAAAAATTGAAAACTTTTAAAGTCAAAAAATTAGACGTAAAACTCGAATTAAATACAAACACTAAGTATAACATTGAAAAATTGTGGGAGGTCTCTCCGCAAAAGAAATCATTATGGGCTAAATCATTTATTGACTTACAAAATGATGTAACAACTAAAGATATCCGTCAAGCAATAACAGAGGGTTTTGATAGAATTGAACATTTAAAAAGATATACAACAAATAGTATGGGAACCGATCAAGGTAAAATTAGTAGTATTAATGCACTGGGAATAGTTTCTGATCTTCTGGATAAAAAAGTAAATGAAGTTGGCACAACTATTTATCGACCACCCTATGCTCCTTTAAGTTTTTCTGCAATAGCTGGCAGAAATTGCTATGAATTTTATGACCCAGAGAGAAAATCACCAATACATAGTTGGCACTTAAAAAATGGTGCAATTTTTGAGGATGTCGGGCAATGGAAAAGGCCATGGTATTTTCAAATTAATAAAGATGAGTCGATGCATGATGCTGTTCAACGAGAGAGCAAAAATGTAAGAGAAAACGCAGGTATTTTAGATGGGAGCACATTAGGAAAAATTGAGATCAAAGGTGAGGATGCGTTGGAATTTATGAATTTAATTTACACAAACAGTTTTACTAAGATGAAACAAGGTTCTGCAAGATATGCTCTTATGTTGGGGGAAGATGGAATGGTAAAAGATGACGGGATAATTTGTAAAATTTCTGATCAGCATTTTATTGCCACTACAACTACTGGGGGTGCTGCTACTGTTTTAGGTTGCATGGAGGAATATGCTCAAACCGAGTGGCCAAATTTAAAAGTTTTTATGAACTCGATTACAGAGCAATATGCAACTTTCAACATTAGTGGACCAAAAACCAGAGAAATCATGAAAAAAGCCTTTCCAAATATCAATTTTAGCAATGAGGAGTTTCCATTTATGACTTTCCAATTTCATGAATTTAATGATATTCCAATACGCATTCTAAGAGCAAGCTTTACTGGTGAGTTAGGTTACGAAATATATATTCCGTCAAATAGTGCCCCTAAAATTTGGGATAACATTCAAAGTGTTGGAAAAGAATTTGGTCTTGCTCCCTACGGCACGGAGGCAATGCATCTTTTAAGGGCAGAAAAGGGTTACATTATTGTTGGCCAGGACACAGATGGTTCTATAACGCCAATAGATTTGGGACTTAGCTGGATGATTGGTAAATCAAAAAAAGATTTTTTAGGTAAAAGATCACTTGCTCGGTCTGATACTATAAGAGAAGATAGGAAACAACTTGTTGGTATCATTCCCTCGAATAAAGCCGATAAACTAGAGGAAGGACAACATATCATTCTTGATAGAGAAATTAAGTCTCCTGTCCCAATGCTTGGTCATATTACTTCTTGTTATTACAGTTCTACATTAGGTCATGATTTTGCATTAGCTGTTATCAAAAATGGCCACTCTATGATTGGAACAAAAGCTTACGCCTCTACATCAAGTATGAGTACAACTGGTGTGGATATAGTAAAACCAGTTTTTTATGATGAAGATAATAAAAGGTTAGTTTCATGACTGAAGTAATCCGATCTGATGGTGTTGAGATTAAAAAAAAAGTTATTCAACAGATTCTGTTAAGAGGATCTGGTGACTCAAAATTTAATAATCACATAAATAAATCTTTAAAACTTTTACCACCCTCAGATAATTTAAGGATAATTTCAAATGATAATTATACTTTAGCAAAAATGTCTTTTGATCAATGGAATTTGATATTTGAAAAAGAAATTGAAAATGAAAAACTCAACAAAATCTTAGCTGACTTAAATAAATCACCCTTAATATTGGCAACAAATATTTCTGACTCACAAGTATTTTTTGAAATTCAGGGTAAAAATAGTTTTGAAATATTAAATAAATTAACGCATTTTGACTTTAGAGAAAAATCCTTTAAAAAATCCACTGCTGCACAAACATTATTAGCTAGAGTAGACTGTTCTATTTTTAACCTTGATCTTAAATTGTTACTTAGTTGTAATCGATCATTTGCTGACTATCTTGAGGATCGTCTTATTGACGCGGTTAACTATTAGGTTTTTTTTCATATTGACATCAAATTTTGGAACTGATTAGGTATTTTTAGAGGAATAAATGGCAAGAAAATCAAGAATAATAATCGTAGGTAGTGGTATTGTTGGAGCGAGCACCGCCTATCATTTAGCTCAATTGGGTTGGAAAGATATGGTTATACTCGATCAAGGGCCATTGTTTGAAACTGGAGGCTCTACAAGTCATGCACCAGGAGGTGTGTTTCAAACTAATCCTTCACGAATGATGTGTAAATTTGCTCAGTACACAGTTGACTTACTTAGATCCTTATCATTTGAGGGAAAACCTTGTTTTCATACTGTTGGAGGAATTGAAGTATCGAAGACAAAAGAAAGACATCAAGACCTTTATCGAAAACTAGGTATAGCTCACAGTTATGGATTAACTGATGCAAAAATAATCACTCCAGATGAAGTTTTAAAAATGAGCCCCTATATTGATCCAGAAAAAATTCACGGGGGATATTATGTTCCAACTGATGGTTTAGCAGCACCTGTAAGAGCGGTTAGAGCAATGGCAAAATATGTTACTGATTTAAAAGCAGGAGAATTCTTTGGTGATACAGCAGTTAATGGTTTTAAAATTCAGAATAATCAAATTCGCGGTGTACAAACATCTAAAGGTGATTATGAAGCCGACATTGTACTTGTCTCAACTGGTATCTGGGCTCCAAAAATGGGAAGGCTTGCGAACATATCATTACCTCTAGTTCCCTGCGAACATCAAATGGTGTGGTTAGAACCGTTTGAAGAATTGAGAGAATTTAAAGCTGATCACAAAGAAGCTTTGGTTGAACACGCATTGATGCGTCACCAAGATTACAGTCTTTATTTCAGACAATGGAATGATACTTATGTTATTGGGAATTATCGACATGAACCAAGAATTTTAGAGTCAGAAGAATTAAAGAAACCTGAAGATGCTGAAGAAATGCCCTCTTTGGTGGACTTTAGACCTGATGATTTTGAAGGTGCACATAAAGAGTCGAATTGGTTGTTCCCAAGATTTTCAGAAAAAAAACTTACAAAAAAAATTAATGGAATTTTTTCATTTACAACAGATGGTAACCCTTTGATGGGCGAGACAAGTGTAAAAGGTTTGTGGACCGCTAATGCTGTATGGATAACACATGCGGGTGGTGTTGGAAAAGCTATGGCAGAGTGGATAGTTAATGGTGAGCCTGAACTTGATGTTCGTCAAGGAGATATCAATCGTTTTCATCAACATCATCATGTCAGGAAATATCTAAGGTCAAGAGGTAAGCAGAATTATAAAGAGGTATATGATATTATTCACCCGCTTCAACAAATGGAGCAGCCAAGACCACTAAGAAGAAGTCCATTTTATGCAAGGTTAGAAGGACAAAAAGCACATTTCTTTGAGACTATGGGCTGGGAAAGACCTCAATGGTATGAGTCAAATGCTGAATTAATGAAAGGTAAAAACTTTCCAAATAGGACAGGCTGGGCTGCAAAATATTGGTCACCAATTCAAGCAGCTGAACATCTTGTAACAAGACAAACGGGTGCCCTGTTTGATATTACAGGATTTGTGAAAATTGAAGTAAGTGGAAAAGGTGCTCTAAAATTATTACAGAAAGTTTGTACAAATAATATTGATGTTGCCGTAGGTAAAGTTGTTTATAGCGTAATTTCTAATATGTATGGTGGTATAAAGAGTGATCTTACTATTAGTAGACTTGAGGAAAATAAATTTTGGGTCTTGGCAGGAGCTGGGAATGGAATGATTGATATTAGTTGGCTTCGAGCAAATGCTCCTGATGACGGAAGTGTTCAAATCATAGATTGGACATCCGCTTTTGCAGGTATCGGCTTATGGGGACCAAATTCAAGATCTGTTCTTGAAAAACTGTGTGATGACGATGATGTATCTAACGAAGGTTTTCCATTTTTCCATATTAAAAAGATTTCTATCAGTAACATTCCCTGTGTTGCTGTAAGAATATCTTATATAGGTGAATTAGGTTGGGAAATATATACACCTACTGAGTATGGATTATCATTATGGGATGAACTTCGAGAAACTTCAAGAGAGTTCAACATGATTTGTTCTGGAGCTGGTGCTTTTGAGTCACTCAGATTGGAGAAAGGCTATAGATCACTCGGCACAGATATTCATACTAATTACAACCCTTATGAGTCAGGCTTAGGCTTTACGGTGAAGCTTAAAAAAGAAAATGAGTTTATTGGCAAGAGTGCACTACAAAAAATAAAAGAAAAACCAATTGAAAAGAAACTTACTTGTATGATTATTGATGACCCTGAAGGAATGGCCTTAGGCACAGAACCAATATATTCAAACGGTAAAGCTGTAGGGTACGTAACGAGTACAAATTATGGCTATTTTGTTGATAAACACATTGTTTATGGATATTTACCAACAGAAGTTTCAGAAAAAGGAAATAAGTTAGAGGTCGAGTACTTTGGCAAAAGGTATCCATTAACAATTACTGAAGAACCTTTGCTAGATCCAGAAAATAATAGATTAAAGTCTTAACTATTATATTTTAAAAATATGATCAAAGAAAATATTGTTTCTTTAGTAGATGGCTTTACCATAGAGTTAAACCCAAAAGTAAGACACAAACTAAAGTCTATCCCTCTAGATAAAAAAAATAATGTCTACATAACATATTTACCTGATGCTACGGAAAACGATATCTTAGAAACTGTTGATTTTGTATCTAAGCAAGAATTAACTCCTATTACTCATTTGCCTGCAAGGACAATGAGAAATTTAGATCATGTTTCAGACTTCCTAAAAGAACTAAGAAATAGAACAGATAGCAAAAAAATTCTTGTTATAGGTGGTGGTGGTAATCAGAATGGATCAGTATCATCTTCGCTGGAAATACTAGAGTCTGGTTTATTAAAGGATAATGATTTTGAAGAGATAGGAATAGCTGGACACCCAGAAGGTTCACCTGATATTGATCAAAATACTGTCAACGAATTTTTAGATAAAAAATATGAATTATCAAAAAATAAAAATTTAAGTTTAGAACTTGTTACTCAATTTTTTTTTAATGCCGAACCATTTATTAAATGGTGCAAATTTTTAGATAATTCAAATATAAAATTACCCGTCAGAGTAGGCTTTCCAGGCCCAGCATCTTTTAAAACACTTCTTAATTTTGGGATAATGAGTGGTGTTGGAAATTCATTAAGTTTTCTTAAAAAGAACTCATCTAAAGTAACTGACCTTCTAACCAAAACTTCAAACGATGAAATGTTTATTGAGTTAGCAAATTTCTCTAAAGAACAAAGTTCATTTAAAAATTTTCACTGCTTTCCTTTTGGTGGCTTCGAGAAGACCTGTCATTGGTTAAATGCTCTTCAAAATGGTGATTTTATCATGGAAAATGACAAAATAGTCCTCCACAACAAAATCTTTTAAGTTCAAATTTTTCGATTGCATAGACCTTAAAAAGAAATTAGTTTTCAAAAATTGCTACTGCATTTTTTATAGGAGGATATATGAAGCTAAAGCAACCAAGTTCAGTGGACCAATCTGATAGAAAAGTCCCATTTAATTTAAGGCAATCAGGACCAACACCTCAACAAATGTTGATTTCTACCAGAGTTAGAAAAAATCCATATTGGCATTTATCAGTTGAGGCAGGATGTTGGAGATGCACTGTGTACAATAGAATGTATCATCCTAGAGGTTATGTAAAACCTGAGGATGGTGGTGCAATGGTCGAATATGATGCATTAGTAAATCACGTAACTATGTGGAATGTTGCAGTAGAAAGACAAATTCGTGTAAAAGGACCTGACGCCTTAAAATTTACAAATTTCGTTATCACAAGAGATGCTACAAGAATTGATGTAATGAAAGGAAAATATGTAATCCTTTGTAATGACAAAGGAGGAGTATTAAATGATCCTATATTACTTAGAGTTGCAGAGGATGAATTTTGGTTTTCACTATCTGACTCTGATATTATGTTTTTTCTTCAAGGCGTAAATCACGATAAAAAATTTAATGTAGAAATTGATGAAATAGACGTATCTCCTGTTCAAATTCAAGGACCAAAGTCAATCGATCTTATGGCAGATTTAGTTGGAGATGCTGTTAGAGACATTCCTTACTATGGATTAATGGCAGCAAAAGTTGGAGGGAGAGATTGTATTATTTCCCAAACAGGTTTTACTGGGGAAAAGGGATATGAAATCTACCTCAGAGATGCAACTTTGTATGCAGATGATATGTGGAATGCTGTTTTAGAGGCTGGAAAGAAACACAATCTAAAAGTAATCGCACCTGCGCACCATAGAAGAATAGCTGCAGGAATTTTATCTTGGGGTCAAGATCTTGATGCCGAAACTTATCCATTTCAATGTAACCTTGGCTATCAAGTTCCAAGAAAAAAACAAGCTGACTATATTGGTAAAGAAGCTCTAGAAGCAATGAGAACAAAAATTGAGGCAGGTGAGAAACCATATAGCAACCAACTAGTTGGATTTAGATTAGGTGGTAAACCCATTGATGAATATGCTCCAGACTTTTGGCTTATATCTGAAGATGGATCTACACCAATAGGGTATCTAACATCACCTTGGTATTCCCCTGAATTGGGAACAAATATCGCAATGGGATATGTACCTTATGAGAAAAAAGACATAGGTAATAAATTTAAATTTCATCTACCTGATGAGTATTGTGAAACTCCAGGGTCGCCTGTAGATGGTGAAATAGTTGAAATACCTTTTAGGCCATCAGTAAATCCTAATGCACGAGAAATTGCAAAGGATGATGGAAGAGATACGGCATATTAATTTTATTTTTAAAAAGCCTAGATAAATAAGTATTTAGGCTTTTTTCATTTTAAAATTTCTTTGACATACCAAAAGTATCTAATGTAATCTTTATATATGAATATTCCAAAAGTTATAAATTCCCAAAAACTTTACGATTTGTATGAACAAATTTTTGACTATTTTAGTTTAACTGTTTATGACTTGGAGTCTAAAATTGATACTAATTTAAATATCTCAAATATTAAAAATAAACTTGAAACTTTTTCTGATAAGCATTTTAAAAATGCACTTAATGATTTCAATCAAGAGGTAAAAAAAATAAAAAATCACATACCTGAAGATTTTTTAAAAATCGAGCAAATCTCCCATGAGATTAAACAAAGTTATAATAAGTTTTTAGAACAGAATTTTTTTGATTATGAATCATTAAATATATTAAAGAACAAATTAAAGAGTAATATTGATAATATTCATAAAATTTACTCTTAAATATTAGTTAAATTTATATGAATTTGGATTTTTTAATAATTATATTTTTAATTATTGTAATCATTCTTTTAGTTTTTGTTTTGTTTAAGTCGAGTACTAAGACTAATGATAACACAGATTTAGATTTAAAAAAAATTAACGAAAACCTCGCAAACCTATTTGATAAAACTCTTGAACAAACGGGATATGTTAACTCCAAAATAGATGAAATTGGGGTTTTAACAAAAAAAATGACTAATGCCATGACAGCAAATATCTCCGATATGGGCGACATGGGTGAGGCTATTTTGGAGAATATCTTACAAGATTGTGGAATGACCAAAGATAGAGACTACAAAACGCAATTTACTGATAAAAATGAGAGTGGGCAAATTTTTAGGCCTGATGTAGTAATTTTTCTTCCAGAAAAAAGGAATATTATTATTGACTCAAAATTACCAATGAAAGATTGGTATGATTATCAAAACACTGATGATGAAAAGGCAAAAGAGGTGTCTATAAAAAATTTCATAAATTCAATGAAAAGTCATATAAATGCAATTCACAAAAAGGATTATACAAACCTCATAAAAGTGAATTCGCCGGATTATGTCTTTATATTTATGCCTCATGATTATGCATTGATCACTGCTCAAAAGTACGATCAGAGTATTTCAAACTATGCACAACAAAAACAAGTAATAATTGTGGGACCATCTACTCTCATTATGTGCATGAAACTCGTCGAAAGTATTTGGAGACTTGAGAAACAAAATAAAAATTCAAAAGAAATTGCAGAAATTGCAGGTAGTATGTTTGACCAGATTGCAAAAACTTTAAATTTGCTAGAAAAAACTGAAGCAAGTTTAATTAAATCAACTGAAAATATAAATCAGTCGAAAAAATATATAACAGATGGTAAGGGTAGTTTATTAAGTAGGGCTAATAAAATTAAAGATTTAGGTGCCAAAACAAAAGTTGAGTTAGATATTAATGAATGAATATTCTTGTATATAGTTTTAATGATAAAATTGGAGATGGCTTACAAAAGGTAACTTTTTTACAAACTTTAAAAAACATATACCCTGAATCAAAAATTTATTACACGACCACCCATACAACAACTTTTAAAGATAAATTAAATCCATTAGTAAAAGATACAATTTTTGAAATTATTGAAAATAACGGCATACAGTCATCAATATCAAATCTATTTAGAAAAAATACTAAACTTGAAAATCAATATTTTGATTTAATCATAGATTTACAAAAAGTTGTTTTAAGGACATTAAGTCTAAAAAAAATACCACACAAATATTTTTTTAGTTCATGTGCAAACTTTTTTTTTTCTGATATTAAAAATAAATATAATTTAAAATTTAAAGATGTTTATATTGAGCAATTTTATTTTAATATTTTATCAACCCTTCAAAAAAAAGTTATTAAAGAGATACCTAATATAATACTTCCAAAAAATATTAAGTTTTCATTTAATAATGAAGAAATTAACAAAAATATTGCAATCTCACCAGGCGCTGGCAATAAAATAAGACAATGGGATTTTGAAAAGTATTTAATTATTGCACACAAATTGCAGAAAAATGGCTATAATGTTTTCTTTTTTTTAGGTCCTGATGAAAAAGATCTCTTAAATATTTGTCTAAAAAACGGCTTTAACTGCCCAGAATGGAAAAATGGTGAGTTAATCTCAAACGATATAACTTTCACTATGGGTTTAGCAAAACAAATGAGTTGTTTGCTTTGCAATGATAGCGGCACTGCTTGGATGTTTGAATTTGTGGGAGTAAAAACACTTAAAATATTTGGAGTTACAAATGAAAAAAAATTTTCAAGACCTGGTTTTTCAAAGACAATTCAAATAAAAGATTATGGTTTTAAAAATTTAAAAGATTTCCCATTGAATATTTATGAAAATATTTTACGAGAATTTCTTAAATCAATTGATGCTAACTAACTATTTTTGAGTTTTTTTGATAAGTATAACTAGGGACTATATAATGTCTTACAGAGGATCCCTTTAATTTAAATATTCCATTGTTATTAAACTTTATATCTAATTCAGACATATCAAAAATATCGTTATTTGAAATATAATTTCTCATTACTTTTGTATACATGCCAGGTCCAGTAAAATTTAAAATAGCTACCTTTGGATTTTCAAAAACCTTACCTCTATAATATTTATAGTCTGAACAAATATTATTAATTAAACTCTCTAAAAACAAATTTTTTGATGAAAATGCAAGTCCCCATTGCAAAAAATGGTTAAAAGGCCTGAGTAGTGAAAAAAGTTTCGGATTATTTGGTGGGTAATAGCATATTGTATCCTCATAAGTTAAGACTCCTATGTGATTACTATCATGAAGTTGATTAAGTGGGCATTTGCAGCCTTTTGCTATATCGAAATAATAACCACCTAACTCATACAATATACAATAACGGAAAATATCAGCTTTCATTGGACCAAAAATACTTTTGAAATATATTTTTGAAATATCTTCCTTACCCCAACTAGACTCCATATAGCTATCTCTTTTCTCCTTATCATATAAATAGAAAGAGAAAGTTGGATTTTTTTCTCTAAATTCTTGAATTGATTTAGCGTGAGTCTTTCCAAGAGATCTAGTCTCCCATGTTTGATAGACGTTTTGGGGTATTTTATTAATTGATTTGTGGTTGGTTATTTTGTCTTTTATTTCAACTAATGGAAACTCAGTAAATTTTCTGGCAAATTTTCTAAGATTATATCCTACTGACTCACTCATTTTATTGGCGGAGAGAGTGGGATTCGAACCCACGATAGAGTTGCCCCTATACACGCGTTCCAGGCGTGCGCCTTAAACCACTCGGCCATCTCTCCAAAAATTAATCACTATCCCCTATTTTCAAAGCTTCAAAAAAAGCTGTTTGTGGTATTTCAACATTACCAAATTGTTTCATTCTTTTCTTTCCTTTTTTTTGCTTTTCAAGGAGTTTTTTCTTTCTACTCACATCTCCACCATAAAGTTTCGCTGTAACATCTTTTCTGAATGCTTTAATTGTTTCTCTGGCAATAATTTTTCCATAAATCGCAGCTTGAATTGGAATTTGAAAATTTTGTCTTGGAATTAAATCTTTAAGTTTATTACATATCTTTCGGCCAATTGTTTCTGCTCTTGTTTTATGAACTATATTTGAAAATGCATCAACAGTTTCTGAGTTTACTAAAATATTAAGCTTAACTAAGTCGCCTTGAAAATAATCATAAACTTGATAATCAAAACTTGCATAACCTTTGGAGTAAGATTTTAATTTATCATAAAAATCTATTACTATTTCATTTAGAGGAAGTTCCATTTCTAAAACAGCTCTATTATTTTGTATATTTAAATTTTTTTGCTTACCTCTTTTTTCAATACAAAGTGTTATTACTGTTCCTAAATAATCTTGTGGAACTATAATCGTTGATTTGACCCAAGGTTCTAAAATTTGATCAATTTCTGCAGGGTCAGGGAGCTCTGAAGGGTTCCTTATAACAATTTCATTTTTATTTCTATCTATTACTTTGTAAACAACTCCAGGTGCAGTTGTTATCAAATCAAGATCAAATTCTCTTCTCAATCTTTCTGTTGTTACCTCTAAATGAAGTAGCCCAAGAAAACCACATCTAAATCCATAACCTAATGCTGCACTAGTCTCATTCTCGTAGGTGAAACTTGAGTCATTTAAAGCCAATTTTTCAAAACTTTCTTTCAATCTCTCATAGTCTGAGGTATCCACTGGGTAAATACCACAGAATACAACTGGCAATGAGGGCTTAAATCCGGGCAGTGGCTTAACTTTTTGATCGTTTAATTCTGCTATGGTATCGCCAACTTTGCAATCTGCAACTGACTTAATGCTTGCATTAATAAAACCTATCTCACCAGGACCTAGTTCATCGCAATAATTTATATCTGGTGTAAAATATCCAATTCTATCTATATTGTACTGTTGATTATTTGATAAAAACTTTACCTTCATTCCTTTTTTCATTACACCATCAAGAATCCGAACAAGAACTGTAACTCCTAAATAATTATCATACCAACTGTCAACTAACAGGGCTTTTAGATGATTTTCATTTGTGTGTGGAGCTGGGAGTTTTTCGATAATTTGTTCTAATAAGCTATCAACACCTAATCCTGTTTTTGCAGAAACAAGTTGGGCGTCAGAAGTATCTATTCCTATTGTTTGTTCAATATCTTCTTTTACTCTCTCTGGTTCAGATGCTGGTAAGTCGGCTTTGTTTAACACAGGTAATATCTCATGATTGACATCAATTGCCTGATAAGCGTTTGCGAGTGTTTGGGCCTCTACACCCTGTGTGCTATCAACAACAAGAACAGATCCCTCACATGCA
>CACLUX010000006.1 GCA_902610255.1 uncultured Alphaproteobacteria bacterium | reverse complement strand
ATATAAATGTCACTCCAATGGTAGATGTTATGTTGGTTTTACTAATTGTGTTTATGGTCACAGCCCCCCTTCTAACTGTGGGTGTTCCAGTTAATTTGCCAAAAGTTGAGGCTAATTCTTTAGATGCACAAAAGGAACCACTTGAAATCTCAATTAATGAAAATAATGAAATTTACTTAGGTGAAGAATTAATACCTTTTGATGAATTAATATTGAAAGTTAAAACTATTGCAGGCTCAAATACTGACATAAGAATTTTTTTAAGAGCTGATACCACAATTAATTATGGAGAGGTAATGAAGGTTCTTGGTGCTCTGAACACATCTGGTTTTTTGAAAATTGCTCTTGTAACGAAAAAACCAAGTTAAGTGTCTACTATTTCACTATTTAATCCTTTTAAAAATTTAATCTTATTCATTGAAAATTTCAGTTACAAAAAAAGTGACTTTTATTTTCAAATATTCTCTTTTCTATTACATCTACTAATTTTGATACCAATGATAAATTTTACTTTTGAAAAAAAAATTAGTGATATTCCAATGATTTTACCAGTTGAAATGTTCATTATTGAGGAAGAGACAGCTGCACCTGAATTTGTTGAGGAGATAAATGAAATTATTCCAACATTTCAAGAAGAGACTCCAAAACAGAATGAAACTGAGGCTATTGAACCAGAGTTAAAAGAAATAGCATCTCAAGAATCAATTGATCCAATAATTCAGAATACTAATGAAGAAGTATTAGTTGATAACTCTGCAGACAAAACAAATGAATTTATCATTGATGAGAAAGTAAAACCTGAAATTAAAAAACCAGAAGAGGAGACACCGCCACCGATAGAAAATGATTTTGAGATAAAATTAAAACAAAAACCTGAACCTAAAGAGATACCTGAACCTAAAAAAGATATTGAGATTGTTGTTAAGAAAAAGCCTGTAAAGAAAACTTTCAATGTTAGTACAGTTCTAAAAGATTTAGAAAATCAAGATAAAGAATTTAAAAAAGAGCAGGAAGCATCCGAAGTTAAACAAGAGGAAGTTTTCACAGAAAAAGTTGGACCAACGATGACTATGTCAGAAATTGATTTATTAAGGCAACAATTACATGGCTGCTTAAACCTTAATGTTGGTGTCGCAAATTTAAAAGAAATAAAACCTGTTATTTACATTGAAGTTAACCCTGATCGAACTGTAAAAAGTTCTAAAGTAGTGAATAAAGAAAAATTAAATGATCCATCATTTAGAACTGCTGCTGAAGCTGCAATGAGAGCAGTAAATAATCCAGATTGTAGCCCTCTTTTATTACCCGCAGATAAATATGAACAGTGGAAAGAAATTAACTTTACTTTTGATTTCAGCTGGATGTTTGATTAATAAAAATCTAAGATAAGATTTGAGTAATCGGCTTCAAATATTCTTATGATTAAAAAAATCCTAATAATTTTGTTTTTTTCACTTAATGCAAACGCTGCATTAGAGGTAACCATTGCACAAGGTAAAGTTGAGCCTACTCCTATAGCTATTACTCAAATTTTTGGAGCTGACTCAGATACAGCTAGATACGGAAACACACTTAGACAAATTATTTCAAATAATCTTAAAAATTCTGGACTTTTTTATACTGTAAATGAAGACCTTTACATTCAATCAGAGAATTTAGTTGAAAAAGTTCCACGTTTCGAAGACTGGAAATTAATCAAAGCACAGTTTTTATTAAGTGCAGATGTAAGTAAAATTGATAAAGGTATTAGACTGCGAATGAGGCTCTACGATGTCTTTAATACAAAAGAGATAGAAAAATTACAACTAACAATACCTGATGAAAATTTAATAAGAAGAGTAGGTCATACAGTTAGCGACATTGTTTACGAGAGAATTACCGGTGAGACAGGTTACTTTGATACAAGAATTGTTTATGTTTCAGAAATTGGCCCACTAGACCAAAGAGTAAAAAGGTTAGCGATAATGGATCAAGATGGACATTTAGATAGTCATCAATTTTTAACAGATGGAAAAAATCTTGTGTTAACTCCTCGCTTTGCACCAAATAAACAATTAATAACTTATATGGAATACAAAAATAATCTTCCAAGAGTTTACATTTACAATCTTAAAACAGGTGAAAGAGAAATTGTTGGAGATTTTCCTGGAATGACTTTTGCACCGAGATTTTCACCGGATAGTCAAAGTGTTATAATGTCTTTTTCAGATCCTAACAATGCGGCAAATTCAGAAATATATCTAATGGATTTAAACACCCGATCTCGCTCAAGATTAACAAATGATTCTGGAATTGATACATCACCCTCTTTTTCTCCTGATGGAGAAAAAATTGTTTTTAATTCTGATCGTGGTGGGAGCCCTCAGTTATTCATTATGGATAAGAGTGGAAATAACATTAAAAGAATTTCAAAAGGTAGAGGTGTGTATGGAAACCCGGTATGGTCTCCAAGAGGTGACTTGATAGCTTTTACCAAGTTAACACAGGGCAATTTTCATATAGGTGTTATGGATGTAAATGGAAACAATGAAAGGGTGATTGTTAGGGATTTTGCTTTAGAGTCACCTGCTTGGTCCCCAAATGGTAGGTATTTAATATTTCATAGACAAAAAAGGTCAAATCTTGATGGTACTGGTGGGGAAGTTACAATACATTTTATTGATATTACTGGATATAATGAAAGGGTCATCCCGACTCCTAGAGATGGAAGCGACCCAGCTTGGTCACCTTTATTGTAAGAATTCATTAGAAATCAACAAAATTTAAAAAAAATTAAATAAGAATTGTCTTGATTTCCAAAAAATTCAGTGTTTATTTACCTAAACTATAGTAAGAATATATTTACGCGGAGATTTATAATGTTAAAAAATTTGTTTATGCTTATTGTTGCGGGTTTTTTCCTTGCTTCATGTGCTGCTACTAAGACTGAACAAGGCGGAGACTCAGATGCTACTTCAGCTAGTGCAAGTTCATCCTCAGGGGGTGAAATTAAAGCTGGTACCCAAGAAGATCTGATTGTAAACGTTGGTGACAGAGTCTTCTTTGAATTTGATAGTTCTGAACTCACTGTTGATGCACAAGCAACACTTGATGCACAAGCAGCTTGGTTAATGCAATACCCTGACACTAACATAACTGTTGAAGGTCATGCAGATGAAAGAGGTACTCGAGAGTACAACTTAGCCTTAGGAGACAAAAGAGCATTTTCTGTCTATTCTTATCTTGCACAGGCTGGAATTGATACTAATAGAATGGAATATGTGAGTTGGGGTAAAGAAAGACCTGAAGTAATTGGATCTGATGAAACTGCTTATAGTCAAAATAGACGCGGCGTAACCCTAGTAAGTAATTAATTAAAATTTCATTAAGGTGCTCTTTTTATAAGAGCACCCTATACATTCATGAAAAAAATAAACAAAATTTTGGTTATTTTTTTCCTAGTTCTTTTCACAAACCAATCTAATTCTGAAAATCATAATCAATTGTCTGTGGAATTAGACAGAATTAAAAATGACATAATTGACCTTCAAAAGTTTGTCTATAAAAATGAGTCATCACTTGGTAATAATTCTAACTCAAATGCAAAAAAAGATTTAGAAGAATTAAAAATATTAATCAGTGATATTTCAAAAAATATCATTTCATTAGAAAAACAAATTTCAGATATTAAAGATGATGTAAAAAACCTATACTCTTTATACACATCATCTGGCTCTGACGAAAAAAAAATAATTAGTGCATCCGATCAACTAAACATTGAAGAAAGCTCCTCAAATATTGTTGAGAATTCAGAGGATGATCAATTATTAGGACAAATCAGCCTGACTGATCTTGAAGGAAATGAAATAAAAAATATAGAAATACCAAATAAGGAGTCTGATGAGACAATTACTTCATTAGTTCTTGAAAAAGAGGATTTAGATGAAATTGAGATAAAATCTATTTCAGAAGTAAATACCTCAATGCTAAATGATTTAGATAAGCTGATAGAAGAGAGAGAAATAGCCCTCAAAAAGCCAATAATTGACGTTGAATTAGAGTTAAAAAATGCAAAAACAAGTTTTGCAAGTTTTGATAATAAGTCTGCTATTGAAAGTTTACTGTTGATAATTAATTCAAATACCGATCAAGATAAATATCTAGCCGAAACTTACTATCTTCTAGGTAGGACTTATTTTATGGAGAATGAGATGATTGAAGCTGTAAAATATTTTGGAATAAGACACAGAGACTTCTCATCATTTCCAAAATTTAAATCTGAAAACTATTTTTGGCTAGGCAAGTCTCTTTTTGCTATTGGCGATCAAGAAAATGGTTGTTTAATCATGGAAGATATAATTTTTTCGAATACTTACACAGAAAATAAGGAGGTAATTGAGTCTGCAAAATTACTTCAAACCGAAAAAGATTGCGGATTAATTATTGATTAATGTTGTATCACTTTCTAGCGGTATAAAGAATTATCTTAAGATTAATTTCAAAAATAATGACAAAATTTTAATTCTAATTTCTTGCGGCTTAGATAGTACAGTTTTATTTGATTTGATCACAAAATCAAAATATTTCAAAAATGAAAATATTTATTATTTAATTTTCGATCACCAAAAAAGGCCTGAGGGAAAATATGAAATTAATCAATTCATTAAATTTTATAATCTTTTAAATAAAAATGTTTTTTTAAAAAAAATAACTCCAAAAAACACACTAAAAGGATTTCAAGCAAAATCTAGATCTCATAGAATTAATTTTTTATACAAATTTTCTAAAAAAAGAAATATAGAAAATATATTCTTTGGTCATCATCTCGATGATCTTAATGAAACTTTTTTTATGAGAAAAATTCAAAAGTCTAACATACTTGGATTATCAAACATTTTTTCTAAAAATCATAAGAACCTTAAATTCCATCGTCCATTAAAAGAATATTCAAAAAAACTTATCAAAAACTATGCCAATAGGAAGAAACTAATTTGGTTTGAAGATAGAAGTAATTTAGAGTTAGATTATACCAGAAATAAAATAAGACATTTTTTATACTCTAATAAACTCTTTTCTAAAATTGACAAAGAGAGATTAAGTTTTCACAGAACGCCAAATATAAAATCATTGCATCAAAATTATTTCATAAGAAAACAAAATAAATTTTTTGAAATAGAAATAGAAAAATTCAGTAATTTGAATGAGCAACTAAAGTATTTGGTCATACACTCATTTTATCATGAGCACAGATATCTATTAAAAAAACAAATCAGAGATGAAAATATTAGAAATTTAATAGAATTGTTAAAAACCCAGATTCGAAGTGGTAAAGAAAGATCAATTTTTTCAGGGAAAATAGGTGTCTTTAATAAAAAAATATGTATAAATCTTAGATAGAACTTTAAACGTAGAAAACATTAACTATATAAAAGATATGAAAAATTTTTCAAAAAATATTTTTGTTTGGATTATTATTAGCCTTATTTTACTAGGCTTATTTAATGTATTTAAAAATTCGCAGAGGGATTACTCCTCAGTTACTTACACATATTCAACCTTATTAGACAAAGCTCAAAATGGTGAAATTAAATCAGTTGAAATTCAAGGAAATAACATATTTGGGCAAACCATGGATGGTATAGATTTTTCTACATATGCCCCTAGAGATCCTAATTTAATTGAAACCCTCAGCGAAAACGAAGTAGCCATAAATGCTAAACCTGAACAATCAGGTATGCACCCATTGCTGAGTATATTCGTTTCATGGTTTCCAATGTTGCTCTTAATTGGTGTTTGGATATTTTTTATGAGACAAATGCAATCTGGAAAAGGTGGTGGTGCACTTGGTTTTGGAAGATCAAAAGCAAAATTATTGAACGAAAACAAGCAAAGAGTTACATTTAACGATGTTGCTGGAATTGATGAAGCTAAACAAGAGTTAGAAGAAGTTGTTTCATTTTTAAAAGATCCACAGAAATTTCAAAGGTTGGGTGCGAAAATACCTAAAGGTGCATTATTGGTGGGCCCCCCGGGAACTGGTAAAACTCTTCTTGCTCGTGCAATTGCTGGTGAAGCTGGTGTTCCATTTTTCTCGATATCTGGATCAGATTTTGTTGAGATGTTTGTTGGTGTCGGAGCAAGTAGGGTAAGAGATATGTTTGAGCAAGGTAAGAAAAATGCACCATGTATTATTTTTATTGATGAGATTGATGCAGTTGGAAGACACAGAGGCGCCGGTCTAGGCGGAGGTAATGATGAAAGAGAACAAACTCTAAATCAACTTTTAGTCGAAATGGATGGCTTTGAAGCGAATGAGGGTGTAATAATAGTTGCCGCAACAAACAGACCCGATGTACTTGACCCAGCTTTGTTAAGACCAGGAAGATTTGATAGACAAGTAGTGGTCCCAGCCCCTGATATAATCGGTAGAGATAAAATTTTAAAAGTTCACACAAGAAAAATTAAAATGGACAAGTCAGTTAAAACCATAGCAATAGCTAGATCTACACCTGGTTTTTCTGGGGCAGATTTAGCAAATATCGTAAACGAAGCTGCTCTTATAGCTGCAAGAAAAAACAAAAAAATTGTAACAATGGATGATTTTGAAGATGCAAAAGATAAAGTAATGCTTGGAACTCAAAATAAATCTAAAATTATATCAGATGGTGAGAAAGAGGTAATTGCCTACCACGAAGCTGGCCATGCTTTAGCAAATCTCCATTGTAAACATGCTGATCCTATATACAAATCTTCGATTATTCCAACTGGTAGAGCTCTAGGTTTTGTAATGAGTGTTCCAGAGCAAGATAAAGTAATTCACCGAAAAGATGAATATCTTGATAAACTTGTTGTTACTGTTGCAGCACGAATAGCAGAGGAACTAATATTTGGCCCTGAAAAGATTGGCTCTGGTGCTGCTGGCGATATTCAGCAAGTAACTAACCTAGCAAGGGCTATGGTAACGCAAATGGGTTATAGCGATAAACTTGGAAGAGTTAGATATACTGGCAATCAGGAAGAAGTTTTTTTAGGACATTCTGTTACACAATCTAAAAATATTTCAGAGGAAACCGCAAGAATTATTGACCAAGAGGTTATTCGACTTGTTGAAGATGCTGAGTCTAAAGCTAGAAAAATATTAAATGATAATATTAAAGATTTGCACATTATTGCTAAAGGCCTTTTAGAGTATGAAACTTTAACAGGAGAGGAAATTAAAAACTTAATAAAAGGTATTAAACCAAAAAGAGACGATGATCTATCTGCTGACAGTTCTGATGATAGCTCAGAAAACAAAAAACCAACTTCAAGCAAAGGTCCTTTACCATCTTTTACAAAAGATCAAGATTTTCCTCTTCCAAATTAAGTCTTATTCTAATACTTAATAACTCTAATGAAAATATTTGGCACTGATGGAATTAGAGGTGAGGTTGGAAAACATCCTCTAACACCTGAAAACGTACTTAAACTGGCCAAAGCTTCAGCACTTGTTTTAAAGAAAAAAAATTCAATATCAAGAGTAGTCATCAACAAGGATACTCGATTATCTGGCTATATATTTGAACCAGCGCTAACATCGGGTTTCATATCTATGGGTATAGATGTTATATTAGTAGGGCCTTTGCCAACTCCCGCTTTAACAGTTTTAGGAAAATCTCTTAGGGCAGATTTTTCTGTAATGATTACCGCATCACATAATCCTTATAAAGATAATGGTTTGAAATTTTTTTCAGGTCAAGGCCTTAAAATTTCACCTGAAGAAGAAAATAAAATAGAGGATTTATTCTTTAACTATGACTTTGATAATTTTAAAATAAAACAATCAAATTATGGTAAAGCAATAAGACTTAAAAATGCACTAGGGAGATACTCTGAGGCTCTAAAACAAACTGCTAATAAAAATATAAATTATAGTGAATTAAAAGTAATTTTAGATTGTGCAAACGGGGCATCTTATAAAGTAGCGCCAGAGGTTTTATTTGAAATAGGTGTTGATCTACATACTATAGGTAACAATCCCTCCGGTACAAATATAAATCATAATTGTGGATCTTTATTTCCACTTAAAGCATCCAATTTAGTTAAGAAAAAAAAATGTGATATTGGTGTTTGCCTTGATGGCGATGGTGATAGAGTTACAATTATTGATGAAAAAGGTACAGCGTTATGTGGAGAGGAGGTAATTTATATTCTTGCAAAGTATTATCTCTCTAAAAAAAAAATCAAAAAAGGATCAGTAATAGTAACTAATGAAATAGCAAATCATGGCCTGGATATGTCTTTGAAAAAATTAGGTCTTAAATTAAAACGAGTAAAAGTTGGTGATAAAAATATTTTAAAGGAAATTCAAGATAATAAATATTTTTTTGGAGGCGAACCATCTGGACATTTTATATTTAAAGATGACATTTTAATTGGCGATGGTATGGCAACAGCCATTAGATTGCTCACTTTAATTTTAAAAGAAAAGAAAAAGTTATCAGAATTGAGGAATGGTATCGATTTACTTGAAGAATTGAATATAAATCAAAAAATAGATCGTGAAAGATTTTACTTAAATCAAGAGAGTATTTATAAGAAATTAAACATTTTACTAAAAAATTTAGATATTTATTACAATATTCGTCCTTCAGGAACAGAGCCACTATTAAGAGTGAACTTGCAATATCATAAAAGAAATATAAAAGTAATTAATCTTAATAAATTAAAAAGACAAATAATAAAAGTAATTTCAGATGCTTGTTAATTCTTTTGACACAAAATACTCACTTACAGCTAAAAAATATGAAAGTTTGGATAACTCATTTACTAAAACTGTGAGTTCTAACAAAAAATTTTCAAGAATTTTTACATCTGTAATTGAAGATAAATCTTTAAAGTCATTATCAGATGTAACTCTACGTTCAGATATTACAGGTCAGGTTATTAATACAATTTTGACTCATGACTCAAAATCTAAACACTACCTTTATTACATGGGAGATGTTTTTAAAAAAGATAAAATGAACAGCGATAATATTAAGCAGTTTAGACAACATGGTGTTGAAATTATTAATTTATCTAAAAATGACTCTTTCAAAGAAGCTTTACAGATCTTAGATAAGTTTCTAAGAAAAATTATTAAAAGAAATTATACGTATGTATTTACTGATCCAAAGATATCAAAAAATAAAAGTTACCTTTTAGACAGTATGAGCCACAAAAATAATATATCTAAATTTGTCAATATTTTTAAAAAAAAAATTGATGCTCCTTTTGAATTAAATTTAGAAAAAGACTTTTTTTCTCAAGACTACCATCAGGATATTTTTTTTTATGTTTATTCAAATTCCACAAAAAAAATATTAGCCCAAGGTGGTGGCTATAAATATAAAAAAAATACAAAAAAAATTGAGGGTTTTGGTTTCTCATGCAATGTTGATTACATTGCTGAACTAATTTAATGAATAAAGCTGTTATAGGACTTCAATGGGGTGATGAGGGCAAGGGCAAGATAGTCGATTATTTATCAGAAGAATTTGATTTGGTTGTAAGATATCAAGGTGGTAATAACGCGGGTCATACTGTTATTGTTGATGGTACTACTTATAAATTGAATCTTATACCATCTGGCATAATTCGTGGAAAAGTTTGTTATTTAGGTCAGGGTGTTGTTCTTGATCCTAATCATTTTTATAATGAGTATGATCAAATTATTAAAATGATTGAGAGTCCTAAGATATTTTTATCTTCAAACATATCTCTTATCTTAGAATATCATAAGCAGCTTGATAAAATTAATGAATTAATTTTAAAAAATGAAAAAAAAATTGGAACCACTTCTAAAGGCATTGGGCCTGCATACCAAGATAAAGTTGGAAGAAAGAGTATTAAACTATACGATTTAAAATCTAAAAATATAATTGAAGAAAAATTAGAGACAATTAAGAAGTTTTATGACCCAATTCTTGAAAGTTTTGATGAAAGTAAAATTGATATTGATAAAACAGTCCAAGATTTATTGAGTTTTTATGAATCAGTTAAAGAATTAATTGTTGATAATTCTTTTATCAAAAAAGAATTTAAAAATAAAAAAATATTATTTGAAGGTGCTCAAGGGGCACTACTTGATTTAGATCATGGCTCTTACCCCTTTGTAACTTCATCAAACACTGTTTCATCAAATATTGTTATTGGTTCAGCAATGCAGGTTGATTATAAAACTGTTGGTATATTTAAAGCTTATGCTACTAGAGTTGGCAATGGGCCATTCCCATCTGAATTATTTGATAATGTTGGAGATTATATAGCCGAGAGAGGTGTTGAAATTGGCACAGTAACAAAAAGAAAAAGAAGGTGTGGTTGGCTTGATTTAGTATCTTTAAAGTACAGCTGTGAAATAAATCGTGTGAATGAACTTTGCATAACTAAAGCTGATGTATTAAATAATCTCTCAGAAATCAAGGTATGCAAGAGTTATAATTTAAAAAAATATGAGGAGGTAAATTTTAGTGATAGTGATATTTTGGAGTCATTATCTTTAGACGATAATGACTTTGAGTCATTTTCAAGTTGGGGTGAAATCAAAGATTTAAGTAATTTTGAAAACTTACCTGTAAATCTTAAAAAATTTATTTCATACATTGAAGAGTACTTAAGTATTCCTATTAAAATTATTTCATTAGGGCCTGAAAGAAATCAAACAATTATTAGGTAATTTTAGATTTAGTTAAAAGTTTCTGATCTGAAATAATTTTAATTTCTTCTTGAAGTTTTTTAATTGCTTTATTCTCTATTTGCCTAACCCTTTCTCTACTTATTGAATATCTCTGACTAAGTTCCTCTAATGTCTTAGGTTCTTCATCTAATCGTCGTGCAGTTAATATTTCTATTTCTCTTGGTTCAAGTTTAGTTACAGCTTGATTATAAAGCTCTTTTCTTTTTTTTAATTCATCACCTTGTTCAACTTTTGACACAGTATCAATTGTTTCATCTTCTACTTGATCAATCCATTCTGAGTCATTTTCATCATTTAAGGGGGTGTTTAAAGAGAAATCTTGATTAAATACTCTTCCTTCCATTTGCTTCACTTCTTCTTCAGTTACCCCAAGATCATTAGAAATAGATTTAATTTGATCATTAGTAAGGTAACCATCTTCATATTTTTTAAGTTGATTCCTTAGTCTTCGAAGATTAAAAAAAAGTTTTTTTTGGGCTGCAGTAGTTCCTATTTTAACAAGAGACCAACTATGTAAGACATACTCCTGTATAGAAGCCCTAATCCACCATATTGCATAAGTAGCTAACCTAAAACCTTTTTCAGGATCAAATTTTCTTATTGCTTGAATAAGTCCTAAATTACCCTCAGAAATTAAATCAAATAACGGTAAACCATAACCTTTATAGCCCATAGCTATTTTTGCGACTAGTCTTAAATGACTTGTCACAAGCTTTTGAGCAGCTCTTGTATCGCCATTTTTAAGCCAATCTATTGCGAGCCTTTTTTCTTCTTCATCTGTCAAAATAGGAAACTGATTAATTTTTTTTAAATATGGATAAACATCATTTTCAGAGGTAATAACAGGTAGTAAATTTTTATTTTCAATATTCATTGCAAATTTTTTTTTAAATCTCTCATGTCATCAGGTAAATCACAAGTAATTTTAATATGTTTTTCTATAATTGGATGATCAAATTCTATTTTATGGGAGTGTAATGCTTGTCGTGGAAATAATAAAATACAATCCTTTTGACTATTAGCCATATTTGTTAATCGAAATTTTTCCTCTTTATTAAGCTTATAATCTTTATCACCAACAATTGGTAGTCCCAAATTTAAAAGATGCACTCTTATTTGATGAGTTCTACCAGTTATAATTTCACAATTTAGAAGACTAATTGAACCGTGAAAAGTTTTTACATTAGAAACTTTTGTAATTGCTTGTTTTCCAAGATTATCTGATACATTAAATTTTGTCCTTTTAATTTTATTCCTAGATATATTTTTGTTGATTTCAACTTGCCTTTGATTAAGTACACCATATGTAAAAGCAAGATAATTTTTTCTAATATTTCTATTTTTAAACATTTCCTTAAATTTATTTTTTGAATTATGATTTTTAGTAATAACTATAACGCCACTTGTATCTTTATCAAGACGATGCACAATCCCCTCCTTTAAATACTCGTTATCATCTATTTTAAATTGGTCTTTAAGACTTTCCTGTAAGTTAGGACTATTATCTAACTCATTTTTTTTATGTGTTAAAAGCCCAGAGGGTTTATTTAATATTGCTATATAGCTATCCTCGTATAATATTTCTATTTTAAAATATTTGTAATTATAAGATTTAATCATTGGATATATGTTAAAAAAAAAAATTCTAATTAGTTTAGTTATAATTCAAGGCTTATTAATAATTGCAGGGATAATAGCAATTATTTTTGGTGTTTTCTATAAAATGAGTAATAACGATAATAAAACAATTATTATGGATAAAAATATTGGATTAAATGATGTTTATTTGATTAATGAAAATCAATATCAACAAAAATTAATCAAAGATAACAAAGCAATATTTCAAATTGTAGATATTGAAACAAATAAAGTACTGAAAGAAATAGTTATTGAAAAAAATTAAATATATCGTGATAGCAGGATCTTCAGGTGGTCATATCTTGCCTGCACTTGCTTATATAAATAATTTAAGTCTTATAAAAGATCCAAATAATATACTTTTTATTACGAATGAAATAGGAAAAAAATATTTAGGAAAAATTGAAAGTAATAAAATAAATAAAATTATTTTAAAATCAAAAAATAAATTTTTTTTTATCCTTAATTTATTATTAAAATTATCCTTTGTATTTTTATCTAATAGGAGAATAATTTTGATAGGTTTTGGTGGTTTTATTACAACTCCCGTTTTAATAATTTCAAAATTATTTAATATTTTTCTTCTTTGTTTTAATAAAATTTATATTCATGAGCAGAATGTAATATATGGACTAGCAAATAAAATAAACTATTTTATTGCTAAAAATGCATTTATTTCATTTCCAAAAGACAATATGCGTAGCAAGGAAATTTTTGTTGGTAATTTTTTTATTAATAGAAATAAATTTAGAGAAAAACTCGATCATAACTCTATAAATGTTTTGCTAATGGGTGGAAGTGCTGGTTCATTAGATTTGAATAATATAATGTTAAAAGAAATAACAAATTTTGACAGAGCATATTTAAAAAACATTAAATTTTTTATTCAAATACCTGAGTCTCATATAAAAGTTTTAAAAAAAAAATATTTAGATCTTTTAGATAAAAATAATTGCGAATTCTTTTCCTTTAAAGATGATTTGAATCTACAGGAATACGATATAATACTTTCAAGATCTGGTTCAGGTTCTGTAAATGAAATATTGTATTATACTAATAATGTTTATTTTACTCCTCATTTAATATCAAGAGATCAACATCAAAAATTTAATTTAGATTACTTTCTCTTTCATGATATGAGTCAAAAAAATTTTTATATTCCAAATAAAAAAAAATTAACTAGTCAATTTTACTTCAATCCACTTATCAATCCTCATTCTATCAAAAAAATAATTTGTTACATTTCAAGATGAAATTCTCAGATCTATCTTCAATCAAAGTACATATTATTGGAATAAATGGCATTGGTATGAGTGCTCTAGCTATTTACTTAAAAAAAAATAATGTGGACATCACGGGCAGTGATATTACTTACAACGCTAGTACTATTAACTTAGAAAAATATAAAATACCCGTTTATATTGGCCACAAAATCTCAAACATTAAAGATAGAGAAGTGATATTTTACTCCACTGCAATTAAAAATAATCCTGAAATTAAAGAGGCAAAAAAAAATAAAATACCTTGTTATAATAGATCTAAACTTCTCCAGCTTATTTGTAAAAATAAATTCACAATTGTAGTATCTGGATCACATGGAAAAACTTCAACTACATCTTTTTTAGGTCATTTATTAGTTTGTGCTGGTCTAAATCCAACTGTTATTTCCGGCGGAGTTATGTTGAATTTTGGTCAAAATATTTACCTTACTAATAGCAAATATGTTGTTGTTGAAGCAGATGAAAGTGATGGAACAGTATTTAAGTTAAATCCAAAATATCTCATATATTTAAATGTCGATAGAGAGCATGTAGATTTCTATAAATCATATTCAAATTTCAAATCAAAAATTAAAAAATATATTTATAGACAAAGTAAAAAAGACTGTAAAATTTTTATTAATAATGATGATTATTTTTTATCCCCATTAAAAAAATATTCTGGAAATATAATAACGTTCGGTTCAAATTCAAATGCAAATTATAGTTACAAATTGATAAATTTGACTAATAAAAGATCATATTTTAATTTTTTAATAGGTAAAAAAATCTTATTCAAAAATTTATCCACAAATCTATTAGGAGAACACAATGTTCAAAATTTAACCGCAGTTCTAGCTATTATAGATGACTTAGGGTACAAAATAAAAAAATCACATATACTTAGTTTTAGAGGAACAAAAAGAAGAATGAATATTCTTGGTAAATTAAAAAAAACAATATTTATTGATGATTATGCACATCATCCTACTGAAATAGAAAAGTTAATTGACGTTATATCTTTATATAAAAAAAAGAATGTTTGTTTGATTATAGAACCACATAGATACTCAAGATTAAATGATTTGTATGGTGAATATTTGAGTGTATTAAAAAATTTTAAAAATTTGATTATTTTAAAAACATATGAGGCTGGTGAAAGCTATAAAAAAGGTATGAAAAATTCTAAAAATTTAGTAAATGATTTGAATGTTTTGAATAATCAAAAAACTAAATATGTTGATAATTATCATGATTTATTTAGTTTATTAGATCAATTTGTAAGAAATAAAAGAGAAAGTATAATTATTACCGCTGGAGCTGGTGATATTTCAAGCCAAATTCGTTTTTTTTATGACTCAAGAAAATAAAAACTTAATAACTAACTACTCATCAGCTAAATTTTCATGGTTAAAATCAGGAGGTAATATTAGCCACCTTTATAAAGTTCATAATCAAATTGAATTAAATAATCTATTTATTCAAAATGATATCAAAACTAAATCATTTTTAGTAATAGGTAATTTATCAAATACTTTAATTAAAGACGAAGGTTTCAAAGGAATAGGTATAAAGCTTTTAGGAGATTTTACTGATGTTCAAGTAAACTCTGATCACATGTTAGTTGGTGCTGCAGTTTTAGACAATTACTTATCAAAGTTTTGTTACCAAAAATCTATAACTGGTTATGAGTTCTTATTTACAATTCCAGGCTCAATTGGAGGCAATATATTTATGAATGCAGGTTGTTATAATCAGGAAATTAAAGATAAATTAATAAGTGTTATTTATTATGACGCAAATCAAAATAAAATATTTGAAAAAAATATTAGTGAATTACAATTTGATTACCGGAAGGGTTTTCAAAAAAATAATACAATAATCTTATATGGAAAATTTAAAATTACATATAAAGATCAAGATTATATAAAGAGTTTAATGAATGAGTACGATATTATCAGAAAACAATCACAACCCCAAAAAGTAAATTGTTGTGGAAGTATCTTTAAAAATCCAAAAAATCAAAGTGCATGGAGACTTATAAAGTCATCTATAGATGAAAGTTTTTATAATGGACCAATAAAATTATCTAGAACACACTCAAATTTTTTTGAGAACGAGCCTAATATAAGCGCAAATAGTATAGATTTATTTATTTCTAAAATTCAAAAAAGAGTTAAAGATAAACACAAGATTATGCTTGAAAAAGAATTAAGAATTATAGATTGACTGTTAAAAAAATAAAACAGCTTAAAATATTAATAATAGCAGGTGGATGGTCAGATGAAAGAGAGGTATCTCTAATGTCTGGAAAAAATGTTTTTAATTGTCTTAAGAAAAACAAATTCAATGTGAAATTTTTAGATATTAATAAAAAAAACTTAGAAAAAATCATACAATATAATCCAGATGTAATATTCAATTCTCTTCATGGAGAATTTGGTGAAGATGGTGGTATAAACTCATTTGTTTTAAGAAATAATCTTACTATTACTCATTCTGGGCCTATTTCATCAGCATTGTGTTTTAATAAACGCTTATTAAAAAACTACCTCAAAAAAGAGCTAAATATCCTATCCCCAAAAGAAATTATTAGTAAAAAGCAAATCAAATTCCCTGTCATATTAAAACCAAATTGGGGTGGCTCATCAAAGGGGATAAAATATTTGAATAATAAAAATGAGCTAAATAAAAATATGAAAATTTACGAAAATTTAATCGAAGAGATAATCGACGGAAAGGAATTAACTGTAACAGTTATAGAAAATAATAACAATATTAAAGCTCTTGGTATCACAGAAATAGAATTTAAAGGTAAACACTATAACTATGATGCAAAATATACAAAAAATAAAAGTTTGCATTTTCTACCAGCCAGAATACCAAAATTCCAATATAATTTTATAATAAATATTTCAAAAAAAATATTTCGTGCTTGTAATTGCAAAGCAATAGCAAGATTAGATTTTATATTATGCAATAAAAGTAAAAATATTTATTTTCTAGAAATCAACACACATCCAGGACTAACAAGAATATCATTAGCTCCTGAACAAGCTAATTTCCAAAAAATCTCATACTTTCAATTATTAAATCAAATAATCAATTCATCTTTATGAAATTTTTACATAGAAAAATTATTTTTTTCTTATCATCAATATCAATATTAATATTATTACTTTATTTAATAATAAACCAATTTATTAATAAACCTTTAGAAATTATTAATTTCATTGACTCTAACATACATAAAGATTTTGAAATTGAAATTGCAAATAATTTAAATGATATCAATAATTATTTAAAAGATTATTTATTTATTGAAAACTTTTTATTAAAACGTAAAAATAATACAATCAATGTTAAGATAAATCTTAAAAGACCTTTTGCTTACAACAACTTGACTAAAGAAGTAATATTTTTTGATAACTCTACAGCTAATTCTAATTATTTCAACAAAGATTATTTAAATTCAATTAACCTTATAGATATTTCTAAAAATAGTATTCATATAAATAGATATCTATTTGAAAATTTTAATACCTTGTCTTCTTTATTTAAAATTAATCAAATAGAATACATAGATGAAAGGAGATACAATTTAATTTTAAGTAATGGTATAATTGTCATGCTTCCTAAAGTGATTGATTCCAAATTGTTAAACTTTATTGAAAATAATATTGATTTAATTGGCAAAAGCACAAATTACAAAGAATTTTTAGACTTTAGAAATTTTCATAATAAAACAATAAGATTAAAATAATTGGATAATTACAAAACAATAATTGAAATCGGATCTTTTTCTATAAAGACAATAATATTCTCTGAGCTTAATCAAGAATTTTCAATAATAGGAACGGGCAAGACTAGATCTAGAGGTTACAATGGTGAAGATATAGAAAATTTTGATGATTTTATTGATTCTATAAAAAATTCAATAGTTCAAGCTGAAAAACAAGCTAATTATATTATTAAAGATACCTACATCTTAGTAACTAATCAAAGTGTTCAAATTAAGAAAATTCAAAAGGATCTAAATCTTAATGGTGATATTATTGAAAAAAATGATTTAAGAAAAATCTCAAAGATAAAGTTTCCTAGAGATAAAAATTACTATTATAATGTTTATACTTCGCATTATAAAATTGACGATAAATTAATTACAGAAAACCCTATAGGTTTAAGTTGTAATAAGCTATCCATAATTTCTTTAGTTTCAATGATTGATATTAAACAAATTAATCTTTTTAAGAATATATTTCAAAAATTACAGATTAAAATTTTAAATTACCTAGACTCTACTACCTCTTACTATTTTTATTTAAAAAATAAACCAAAAACTAAAACAAATGTTATTCTTATAGATTATGGTTTTAATATTATAAATATTATAATGATAAAAAATAAAGTTTTACATTTTATAAAAAAAATACCACAAGGTAGTAAAAAAATTTCAAATGACTTGGTAAATATACATAATATAAGTTTTGATTTTGCTGAAAAACTTAAAATTTCTACTATTGATTTATCTGATACTAGAAATTCAACAGTTGAAATTCCTATCTGGGAGGACTTTGGGGATAACAAAAAGAAAAATGTTGGTCATAATAATTTAAAAGAAATCACTATAGATCGATTAGATGAAACTTTTGAACTAGTTTTCAAATCTTTACCAAAAGATAAGAGTTTTTACTCATATGTATTTACTGGAGGTGGGTCAAAGTTAACAAATTTCTACAATTACTTTCGAACAAAGTTTGGTTATGAAATTCAATTTTTAGAACCACCAAAATCTTGCGGCATACCTAAAGTTTTAAATGATGCTAGTATTATGTCCACATATTCAAGTTTTTGGCTTTTGACTAATAAAAGTTCGGAAAATAGTAAATTTATTCAAAAAATTGATTCTTTTTCAAACAAAATATGGTACAAAAGATTCGTAGACCTACTATAGGTTGATTTGCGGGGAAAAAAATGACACTAGATATTGAACCAGTAGTTGATGTAAAAAACTTAAAACCATCCTTAACTGTAATGGGTATTGGCGGTGCAGGTAGTAATGCTGTTAACAACATGATCCAATCAAATTTAAACAATGTTGATTTTATTGTTGCTAATACTGACGCCCAAGCTCTTGAAAATTCACTTTGTTATAATCGTATACAATTAGGCTTAGAAAAAACTGAAGGATTGGGTGCGGGCGCTGATCCGGTTATTGGAAAAGATGCAGCCGAAGAAAGCATTGATTTAATTTCAGAAGAACTAAGAAATACTAATATGTTATTTCTTACAGCTGGTTTGGGTGGAGGTACAGGAACAGGTGCTTTACCAGTCATCGCAAGTATTGCAAAAAAATTAGGTATAGTTACAGTTGCGATTGTTTCAACCCCATTTAACTTTGAGGGCACTAAGAGAATGAACTTAGCATTAGAGGGACTTGAAGAAGTTAAAAAAAATGTAGACACATTGCTCATTATACCTAACCAAAATTTATTCAAAGTATCCAATGAGCAAACTTCTTTCGCAGAGGCTTTTAAGAAAGCAGACAATGTTCTTTTTGATGGTGTGAAAGGGCTCACTGATTTAATCACTCAGCCTGGTCTTATTAACTTAGACTTTGCAGATGTAAGAACAGTCATAAAAGAAATGGGATTTGCAATGATGGGCACTGCCGTAGCTGAGGGAGATAACAAGGCAGTTGAAGCATCAAATTTGGCTTTAACTAATCCATTAATTGAAAACATAGATATGAACACCGCTAAAGGAGTCATAGTCAATATTTCTGGTGGTAATGATATGACTTTATTAGAAGTTGATCATGCTGCAAATATTATAAGGCAGAGTGTTAATCCTGATGCAAATATAATTTTTGGTTCTTTGATAGACGAGACTCTGCAAAGTAAATTAAAAATTAGTATTTTTGCTACTGGAATAGAAGCTTCAGGAAAAAAAATTCTCTACTACCCAGAGTCTGAAAATAACTCAGGGTTTAGTGCTATAAAGAACAAAGTTGATGGAAGTTTTTCTTATGAAATGCCAGATACTAAATCAGTTGAGGATATTTCAAGTGTGGTAGAAGAAAAACAGGTCAATTCCGAAAATGAAGTATTTAATGTGACAGATGAGCTCGAAAAAGAAATTGATGTCAAAGATGAATTAATTGACAAGAGCAACCATAACACTAACAATTATGAAAATATTGAAGAAAAAAAGAAGAAAGGTTTTTTTGGTATGTTGTCTAAACTCATGTCTACAGATAAAAAAACTACTGAGAACAGTGTCGAAATTCCTGAAAAAAAGCAAAAACCAAAAAAAACAAAGACAGACCCAAACCTTTTTTTATTTAATGATGTTGTCGAAGAAAATACTGAAATTACTAAACAAATTAAAGATAGTGATGAATTATCCGAAATTTCTGAAATTTCAGAATTTAGTGATGAAAATGAGACCATTGAGGATATAGATACCCCCTCCTATCTTCGAAAAGGCTCTAAACGGCAGGTTTAATAAATACAAAGTTTTACAAATATAAAGTAATACTTTTTGAGTATTTTCATACTATCATTTAAATGAAGAGTTTTACTCTCAAAGAATCAATAAGATTAGATGGGATTGGATTGCACACCGGTGTTAAAACTAACATTATTCTTAACCCCGCACCTATAAAGTCTGGCATTTTTTTTAATAGAATTGATAAATCAACAATTATTCCTGCTAAATGGGATTATGTAATATCAACAAAATTTTCAACAAACATAGCTTCAAATGGAGTTGAAGTTAAAACTGTTGAACACTTATTAAGTGCTTTAGCAGGTCTTCATATTAATAATTGTGAAATTTTAATTGACAATGTTGAAGTACCTATCCTTGATGGTAGTTCAAATGTATTTGTCGAAAGAGTCTTAAAAAAAGGAATAAAAGAGCAAGACTCAGAACAAAAGATTTTAGAAATTGTTAAGCCTGTAAAATTTTCATGTGATTATGGATTTGCTGAGTTAGCACCTAATTTACCAAAAGATGAGGGGTTAAATATTAATTTAGAGTCTAGTTTCGAAGGAAAGTATGAAGATCAAGATATTAAAATTAAGAATTTAAATGGTAACTATATTGAGTCCATATCAAAAGCTAGAACTTTTGGTTTTTTTCAAGAAATTGAATACCTCAAGTCGCAAAATCTAATTAAAGGCGGCTCACTAGATAATGCCATTGTTATTAAAGACAAAAAACCACTTAATAAAGATGGATTAAGATATGATAACGAATTAATGCGCCACAAAGTTTTAGACGTAGTTGGCGATCTTTATTTATCTGGTTACCCTATAATTGGTACTTATAAGGGTTTTAAAACAGGACACTTCATTACAAATAATTTGCTAAAGGAATTATTTAAATCAAAAGAAAATTATAAAATACATAACATCAACTAAACCATTTTTTTTGGATCAGTATATTTATTAAATTCTTTCTCAGACAAATCAGTTAGTTCCATACAAGACTCTTTTAATGAAATGTTTTTATTATAAGCATTTAGTGCCACTTTAGAGGCAAGATCGTATCCAATAACTTTGGTTAAAGGCGTCACAAGCATTAAAGAGCGATTTAAAAGTTCATTTATTCTTTTTTTATTAACTTTTAATCCCTTCAAACAGTTTTTATTAAAGGAGGCCATAGCCTCGCTAATTAAACTAATTGCATCAAGAGTATTGTGTATGATTAATGGATTATAAACATTTAATTGGAAATGGCCTTGTGAGCAAGCGAAGGCTATAGAATTTCTAAGACCAATCACATGTGTACACACCATCGATAGAGCCTCACACTGTGTAGGATTTATTTTTCCTGGCATAATTGATGAGCCAGGTTCATTGGCTGGAAGAATTAACTCAGAAATGCCACTTCTTGGCCCAGATGCTAATACCCTAATATCATTTGCCATTTTAAATAAAGCACTAGTTAAAATTTCGATACCTGACATGACTTCAATAAATACATCATGGGAAGCAAGAGACTCATACTTATTTGAGGCAGACTTAAACTGAAGCCCTGTTTCCTTTTTTAAGTATTTAATAAATATTTTAGAAAAATTTTTAGGTGCATTTACTCCAGATCCAACAGCAGTTCCTCCTTGAGCTAATTCATAGAGTTTATCTAAACTTTTTTTTATAACATTTTCTGCATAAGATATTTGATCATAAAACGCTAAAAATTCATTTGATATTTTAATTGGTGTTGCATCTTGAGTGTGAGTTCTTCCAATTTTAATTATTCCTTTGAACTCAGAAATTTTCTTTTTTAAAGATTTTTTAAAAAAAACTATTTCAGGAAGTAATTTTTTTTTAATTGATAGCACAGTAGCTATATGCATTGCAGTAGGAATACTGTCATTTGATGATTGAGACATATTAATATGATCATTAGGATGAAGTGGGGTATTTGTCGGGAGCTTTCTTCCTAATAACTGATTACTTTTATTTGCAATGACTTCATTAAGATTCATATTGATTTGAGTCCCTGATCCTGTTTGCCATACAACAAGAGGAAAGTGACCATTTAATTTTCCAGATATAATTAAATCACAAACTTTACCAATAATTTTAGTGTGATTTTTCGGTAATAATTTTAATTCTGCATTTGCAAAAGCACATGATTTTTTTTGTAAGGCAAGGGCCTCTATAAAAATATTTTGAAAATGAAATTTTCCAATACCTATTTGAAAGTTTTCTATTGATCTTTGAGTTTGTGCTCCCCAAAGTTTCGTGCTTTCGACTTTAATTTCACCTAAGCTATCTTTTTCAATGCGAAATTTGACCATGAGTAATTAATAATATATATCAAATTCAATGAAAAATATTTTATTAATTCGCCATGGTCAAAGCGAGTGGAATAAATTAAATCTTTTTACAGGCTTTAAAAATATTGAATTATCTAAACAAGGCATTGAGGAGGCGAATAAAGCTGGGCAAAACTTCAAAAATTTAGATATTAAATTCAATATTGTATTTACAAGCGAATTAAAAAGAGCTCAAGAAACCGCTAAAATAATTCTTCAAAATCTAAATCAGTGGGATTTTTTAAATAATGAAGGAAAAATAATCTCAAACATTAATTTAAATGAGAGAGATTATGGTGATCTCACTGGTTTAAACAAAAAGGAAACTGCCCAAAAATTTGGAGAGGAACAAGTTCATAAGTGGAGAAGAGGCTATTCTGATCAACCCCCTAACGGTGAAAGTCTTGAGGATGTGGTAAGAAGAGTTACAAAATATTTTGAGGAAGTAATTAAACCTGCTATTCAAAGTAACGAAAATGATAATATTTTAATTGCAGCACATGGAAATTCTCTAAGAGCTCTTTTAATTGTTATGAATATTTATGAACCAAATAATATTAATACTGTTGAACTTTCAACTGGTGTTCCAATACATGTTATCTTAAATGATAATAAGTTTAGTATTAAAGATTAATTAATTGATAGATATAGCTTTAGTTGTAGCAATTGTATCGTATTACACCGTCATGTTTATCACACCTGGGCCCAATAATGCCATGTTAACGATATCAGGCTTAAAATTTGGTTTTAAAAGGACTATACCTCATATTACTGGTATTTCTTTAGGTCATGCTCTTCAAGTTTCATTAATTTGCACAGGTTTAGGTTTAATTTTGATTAATAAACCAGAATTTCAAATGATACTAAAATGGCTTTGTTTTTTTTATCTCATTTATTTAGCTTATCAAATGATTGGGTCTCTGAAGGATTACAAGAAAGACTCAGGTAGACCCTTAAATATTTACGAAGCTGCTCTTTTTCAATGGGTAAACCCTAAGGCATGGACAATTGCTATTACAGTTGCATCTGGTTTTATGCCTTTAGAAGAAAAGCTTTGGATAGCTGTTGTTTTCACAGGGTTGATGTCATCATTAGTAAGCTTTCCATGTATAAGTTTATGGGCACTTTTTGGAAGTTTAATTAAAAATTTAGTATCTAACCCTAAATTAAAAAGAAGCTTTGAGTATTTCTTTGCATTATTATTAGTATCTACGGGTATTTATTTAATATTAAACTAATTTTTCAATTAAACTTAAATAACGAAAATTAATATATCCTTTTTTGGATAAATAAAATTTTTCAATACTATCTCTTTTTAGGGAATTACAAAATACTGGTAATTTTGCTTTTAATTTTTTACTTATGTAAATAGTTGATTTTTGCAAATAATCTTTATTAGCAGATTTTAAAATTTTGATTGAGTGTTTGCCACTTAATAAATCATAAAATAACAGAGAACAATTATTTTTTAAAATTTTATTTAATATAGCTCTATTTTGCTCAACATACTCCACAGCATCGAGTAAGACTAAGTAATTTTGATTTGACTTTATTTGACTTTGTTTCAAACCTTGCATTGATAAGAATAAATCTATTTTTTGATTTGTATAGTATTTACACCCAACTGAAATATATTCTTTCTCTTCAATTATTCTGTCAGTAAATTTTTCAATATAAAAGTTGAATTTGGTTGATATGTTTTTTAGTTCAATAATATCATCTGGTATTAGGGGCATTCTTTTTTCTTTTTTGACCATATCTGAGAGCATACAAATATTCATAATTAAAAAAAAATATATACTATAATCTTATGAAGTTAATTCCAGAATGGGAAGCACATGACAAATGCCTAATGGCTTGGCCATGTAATAAAAATCTTTACAACGAAATAATTAAAGATGCCAGATTAGAAATGGCGCATTTAGCTAATTGTATTTCTGATGAAGAAACAGTTTATATGTATTGTAATAAAGAGGATTACAATGATTGTAAAAATTATATTAATAATCAAAAAATTAATATTATTCAATTAGAACTAGATGACTCTTGGATGAGAGATATTGCACCAATCTTTATAAAAGAGGACAATGAACTTAAATGTATTAACTTTAATTTTAATGGTTATGGAAAATACCCAAATTATTTTAATGATAATAAAGTAGGTGAATATATCTCAAATCAATTTTCTTTTACTTCATATTTAAATGACCTTACTTTAGAAGGTGGTGCAATTACTTACGATGAATACGGAAACTTGTTTACCACTGAAAGTGTACTACTTAACCCTAATAGAAATAATCCTGAAAAAGTAAAAATAGAGCAAACACTGACTAGTTTATTTGATTTAAATTCAATAATTTGGATCCCCGAAGGTTTAAAAGATGACGATACTGATGGGCACATAGACAATATTTTATGTCCTATTGGAAATAGAAAATATTTAATTGCAAAAAGTTATGATTTAGATGATTTGAATTTAAACAATTTAACTAATATTAAATCAATTATTCTAAGTAATCTTTCGAGCATTGACAGTAATATAGAACTAATTGATATACCACTACCTTCAGAAATAGTTGTTAATGACAAAAAGCTAATTGCCTCGTATATAAATTTTTATTTTTCAAAGCATAAAATCTTTGTTCCAAAATTTAATGTTAAAGAAGATGAAATGGTTTATGATATTTTTAAAGATATTTTTAAAGATAAAAAAATTGAGATGATTGAAACTTCACATATAAATTATGGTGGAGGTAATATCCATTGTGTTACTATGAATGTGCCAAAAAATGTCAGTTAAGGTCGCTGCTTCACAATTTAAATCAATAAAAGAAAAAAAAGATTTAAATTTAAATAAGGCTATAAATATTGCTCAACAAGCATCTAAGGAAAATGTAAATATTCTCCTCCTACAAGAGTTATTTCAAACTGAGTATTTTTGCTCAACTCAGGATAAAAAGTTTTTTAATTATGCAATTGAATTTCCTAATGACAAACTATTTGAAATTTTTTCTAATTTTTGTAAGAAAAATAATATGGTAATGCCGATCAGTTTTTTTGAAAAAAAAGAAAATAATTTTTTTAATTCTCTAGTTGTGATTAATGCTGATGGTAAATTAAGTGATTTATATAGAAAGTCCCATATTCCCGAGGGTCCTGGTTATAACGAAAAGTTTTACTTTAAACCCGGAGATACTGGCTTCAAAGTATTTAACACAAAATTTGGAAATCTTGGTTGTGGTATATGCTGGGATCAATGGTTTCCTGAATGTGCAAGATCTATGACACTTTCTGGTGCAGATATTTTACTATATCCCACAGCAATTGGTTCTGAGCCTCAAGACCCGTTATTAGACTCAAAAGATCACTGGCAAAACGTAATGAAAGGTCATGCAGCAGCAAATCAAATTCCAGTCATTGCTTCTAATAGAATTGGCACAGAAAATGAAGGTTCAATATCTGTTACATTTTATGGCAGTTCCTTTATCGCTAATCATTTGGGTAATATTGAAATTGAAATGGACAAAAAAGATGAGGGCTTTGTATCTAAGAATTTCGACTTTTCAGAAATAACAAAATACCGCCAATCTTGGGGAAATTTTAGAGATCGTAGACCAGATCTATATAAAAAAATTTGTGATTTTTAAAAAAAATTATCATATTATTCAAATTCTACTTATTTAAGAGGAGAGGTAATATGAATAAATTTTTAACAGCTCTTATTGTGCTAATACTTCCTATGAGTTTGAGCGCTAAAGAAGAGTTATTTATATACAATTGGTCCGATTATATAGCTGAAGATACAATTGCAAATTTTGAGGAAGAAACTGGTATTGATGTAACATACGATGTATTTGATTCAAACGAAGTTCTAGAGGCTAAGCTTTTAGCTGGAGGAAGTGGTTATGACTTAGTTGTTCCATCAGGCTCCTTTATGGAAAACCAAATTAAAGCTGGAGTTTTTCAAAAACTTGATAAAAGTATGATTCCAAACCTCAAAAATTTAGATCCAAGTGTTTTAGAAAAAACTGATGCTCATGATCCAGGTGGGGAATACTCTGTTAATTACATGTATGGCACAACTGGAATTGGTTACAATGTTGCTGCCGTCGAGGAAAGAGGTGGAGATGTTGAGTCATGGGACATAATATTTGATGTAGATGAAATTTCTAAATACGAAGATTGTGGTGTAGCTTTCTTAGATGCACCAAGTGAAATTGTTGAGATTGCATTAAATTACCTTGGCCATGATCCAAATACAGAAAACACTAAAGCTAATCAAGAGGCACTAGAATTATTGAATAATATTAGACCTTACATAAAGTATTTTGATTCTTCTCAGTACATCGATGATTTAGCAAATGGTGAAATTTGCTTAGCAATAGGTTGGTCAGGCGATGTATTTATAGCAGCATACGAGGAAATCGAAGAGGTCTGGTATTCAATTCCTAATGAAGGAACAGTAATTTGGTTTGATATGATGGGAATTCCAGCAGATGCGAAAAATGTAGAAAATGCTCATAAATTTATAGATTATATTTTGAGACCAGAAGTTGTTGCAGAGATTACTAACTATGTTTGGTACTCAAATCCTAATCTAGTAGCTAACACAACTGAAGGTTTGATAGATCCAGATATTCTTTCAGACCCAGCTATTTATCCAACAGAAGAGACATTAACTAAACTTTTTGCAGATACAGCTGACTCACCTCAAAAGTCTAGGATATCTTCAAGAGTATTTAATAGTTTTAAAGCTTCTCAATAATTAAATAAAAGCGCAACTTTTACTTAAGTTGCGCTTTTCACAATCTTTTTTATGTCTGAACCTTTTTTACAAATCATAGATGTATCAAAAAGGTTTGATAATGTCGTTGCTTTAGACAAAGTTAATCTAAAAATAGCTAAATCTGAAATATTCAGTCTCCTAGGATCTTCAGGATGTGGTAAGTCAACACTTTTGAGAATTATAGCAGGTTTTGAGAAGCCTGATGAAGGAAGAATTCTACTTGAGGGAAAGGATATCACGAAACTTCCACCATATGTAAGACCTCTAAATATTATGTTCCAAAATTATGCACTATTTCCGCATTTAAATGTCACTAATAATATCCAGTTTGGACTAAAAGAAGAAAAAATTTCTAAAGAAGAAATCAATCATCGTGTTAATGAAATTTTAAATTTACTAGAACTGAATGGTTTAGAGAAAAGAAAAATCAATGAGATATCTGGTGGTCAACAACAACGTGTAGCGTTAGCAAGATGTCTAGTCAAAAAACCAAAATTACTTTTATTGGATGAACCACTTGCAGCATTAGATAAACAGCTAAGAGTACAAACACAATTCGAGTTAGTTAATCTACAGTATAAGTTAGGTATCACTTTTATAATTGTTACCCATGATCAAGAGGAAGCAATGTCATTATCTGACAGAATGGCAATTATGAAAAATGGAGAAATTCTCCAAGTCGGTAATCCTGTTGAGATATATGAAAAACCAAAGGACAAATATATAGCCAATTTTATAGGCACAGCCAATATCTTTAATGTTCTTAATAAAAATAATCAAATCATCATTAAAGAATTAAATTATGAAGTTAAAAATACTAACAATAAAGAAAACTATGTTAAATGTTTAATTAGGCCTGAAAAAATTTCTGTTAAAAAACTAGAAAATCAATCTGATAATTTAAATATTGGTGTAATTAAAGAAGTAGCTTATTTAGGGAGCTATACTAAGTATTTAATTGAGGTTAATGGATTTGAATTTTATTCTTTTATGCAAAATAGTTTAGTTTCAGATAACCTTCAAATAAGATGGGATGACAAAGTTCAGATAAGTTTTAACGAAACATCAATATATTTCTTTAATGATTAAAAATTTAAAAAAACAAAACGTGTGGTTTGTATTCACTCCATATTTATGGCTAGTTTTGTTCTTTTTTGTTCCATTAGCTTTAATTTTTAAAATATCAATATCTGTGTCTGAATGGGGTATGCCACCTTATCGTGATCTTTTCTCTTTTTCTGAAAATGGATTGAAGATTAATTCAACTCTTGGAAATTATTTATTCATTTTTTCAGACCCTTTCTATATAAGATCATATCTCAATTCACTATCATTAGCTTTTACATCCACGGTATTATGTTTATTAATCGGTTATCCCATAGCTTTTTACGTTGCAAAATCTAAACCAAGTATAAGAAACATACTTTTGATTATGCTTATCATACCTTTTTGGAGTTCTTTTCTTTTAAGGGTATATGCATGGAAAGTCTTACTGCAAGGTTCTGGTATAATAAATTCGGTTCTCATACATATAGGTCTAATTACTGAACCAATATCTATGTTACACAATCATTATGCTGTGATTTTAGGCGTTGTTTATACTTACCTTCCATTTATGATTTTACCGCTTTATGGATATTTGGTTAAATTTGATTTAAATTTGATTGATGCATCTAATGATTTAGGTGCAAAGCCTTTAAACACGTTTGTAAAAGTTATCTTACCTCTCTCTTTACCAGGAATTGTTGCGGGGAGTATGTTGGTTTTTATACCAGTTGTTGGAGAATATATAATTCCAGAAATGTTAGGTGGCAGTGATAAACTTTATTTTGGGAAAATAATTTGGGATGAATTTTTTGTAAATAGAGATTGGCCTATTGCTAGCGCACTTGCAATGTCTGGTATTGTAATTCTTGTATTTCCAATAATTATTTTTCAATTAATGTACGCAAAATATAATTTTAAAAATGAATAAATTATTTTTTAAAATTTTTACCTTAACAATTGGATTTTCATTTCTATATTTTCCTATTTTAACTCTTATAGCTTATTCTTTTAATGATAATAAAAGAGTTATGGTTTGGAAGGGTTTCTCTTTGAGATGGTATAAGGAATTATTTCAAAATGAACAAATTTTAGAGGCTTTTTATACTAGTTTAAAAATTGCCTCTCTTTCAGCAACATTTGCAACAATCATGGGTGTAATGATTGGTTTTTCATTAACAAGAATATCAAAAATTCCAGCCAGGCCTTTCTTTATTTTCTTGAGTTCTTCTCCTTTGGTAATGCCTGAGATAATTTTAGGGCTTTCTTTGTTGTTATTCTTTATATCATCTAACCATATTATTGGCTTTCCTTCCTCAAAAGGACAACTAACAGTCTTAATATCGCATATAACTTTCTCTGTAGCTTTTGTTGCAGTTATTATCCAGTCAAGGTTGAGTAGTTACGATAAAAATATAGAAGAGGCTGCTCAGGATCTTGGGACAATTCCAAATATGATTTTTTGGAAAGTAACTGCTCCTGTAATATTACCTGCAATATTATCAGGTTGGTTACTTGCATTTACACTCTCTTTGGACGATCTTGTCGTTGCTAGTTTTACTACCGGTCCCGGAGCTAACACTTTGCCAATAGTGGTTTTTTCTAAAGTTAGATTGGGATTGAGTCCAGAAGTTAATGCTCTTTCCGCAATAATAATGCTAATTGTTATATTAGCAGCAATTAGTATTTACTTAATTAATAGATCAAACATTAAGAAGTAAATATTCTCTTTCCCATGCTGTAATAATTTTATTATAGGCATTTACCTCTAAGTCTTTGATTGAACAAAATAATTCTATAAATGTTTCACCAAATATCTCTTTTGCCTCCTTAGATCTAGAAAAAGTATCTATTGATTGATAGATGCTTTCTGTCAGAGAAACATTTACGTTATAAGCAGCTTTTTTGGTCTCTGGGGTTGCTTTTAATTTTTTCTTCAAACCTAGATATCCCGCAGATAAAGTTGCAGCTATAGCTAAGTATGGATTTACGTCTGATCCACAAAGTCTATTTTCAATTCTTGCCTGTGTGGCAGAGTTAAAATTTGGGACTCTAAAACCACAGGTACGGTTTTCAAAACCCCAGTTTAGGTTAAAAGGTGTACCTTCCTCCCAAAAACCTCTAAGCCTTTTAAAGGAATTAACATTTGGTGCAAAAAGAGGTAAAAAAGCTTTTGAATATTTTTGTAATCCACCCAAATAGTTATCAAAATGTTTTGTAGTTTTAAGATTTTTATCCACAAATATTGGTTTACCTTTTTTTAAAATTGATTGATGTATATGCATCGAGTTTCCTGGAGTATCTTCCATCGGTTTAGCCATAAAAGTTGCATACAAATTATGCTTCAATGCAGTATGTCTCAGAGTTCTTTTAAATAAAAAAACCTGATCAGCCAAGTCAAGAGGGTTACCATGCTTGAAGTTAATTTCCATTTGTGCTGGTCCATCCTCATGATTAATGTTCTCAACCTCTAATTCTTGAGTCTCACAGTAGTCATACAGATCCTCAAAAATATGATCAAATTCATTAACAGCGTCAATACCGTAAGACTGATTTCCTTTTTCAATTCTTCCAGATTGCCCACTTGGTGTCTCTAGAGGATTGTCTGGATCATTGTTTTTCTTAACTAAATAAAATTCAATTTCTGGAGCAACTACTGGTTCAAGGCCCATGTTTTCATAAAGACCAATTACTTTTTTTAAAATACCTCTAGAGTGAACCTCTATAACATTATCATTGTTATCAACAGCATCACAAATAACTTGTGCGGTTGGTTCATCATACCATGGAACAGTTCTAAGAGTATTAAAATCGGGCTTTAATATAAAATCACCATCTGTAGGATTTAAAATCTGATCATCTATTGAATAAGTCACATCTCTAGATACTGCTAATTTGAATAGGGCTAAAGGTAATCTTAATCCACCTGACTCAATAGAGCTTAAAAATTTTTTTGTTGGTAGTATTTTACCCCTTGGTATACCTGAATTATCAGGGATCATACACTCTACCTCTGTTATTTTATTTTTCTTCAACCAATCGACATAATCATTCATAGCTATAACTAACCTTTAAAATTTGATATTTATGTATCTGATGGATTATTCAGATAATTATTACGTAAGAACAAAAGCATTCAGTCTTAATACTAACAAATTAAATGAGAGCTTACAATGTGATGTTTGTATAATTGGTGCAGGTTTATCAGGAATTTCATCAGCATTATATTTATCTAAATTAAATCCAGATTTAAATATAGTCATATTGGAGAAAAATAAAGTTGGTTGGGGCGCATCTGGAAGAAATGGTGGGCAATTATTACATGGTTTTTCCTCAGAGAATTACTCTAGCCAAAAACACACTGAAGAGGAAATTAAGATATTATGGCAATTCACATTAGACGCTGTTAGAGAAGTAAAAAAAAATATCAAAGACTTAAATATACAATGTGACTTAATCGAGGGTTATGTTTTAGCCGCAGTAAGTAAATCCCATGATGAGGAGTTAAAAAAATACGTAGACAGGATTCAAACAAAATTTGATTATGAATCAGTGACGTATCTACCAAAAAATAGAATGGACCAGTATTTTGATAGCCCTTATTACAAATCTGCAATGTATGACTCAGAGTGTGGTCAAATTCATCCACTTAATTATTGTCTAGGATTAGCAAGAGAATTATTAAAAAATCAAAATTGTAAAATATTTGAAGATACAGGAGTGATATCATATGAATCTCAAAAAAAAGTAACAATAAAAACTGAAAAAAATATAATTGTTAAATCTGATAAATTAATTATCTGCTGTAATGCATATATTGATAATTTGAATAAAAGTTTAAGAAAAAAAATAATGCCTGTTAAAACTTATGTATCAGCATTTACTGATATTCCAAATACAGAATTGAATAAATATTTTCGAAAACCTATCACAGTGGGAGATATGTTATTTGTACTAAATTATTTTAGACTGGATTCTAATAATAATTTAATTTTTGGTGGAGGTGTAAGTTACTCTAATATAGATCCGATAAATTTGGAATTATCTTTAAAAAAAAGTATAAAAAAGATACTTCCTGGTTTAGAAAAGTTCAAAGCTTGGTGTACTTGGAGTGGGCACGTTGCCATAACTGTAAACAGATTCCCTCATATCGGTAGTATTGATAATAATATTTTTTTTGCACAAGGATATTCAGGACATGGTTTAGCAATAACAACTATGGTTGGAAAAATGCTTGCTGAAACAATAACTAATCAGAACAATAATTTGAGCTTATTTGAAAAGTTTAGACATAAAAACTTTCCTGGTTTTGGTGTAATTGATAAGCCATTATTAGTTTTAGCAATGAGTTATTTTAAATTAAAAGATCAATTAAGCCTGAAATAACTTATTTTTGCCTAATCTAGAGTTAGGATCTAAGTGTTTTTTTAATTTTTTAATAAAAAGGTAATTTTCACTAGGTTTATATTTTTTTAATAGATAATTTTTTTTCAAACCAAGACCGTGTTCTGCTGCCACACTACCTTCACTTTGAATAGTCAAATCATAAATAAAGTTTGAGAGGTAAGCACAATTCTTTTTTGAATTAGGATGTACTTTAAAATTGCAATGCAAATTACCATCTCCCAAATGCCCAAAAAAATAAGGAGTAAAGATTTTATTATCCTTTACAAATGTATTTACCTTCTTAATAAAGACAGACCACTTATCAATGGGTAAAGAAATATCAAATTTTTCAGTAAAATTATATTTTATCTGATTATATACTAACTCTTCTCTTTTGCTCCATATCCATGATTTCGATTTATCATGTTCTATTTTATTAATTTTAAATTCATTTAAATTAAAGTATTTTTTTAAGTCTTTTTTGTAATTACCAATAATATTAGATTGTATCTCTATGATTAAATTGAAGTGATGTGTACTTTCATTAAATAAATAAGAGCTAGGTATTGGAAATATTATTTCAAAACTTGTTAAATTATCGAAGTACTTGTTTCTTAAAAATTTTAGTAATCGAATTGACTTATTTAAACTATTTGTTTGTATTAAATATGTAGAATTGTATTTTTTTTTTGGGATTAACTTTAAGCTCGCTCTTGTAATTATTCCAAAAACACCCTCAGAACCACAAAATAACTTCCACAGTTTTGGGCCAAAATTATCTTTTTTGAGTTTATTTAAAAAATTTAAAATAGTTCCATCACTAAGCACTACTTCAAGGCCATTTATATGATCTTCTATGTTACCATATCTCAAGGTTTGCAAACCCCCAACATTAGTAGATATATTACCGCCAATTGTACATTTATCACTTGGCGCAATATTAACTGGAAATAAAAGTTTTTTATTATTTGCTGCTTTTTGAATAGTTTTTAACAATGTTCCGCTTTGAGCTGTTATTATAAAATTGTCAGTATCAACCTCTTCAATACGATTCATTTTTTTAAAATCTATTAGGATAGTTTTTTCAAATTGAGGTTTTGTGCCATCCACTCTATTAGTCTCTCCACCAATAGGTAAAATATGAAATTTATATTTGTTAGAAAATTTAACCAGTTTAGATACCTCCAAAGAATTTTTAGGGAAAGCAGTTATTTGGGCACTTTTTCTTATAGTTTTTATTGGAAACTTCATTTAGATGCTCTTAGTAATCTATCATTTATAGCGATACCTATTTTCTTATAAGGAATAGGTGCGATACTTATATTTTTATATTGGTTGTCGTTATCTGCTAAAAAAATAAAATGATAAAGATTTTTGGCAGCTTCAATTAAATTTCTACTCTTACTTAAATTTTTGAATTGACCTTTCTTATTTGCTCCAAAGTTTATATATGCAGATTTTTTTTTAGCATTTTTGACATTTAAAAATAATTTCTTCTTCGGAGAATAATGTTTTTTTGAAGTTCCAGGAAAACTTAAATTTTTGTTATATTTACTAATAACCATATAGGGTAATATTTTTTTCACATTTTCTAATGATATCATCCCTGGTCTTATTATATTCAATTTGTTATCAGATATTTTAATTAAAGTTGACTCGATACCAACTTTACATTTTCCACCATCTACAATTAATAAATTTGTCTCAATAAATTGCTGAAAAACCATTTCACTGTTGATTGGGCTTAGTTGTTTAAATTTGTTTGCTGAAGGCATTACAAGGGGCTTACCTACTTTATTAATTAAATTTAATGTAAATTTATTATTTGGAACTCTTACAGCACACTCATTATTTAATGTAAGAGATTTGGGTATTTCGAGAGACTTCCTTTGTAAAACAAGAGTAAGAGGCCCAGGCCAAAATTCTTTAGCTAAAATTAAATTTTCATCATCTAAATTAAAAAATTTATCTACCATTTTTAAACTTGAACAATGAAATATTAGTTTTTTTTTCAACGGTCTTTTTTTTAATAAGAAAATTTTTTTTGCTGCTTTAATATTGGTTCCTAAACCAGCTAGCCCATAAACAGTTTCTGTTGGCAAGACTACTAATTCATCTTTTAATAGTTTAGACTTTAAGAAATGTGTAAGTTGCTTTGATAAATTTGATTTAACGATATTGGGCATAATTTACATAATTAGATATATTTTTAGTATTCAGTTAAGATTAATTAATATTATTTTACAACTTTATGAATATATGCGCCATTATTCTTTCTGCTGGAAAGAGCAAAAGATTTAAATCATCTAAACCAAAATTTCTTCATGAAATATCTGGTAAAGAGTTAATACAGTATAATTTAGATGCACTAAATAAAATTAAACAAGTAAAAAAAACTTTTATTATTTCAAGTAAAGCTAATAAAAAATATTTCATTCATGAAAAAGTATTTATTCAAAATCCAATAGACGGTACTGGTGGAGCTTTTAAACAATTTTATAAATACAATAATAAATTTGATTATTTTTTATTGACCTTAGCAGATACACCTATTTTCGATTATAAAATACTCTCTGATTTTGTTTCAAAAGGTGTAAAGAATGATGATGACTTATCAGTTCTTACACAAAATGTAAGAAATCCAAAAGGGTATGGAAGAATAATTAAAAAAAATAATTTATTAATAAGTATTATTGAAGAAAATGAATGTTCAAATGAAGAGAAATTAATCAATGAGATAAATACTGGCATATTTTTAATTTCAAAAAAAGCTGCATTAAATTTAAAGTTAATAAAAAAAAATAAAAATAAGAATGAATTTTACATTACTGATTTAGTAAATGTCTGTTTAAATAAAAAACTTAAAATGACTACTTTTTTAAATAAAGCCACAGTGATATCAGGTGCTAACACCTTAAATGAACTTAATAAATTAGAAACATTATCTCAAGAATTTATAAAGAAAAAATTAATAGACAGTGGTGTTAGAATTATTCATCCTGATACGGTTTATATAGAGAGTAATGTTAGTATTGCTCCGGGAGTAGTAATTGAGCCACATGTTGTTATAAAAAAAAATGTAAGTATCAAAAGTAATTCTATTATTAAGTCCTTTTCTTATATTGAAAATTCCACAATAGGTAATAACTGCTCCGTCGGCCCTTATGCAAGAATAAGACCTGAGGTTATTATGGCAGATGAGGTAAAAATTGGTAATTTTGTTGAGATTAAAAAATCAAAATTATCAAAGGGAGTAAAAGTAAATCATTTAAGTTATATCGGAGACTCATCTATAGGAACAAATAGTAATATTGGGGCCGGAACTATTACTTGTAATTATGATGGAAAAAATAAGCTGAAATGCAAAATAGGTAATAATACCTTTATTGGATCAAATTCTTCTATTATTGCACCTGTTAATATAGGTAATAAAGCATACATAGCTGCAGGATCTGTAATTACTAAATCAATACCAAATAATCATTTTTCAATAGCCAGATCAAAACAGAAAAATAAAATTAATAATAAAAAATAATGTGCGGTATAGTTGGTATCTTAAATTCATCTTCTTTAAAGAATAACTCTATAGATATTTTAAAAAAGCTGGAATATAGAGGGTATGACTCTGCTGGCATTTCCTTGTTTTCAAAAGAACGAATAAAAACCATTAAAAGTGTCGGCAAAATATCAGAACTAAAAAATAAAGCTCAAAATGTATCAGATAAAAATTTTTATGGTGTGATAGGTCATACAAGATGGGCAACACATGGAGTTGTTAGTAAAAATAATGCTCATCCATTCGCAAATGATGATCTTACTTTAGTTTGTAATGGTATAATTGAAAACTATAGAAAAATTCAAAATCGATTTGTAGAAATTCCTAAAAATATTCAATCAGATACTGAAATCAGTTTTTACTTTCTCACCTATTTAGTCAATAAATATAAAAATTCAGATGAAGCTATTAGAGTATTTAAAAGTGTAATTAAAGGAAACTACGCCTTTGTTATATTTATAAAAAAAAATAATTGTTTTTACTTATTAAAAAATGGCAGTCCAATCGCCTTATCACATAATAAAAACTCCTCTTACATATGCTCAGATTCATCTATTTTATCTGATTATAGTGATAAGATTTATCATCTTAAAGATGGTGATATTATTAAAATTCAGCAGTCTAAAATATCTAGTTTAAATAAAGCTAAAATACTTTTTGAAAAAAATGAAATTAAACAAAACCCATATGATAAAGGAAAATATCAACATTATATGTTGAAAGAGATACATGAGCAGCCTGAAGTTATAAAAGCTACTCAAAAAAACTATTTACAAGAATTTTTTAATGATTTTGAAAGCAAATTTAAAAATTTAATTTTAAACAAAAAAATAATATTTGTTGGATGTGGTACTGCATACCATGCCTGTTTAGTTGGGGAGTACTATTTTAATAAATATACAAATATAGATACTTCATCAGAATTAGCTTCCGAGCTTAGATATAAAAAAATAAATAAAGACGAAAAAATATTATTTATTTTTATTTCACAATCTGGTGAAACCATGGATACATTGATGGCTTTAAAATATATCAAAAAAAACAAACATTCCTCTATAGTTATAACTAATTCTTTACAGAGTAGTATGGTAAGGGAGGCTGATGTAACTATACCTACTTATGCAGATAAAGAAGTTGGTGTAGCCTCAACTAAAGCTTTTACTTGTCAAATATTGAGCTTAGCCAATCTTTCTATTGAAATTGGTAAAATGACAAATTCCATATCGAAAAAAGATTATAATAAGAATTTAGCAATTCTAAAGTTATTACCAATAAAGTTGAAAAAATTAATAAACGATTTTACACCAGAGGCGAAAAAAATTGCAAAAAAATTAAGCCAATCTGATACTTGTTATTTTATTGGAAGGAATATTGTATACCCAATAGCATTAGAGGGATCCTTGAAATTAAAAGAGATATCTTACATGCATAGCGAAGGCTTTCCTGGAGGAGAGATGAAACATGGCCCAATTGCATTGATCGATAAAAAATCATTAACAATTTGCTTATCGCCAAACAACGAACTATATGAGAAATCTATTTCAAATGCTGAGGAAATTGCTGCTAGAAATGGTAAGGTTATAATTTTATCGAGTGTTAAAATTCACAGAAAATCATTAAACACACATAATGTAAGCCTACCCAAAGAAAACTTTATTGACACACCTTTCATTTATACTATTCCTCTTCAACTCATTTCATATTATTTTGCTCTTAATGAAGGTACTGATATTGATCAACCAAGGAATCTCGCTAAATCAGTTACCGTTGAATAAATTGAATACTATTTAATATGAATATCGAAGTTGATAATGAGATTTTAGCTAGTGTGATTGACGCTCGGTTTGGTATCAAACCACAGCTTTCTACAAATATCGAAAAAAATAATTTTAAACAAACTATTTTTTTTCCTGAGGATAAATTGAAATCAAATACACTTAATTCAGTGCCTTTAGACACATATGGAATAATCAATAAATCTAAGTTATTTACAAGAGAACCAATTACAGGAGAACAAATATCTTATTTAATTAATGATAATGGCTACAATGTTAAAGATAATAATCCAGATATTAAAATCGAAACAACAGATTATAAAATTTTTTATAGATTTGAAATTAATGAGATTCAACACAAATACTGCTCATCAATTTTTACTAATTTAAAATTTAAAAAAATTAATATTGTTTTTCCAAATAGCAGCACAATACACTTTTTTTCTGAGAATATATCCCTTTTAAAAAAATATATTAAGAAAATTGCTAATAAAAAAATTCAAGAGAGTGATCTTATTAAAATCAAAGTTCCAACTAGTTTATCTATTAATTACTCTAAAAATAATAATACCAAAGAGATTATAATCAAAAATAAATCTTATTTGGGAATATGTTATGAAATAGTTAATCTTTTAAGTTTAAATACTTTAGACAATAAGAATACGTATAATTCCAGCAATAATAGCAATTACTATATTAATATTCTTTTTTTTAATTTTTATAATTTTTTCCCTAAGTTTATATCTTTATTCATATTTAAATTTTTACTCAGGTTTAATAAATCTTACATATTTTCTAATCAAGTATTAGAAATTAATAATAATTTTAACAAACAAAATAATTTCTTCTCTAATATTATTGATGACAATCAATATCCTAGTTACTTATCAAAAGGAACTTTTTTCCCTAATTTAAAATTAAGTAATAAAAAGTATATTCATGAGATACTCAAGGATGACGATACATACATACTTTCAAACAAATATAAAATAAAAAACATAAAAAATTTTATTTTTCTATCTGATGGTTCTGATAAAAATTCTTATCAAATCGGTAAAAGCTCATATGATTATTTAAATTTAGATAAATGCTACTACATTACAGACAGTCATGGCCTAATCACCACTGTAGATATCGTTGATAATATCGGAATTATCAATCATGAAGATATTGACTCAAAGTATTCAGATAATAAACAATCCAGCATAGATAATTTTTATGCAACAGGTTATGAGCCATCATTACCTAAATTAAAGCTACCCAAAATTTGGCCTTTTAAATCTAAAACCCAATAATTACTTTTATTTAATACATTTAACAATATAATCCTTGCCTCATGAAATGGACTAAAGATAGTTGGAAAAACTTTGAAGCAAAGCAAATGCCTGCTTACGCTGATCAAGGTAATTTAGACTCTGTAATAGAGGAATTATCCTCTATGCCTCCTTTAATATTTGCTGGTGAGACTAGGTCTCTAAAATCACAAATTTATCAAGTTCAAAAAGGAGAGTCCTTTTATTTACAAGGCGGTGACTGTGCTGAGAGCTTTCAGGAATTAAACCCCAATACAATTCGAGATAATTTTAAATTACTATTGCAAATGTCTGTTGTTTTGACTTTTGCCACTAATAAACCGGTCGTTAAACTAGGGAGAATGGGTGGACAATTTGCTAAACCAAGAAGCTCAGACTTTGAAGAAAAAAACGGTCAAAAGCTTCCTAGTTATAGAGGAGATATTATCAATTCATTTGAGTTTAACGAGTCCTCTAGAGAACCAGACCCTAAAAGAATGATCAGAGCTTATAACCATTCAGCTTCAACTTTAAATTTATTAAGAGCTTTTGCTCAAGGAGGTTTTGCTAGTTTAACACAATTAAATAAATGGAATTTAGATTTTGCAGATAACTTTGATACAACAAAAAAATTTAAAGAATTATCTGAAAAAATTGCAGAAAGTATAAAATTTATGAATGCCTGTGGTGTAAATGAAAAAAATACAAGGGAACTAAGAGAGACAGATTTTTACACAAGCCATGAAGCACTTCTTTTACCTTATGAACAAGCTTTTACAAGAATAGATAGCACTACAGGTGAGTGGTACAATGTAAATTCTCATTTTTTGTGGGTTGGTGATAGAACTAGAGATCCTAATGGCGCTCACATACACTATTTAAGTGGTATAAAAAATCCTTTAGGTCTTAAAGTAGGTCCATCTACAACCATTGATGATTTAAAAAAAAATATTGAGATACTGAATCCTGAAAATGAAGGTGGAAGACTTACACTTATTGTTAGAATGGGAGCAGATAAAATTAATTCAAAATACCCTGATTTATTGAAAGAAATTAATAAACTCGGTCTTAATCTTACATGGATATGTGATCCTATGCATGGAAATACATCTACAAGTAAATCTGGCTATAAAACTAGAGCTACTGAGAATATTTTTAAAGAAATTCAGTCTTTTTTTGAAATTCATAAATCAGAGGGTTCAGTCGCAGGAGGTGTTCACCTTGAATTAACAGGTTTAGATGTAACTGAATGTGTCGGTGGGCCTGATGATATTAAAGATGAAAATTTAGGTGATAGATACCATACGTTTTGTGACCCAAGACTAAATGTTAATCAATCATTAGAGCTATCTTTTCTACTGGCTGACTTATTGTCCAATGGCGAAATGAATTAGTTTTCTTATTCATAATGAATAAAAAAACAAATTCAAATTTAATTAATAATTTTACTGATAATTATTTTTTAAAAACAAAAAAAATTATCCATAAGTATGGAGATATTAAAGTTACTTATGCTGTTTTTATTCGTAGACCAGGTGTTATAGCATTAAAACTAGCAATAAATTGGATTAAACAAATTTCAAAAGACAGAGGAATAAAAGTATCAACTTCTAGTCCATTCAAAGAGGGTGACCATTTTGGTGCTGGAGAACCAATTCTTTATATTAGGGGTTCTTTTAAACATATAGTCGATTTGGAAACTTTACTCTTACAAAAAATTGGTCCAGCTTGTATAGCAGCAGCTAATGCATATCAAATGTGTTTAGACTTGCCTAAAACGTCCTTTATAGCTATGGATGCAAGACATTGTGCAGGCACAGAGATGTCTGAATTAATGTCATATGCGGCATCAGTAGGATCAAAATCAGCAAAAAGAAAAAAAGCTAAAGGCTTTATTGGAACATCGATAGATGCAACATCACATTATTTTCAATCTAATAAAGCATTAGGAACGATGCCACATGCATTAATAGGATATGCAGGATCTACTCTTGAGGCAGTAAAAATGTTTCATGAAACATTTCCAAAAGATGATTTAGTTGTATTGCCTGATTATTTCGGTAAGGAAATTACTGACTCTATTCAAGTTTGTAGCCACTTCGATAAGTTGTCTAAAGCTGGAAAAGTAATGATAAGACTTGATACCCCAAATGGAAGATTTATTGAGAATCTTGATACCTCAAAATCATATGAGGTCTTAGAAAAACACGCACCAGGTTCAATCAAAGAATACAGATCTGACAAAGAGTTAAAACACTTAGTTGGGCCTGGAGTCTCTGCTGCATCTTTGTGGTATTTGAGAGCACAACTTGATAATTTTGGTTTTAAAAAAGTAAAAATTATTGCATCTAGCGGATTTACAAATGAGAAATGCAAGGCAATGTCTTTAGCCAAAGCTCCAATAGATCTCATAGGAACTGGAAGTTATCTACCAGAAAAGTGGTCAGAAACATATGCAACTGCTGATATTATAAAATATGGTAATTCTTCTAGAGTAAAAGTTTCAAGAGAATACCTCTTAAAAAAAGTTAAATGATAATTACACGTTTTGCCCCGAGCCCAACTGGTCACCTGCACTTAGGAAATATGAGATCTTGCTTTTTAAATTGGGCATATTCAAAAAAAAATAATGGTAAATTTATTCTTAGATATGACGACACTGACCAAGAGAGAAGCAAAGATGAATATGTAGAGTCCATAGCATCAGATCTTGATTGGTTAAAAATAAAATATGATGAAACTTTTTATCAAAGCAAAAGAATTGAGAGATATAATGAACTTTTCGATCAATTAATTTCTTTAAAATTTGTTTACCCATGTTTTGAGTCAAGTGAGGATTTAGATATAAAAAAAAAGTTGCAGTTAAAAGCAGGAAAACCTCCAATCTACGATAGATCCTCATTAAATTTATCTAAAGAAGAAGTTGAAAAAAAAATAATTAATGGTAATCAGCCTTATTGGAGATTTAAGCTTTCACAGACTAAAATTAAATGGAATGATTTAGTAAAAGGAGAGACCGAAGTAGATCTAGCTTCTCAATCAGATCCTGTTTTAAGGAGGGCTGATGGTAGCTACCTCTACCATTTTCCAAGTGTCGTCGATGATATAGATATGAAAATATCTCACATTATTAGAGGCGAAGACCACTTAACTAATTCAGCAATTCATTTAGAATTATTTAAATGTTTAAATTCTGATTTACCTTCATTAGGTCACAATCCATTAATGCTTAATGAGGATGGAACAAAACTAAGTAAGAGAAATTTGGACTCAATTTCACTTAAGCAATTCAGAAACAGTGGATATACAGTTAACAGTATTCTATCTTATTTATATTCACTTGGTTTAAACTCAGATTATGATTTTGAGACCATTTTAGAGAATAATTTTAGAGATTTTAACTTAGAGGATATTTCTAAAAACTTACCAAAAATTGATATTCATAAAATCGACTTTTTTCAAAAAAATTCATTAAGATCAATGAATTTAAAAGGTTTAAATAATGAATTCCCTGAGCTAGAAGAGTTAGCTTTAACTGAAGCTGAGTGGGAACTTATTAAAGAAAATGTTGAAAAGTATGAAGATATAAAAAATTTATGGAATATTATTAATAGAAGAGAAATTAAAATTCAACCCTCAGGTGACTTTATCAAACTTTTGACTAAAAATTTGAATGGTATTTCAAATTTTAGTTTTGATGAATATGTCAATTACTTAATGAACATTGATAAATCACTATCAAAAAAAGAAATATTTACTAATACACGTTATATACTTACAGGCAATCAAAATGGCCCATCTGTTAAAGACCTATATAATTATTTTGGCCACGAAGGTTTAAAAAAAATTTTAAATGAATATTAATCTTTTTAACACTTTAACCAAAAAAAAAGAAAAACTTATACCTATTAACTCATCTGCAGTTAAGATGTATGCTTGTGGACCCACCCTTTACAGTAATCCACACATAGGAAACTTCAGACCGATTATAGTTTTTGATATCTTATTTAGAGTCCTAAGACTAATTTTTGGAGAGGATAGTGTACGTTACGTCAGAAATATAACAGACATTGATGATAAAATTATAGATAAAGCCAATGAACTTAAAATATCAACAGATGAGTTGGTTAATTCTACTCAAAAAATATATCAACAAAATCTAAATTCTTTATCAATATTATCTCCAACACATGAACCAAAAGCTACAGATTATATTTCAAAAATGATTGAGATGATTACATCTCTTATTGAAAAAAAATATGCTTATGTATCTGAAGGACATGTTTTATTTGAAGCAAAGAAATTTAAGGGTTATGGTTCTCTCTCTAAGTTCTCATTAAAAGACATAATATCTGGTGCAAGAGTAGAAGTTGCCGATTACAAAAAAAATCCAGAAGATTTTGTCCTTTGGAAACCATCAAAAACAAATGAACCTCATTGGGATAGCCCATGGGGTAATGGTAGACCTGGATGGCACATAGAGTGTTCAGCTATGATTTCAGAATTACTTGGAGAAACCATTGATATCCATGCGGGCGGTATTGATCTTATTTTTCCACATCACGAGAATGAAATTGCTCAGTCAACATGTTGTCATGATAAAAAAATGTCGAACTTTTGGCTCCATAATGGATTTATAAATTTTAAGGGTGAAAAAATGTCAAAATCTTTAGGAAATACCTCAATTGTTAATGATTTATTATCTAAACACGATCCTGCTGTTCTCAAATATTCACTACTGACTACTCATTATCGTCAACCACTTGATTTTTCAAACGATCTTATAAGTTATAGTGAAAACATCATTAACAAGTGGAGAGAACATATTAAAGAGGTTAATAGCAAAGAATTAGACTCAGAATTTGTTAATGCACTTTTAGATGACCTAAATACCCCAAAAGCACTGATGAGATTACAGCAAATAATAGCTAACATTAAAAAAGACAAGAATAATGATGATTTATTAGCTCATTTTAATAATGGTTTAAGCTTATTAGGATTAAATCCTAGTTTTAATAAAACAGATTTAAACCTTGATAAAGAATTTATTGAAAATATGATATCTCGCCGACAAGAGGCTAAAAAAAATAAAGACTTTGAACTAGCAGATAAAATTAGAGATGAGTTATTTAAACAAGGGATCGTTTTAGAAGACACCATAAATGGCACAACATGGAAGAAAAACTAGAAAATAAAATTTATTTTTTTGACACTACATTAAGAGATGGTCAACAAACTACCGGTGTTGATTTTACTGTAGATGATAAAATCAAATTCTCTAATGCTCTCGATGAATTAGGTTTAGATTATATTGAGGGTGGTTGGCCAGGGTCAAATCCAACTGATGATAGTTTTTTTAATTCTACAACAAATTTTAAAAATTCTAGTTTGGTTGCTTTTGGAATGACTAGAAGACCTAATACAAGTGTTTCAAACGATCCAGGTCTAAATACTTTAATTAATACAAATGTAAAACATATTTGCATTGTTGGGAAATCATCTTCATATCAGGTCGAAAAGGCTTTAGGCATTTCAAAATCTGATAACCTAAAAATGATTGGTGAAAGTATCGCTCATATCAATGAAAAGGGTTTAGAGGCAATGTATGATGCTGAGCATTTTTTTGATGGATATAAATCAGATCCTAAATTTGCATTAGATTGTTTAACTGAGGCTTTAAATAATGGAGCTAGGTGGATAGTATTGTGTGATACTAATGGTGGAACTCTGCCAAATGAAGTAGAGACAATTGTTCAAGAAGTAACAAAATATATACCAGGTGAAAAACTGGGCATCCATGCGCATAATGATACAGAAAATGCAGTTGCTAACTCACTGGCTGCTGTTCGAGCGGGAGTGAGACAAATTCAAGGCACAATTAATGGATTAGGAGAAAGGTGTGGAAATGCTAATTTAGTATCTCTTATTCCCTCAATAATTTTGAAAACAAAATTTGAAACTAGTATTCCTAAAGAAAAATTATCAGCCTTAAAGAAAACCTCATTGCTTTTAGATGAAATTTTAAATCGTATGCCAAATAATCAACAAGCCTATGTTGGTGAAAATGCCTTTTCACATAAAGGAGGTTTGCATGTTTCAGCAATTAACAAAGACCCTAAAACATATGAACATATAGACCCAGAAATAGTAGGTAATACTAGAAAAGTTGTAATTTCTGATCAATCTGGCCGATCTAATATCATATCTCTTTTAAATACTGTTGGTATTAACCCAGATGATCATTCAGATAAATTAGATTTTTTACTCCAAAAAGTAAAAGAGAGAGAATTCAATGGTTATGCTTACGATCAGGCAATTGCGAGTTTTGAGATACTAGCTAGACAAACTCTTTTCGGTATCCCAGAGTACTTTGAATTAAAAAGATTTAAAGTTATTGATGATAGAAGATGGAATGCTAAAGGAGAATTAGTAACTGAGTCTGAAGCAACTGTAAGGATAGAAGTTGAAAAAAAAGAATACATGAATGTAGAAGTAGGAAATGGTCCAGTAAATGCTTTGGACAAAGCTTTAAGAAAATCATTAATGGGCTTTTACCCTGCTTTAGAGGATTTAGAATTAACTGATTTTAAGGTAAGAATTTTATCCTCAGAAAAAGGAACAGATGCAATAGTTCGTGTTCTTATCGAGACAAAGGATCAAAAAGGATCCATTTGGACAACAGTAGGTGTCTCTACTAATATAATTGATGCGTCTTATAACGCCCTTAGAGAGAGTTTAATTTATAAATTAATTAAGTCCTCTTGAAAAAAACAATTCAATTTATATTAAACAAACCCCAGTTATCTGAAAATGTTGGCATGTCTCTAAGATCAATAGGATGTTTTGGTTTTGAGAATTTATCCTTAGTAAGTCCAAGAAAAATTTGGCCTAATGATAAGGGAATAAAATCTGCAAAGCATTTTTCATCCTTAGTTAAAAAAGTTAAAGTATATCAATCAATACCAGAAGCTATCAAAGGTAGTGATATCTTAATTGCAACGACAGTTAGAAAAAGAGAATTTCACATACCTCCAATAAAAGTAAATGAAATATCTAAACTAAAATCGAAAAAAATATCAATTTTGTTTGGTCAAGAAAATAATGGATTGTCCAATAAGGAGATATCGCATGCTAATTTTCTATTGTCTCTACCTACATACAACAAGAGTTCGCTCAATTTATCTCATACTGTAGCTTTAATTGCTTATGAATTGAGTCAAATATCTCTATCTAATATTAATCCAACTTTTGAAAATTCTCCTGCAAGCTCAAAAGATATTGAAAAATTTTTATTATTTCTGATGAAAATACTAGAAAAAAGAAAATTTACATCAATCTCATCCAAAAGAGATAATTTAGAAATATCTTTAAGAAATTTTTTAAAAACATCAAAAATAGACCAAAAACAAATAAAAACAGCCTATGGAATTTTAAAATTTATTACAAAATAAATTGACTTAAAAGGCTAAATCTATATAAATCACCAATTCATGACAAAAAGACTATCGTCAAAACATAAAATTGATAGAAGACTAGGCCTAAATTTATGGGGTAGACCTAAAAGTCCTTTTAATAGAAGACCCTACGGTCCTGGCCAACATGGTCAAGCAAGAAGAAGAAAACCTTCTGATTTTGGAGTTCAATTAGCAGCTAAACAAAAGCTCAAAAAATACTATGGCGATATTACTGAGAAGCAATTTTTAAAAATTTATCAAGCAGCTTCTAGAAAAAAAGGCGATACTAGTCAAATTCTAATTGAACTTTTAGAACGAAGATTAGATGCTGTTGTGTTTAGACTAAAGTTTGCTCCAACTGTATTTTCCGCAAGACAACTAGTAAATCACGGGCATGTTTTGGTAAACGGTAAAGTAGTAAATAAAAAATCTTATCAGGTTAATGATGGTGATGAAATATCCCTTCAACAAACTAGCCAGAATATTCCAATGATAATTCAAACATTAAGCTCTAATGAAAGAGATGTTCCTGAGTATTTACAACTAGAAATATCAAAATGTCTTGGTAAATTTGTTAGAGGACCTCAATTGACAGATGTTCCTTACCCTGTTCAAATGGAACCAAATTTAGTCGTTGAATTCTACTCTAGATAATCAATAGTTAATAATCTGTTCAATTAATCTAACAGCGCATAAATTTCGAAAAGATATTTATGAAAATAAAAATACTAACAGTCATATTCTCTCTTTTTATTACTAGCCTTTTCGCTGCTGGATCTAGCTCCGATGATAGTGCTAAAACTAATTATGGAAAAGATTATAAGTCAGCAATTAAGCTAATAAGAAGCAAAGATTATGATAAGGCAATAAGAAAGCTGAAGACTCTTACAACTGCTAGTTCAACAGATTTTACTAAAGCTGATGTTTATAATGAGTTAGGTTTTGCTTACAGAAAAAGTGAAGACTTTGATAATGCAGCAAAATATTACAAAAAAGCTCTTGAATTAGACCCAGAGCACTTAGGTGCTATCGAATACCAAGGAGAGATGTATGTAGATCTTGGTCAAAAAGAAAATGCCCTAAATAATTTAGCTTTACTTAAAAAACTAGTTGGAGAAAATAATTCTTATTATAAAGAATTAAATAATTATATTTCAAATAACTAATGAGAGGGGCAAAATAAATGCCCCTTTTTTAATTTACTTCAGTTTTGATGCCTTTTGTGTTTAGTAATTCTAGAAGTTCACCAGACTCAGCCATTTCTTTCATAATATCACAACCACCTACAAATTCTTTTTTTATGTAAAGTTGAGGTATCGTAGGCCAATTTGAATAAGTTTTTATACCTTCTCTAATGTTGTTATCTTCAAGTACATTACAATGGCCGAACTCAACCCCAGTTTTTTTTAAAATTGCGCTTGCAACTGACGAGAAACCACACATAGGAAAGTCAGGGTTACCTTTCATAAATAGGAAAACTTCATTATCTCCAATCATTTTTTCAATTTGTTCTTTTGTACTACTCTCTAATTCCATTATTTTGTTCCTTTCGTTTTTAATTGCATAGCATGAAGCTCTTTATCCATTAATCCATCTAGTAATTTGTATACTAACTGGTGTTGTTGTATACGTGACAATCCGTTAAACATATCACTTTCAATTTCTACTGAATAATGATCGTTATCACCGGCAAGATCCTCAATTACAATTTTAGAATTTGGAAATTTGTTCTCAAGGAGTCCTTCTAATCTTTTTTGTTCAATAGGCATCTAACTAATTATCTTCTCAAAATCATTACGATATTTATTCATAATATCAAAATAGTCAAATTTTTTAGAGTTTATCTCAATACCTTCTTTAATTATCTCCCCAATTTCGAGGTATTCAGCACCTTTTTTTGTCAGAAATGAAGTTACTTTTTCAAAATCTTTACTTCTGATTTCAGTCACATATCCAGCACTATATTCGCAGAATAAATCAATAGGATCAGGAACCTTGACCCTAAAACCCATATCCTTATATTGCATTTTTAATAATGCCGAAAAGATACCCCCTCTGGAAATATCATTGCAAGACATAATGCATTTCAAATCTGATAATTCCAAAACACAATTTGCAATTTTTTTCTCAAAATCTAGATCTAATACCTCTAAGTCATTAAATTCACATATGTTAAAAGCAATTTTTTGATCTTGTAATAAGTAAGGACTACAATTTTTTGTTAATTGTTTCCCTAAAATAAGGATCTTATTACCAATTTCACAAAACTTATTTGTGTTTATTTTATTTAAATCCATATTGGAACCTACCATTCCTATTACAGGTGTAGGTTTAATTGGTATTTCATTTGTCTGGTTATATAAAGATACATTTCCTGAAACAATAGGTGTATTGAATTTGACAGCTGCAGTTTTTAATCCATGAATAGATAAAACCAACTCTCCCATAATGTTTGGATCTAAAGGACTTGCAAAGTTAAGGTTATTTGTAATCGCTAAAGGATTAATATTGCATGCAACTAGATTTCTATAGGACTCAGCAACCGTATATTTCATACCTTCATAAGGATTGATTCTTATGTATAATGGATTGCAGTCGGTAGATGCACCAATAACTTTTTGTGTTCCGTGAATCTTTACTATGCCTGATGATTGACCTGGTTCTCTGATAGTATCTCCCATCACAGTAGAGTCATATTGATCGAAAACCCAACTTTTATCTAAATAATTAAGATTTGTAAGAAGGTTAATTATCATATCTTCCAATTTAATTTTGGAAAAATCAAAATCTTTATTTTTTCTTTTTCTTGGGATGTAAAACTCTCTATCGTATTCAGGAGCATCATCAACAATTATTTCTACAGGAAGATCGACAACTTTTTTATTATTTGACTCAAACACAACTCTTTTTGTATCTGTAATTTCTCCAATGACTTCATAATCAATTTGCCATTTTTGAAGAATTTCTCTGACTTTATGATTATTTTTTTTATCGATAACAGCTAGCATTCTTTCTTGGCTTTCAGATAAAAGTATCTCATAGGCGCTCAGTGGTTGCCTCAATGGAACTTTATCAAGATTGATATAAACACCTACATTTCCTTTTGAAGCCATTTCTACACTGGAGGAGGTAATACCCGCAGCTCCCATATCTTGCATAGACTCTATTAATCCTGAAAACATTAATTCTAAGCAACCTTCCATTAAAAGTTTTTCCATGAAGGGATCGCCAACTTGTACAGAGGGTCTTTTTTTATCCTCATCTTCCTCTGAAAAAACATCAGAGGCCATACTAGCTCCATGAATCCCATCTTTTCCAGTTTTAGATCCAATGTAAACAATAAGACCACCGATAGATTTTGGTTTAGAGTAAAAAATTTTATCTTTTTGAACATGTCCCACAGCCATAGCATTAACCAAATTATTAAAATCATATGTTGACTCAAACTCACACTCACCACCAATATTAGGAATTCCAATACAGTTACCATAGTGTCCAATTCCATGAACCACACCATTTAACAAGTATTTTGTCTTTTCAGTTTCTATTAAACCAAATCTAATTGAGTCAAGAGTAGCAATTGGTCTTGCTCCCATTGTAAATATATCTCGAAGTATACCTCCAACACCAGTTGCTGAACCGTTGAAAGGTTCTATGTAACTTGGATGATTGTGGCTTTCTATTTTAAACGCAATACCATCGTTATCTTGCAAATCAATTACACCAGCGTTTTCTCCTGGTCCCTGAATTACAATTTCATTATCTGTAGGTAGTTTCTTAAGCCATTTTTTTGAAGTTTTGTAACAACAGTGTTCATTCCACATAGCAGAAAAAATACCCAATTCCTCAATACTTAAGTCTCTGTTTAGATATTTCTTAATGACCTCAAATTCATCTAAAGTTAAACCGTGTTGAAGTATTAACTCTTCATTCATGAAATTAAAGACTCTATAATAAGCCTTCCATCTTGTGATTGATGAAAATCAGAATATGCTCTCTCGGGATGAGGCATCATTCCAAGAACATTCTTTTTTTTGTTTGTAATACCTGCAATAGCCTCTATTGATCCATTTATATTTTCTTCAGTGTTTGAGAATTCACCTTTGCAATATTCAAATGCAATTTGTTCATTATTTTTTAATAAATTTAAAGTTTCAGCATCACAATAAAAATTTCCCTCGTTATGAGCTACAGGTATTTGGAGAATTTGGTTATCTTTGATTGATAAATTAAAATTATTTTTAAATTTTTTTTTAATAAAACAATTTTTTCCTAAAAATTTAAGTTTTTTATTTCGAATTAATGCTCCTTCAAGAAGTCCAATTTCAGTTAAAATTTGAAAGCCATTACAAATGCCTAATAAATATCTATTATCATTTGCATGTTTTACAACCTCATCAATAATTTTACTTTTTGATGCCATTGCTCCTGATCTTAAATAATCACCAAAGCTAAAACCCCCGGGTAAAATTACTAAATCAACTTTTGGCAATGATGTCTCCTCATGCCAAATATTATGAACCTCACCTTTAGTTAAATCTTTTAAGTAGCATAATGCGTCTCTGTCACAATTAGATCCAGGAAATGTTATAACAGCAGATTTAAAACTCATCCAAGCACTTCGTACTCTTCAATAATATCGTTGACTAAAAGTTTTTTGCAAGCAGAGTCGATTTTTTGTGCTTTTTCATCTTTACTTATATTATCGGGTAAATCTAATTCAATGAGTTTTCCCTGTCGGATATTTGAAAATTCTATAAATCCTAAACTATTAAGTGACTGTTCAATTACTTTTCCCTGTGGTTCTAAAATTTGTCCTTTAAGTCTTACTAAAATTTTTATTCGCATTAAATTGTCAAGTTTAACCTATTAAGCACCTCTTCGTATGCTTCTTCGATATTTCCTAAATCTCTACGAAATCGATCTTTATCAAGTTTTTTATTTGTTTTTAAATCCCACAAACGACATGTATCTGGTGATATTTCATCTGCTAAAACAAGCTCATCAGTTTTTTTACAAATTCCAAATTCTAATTTAAAGTCAACTAGATTTATTCCTATAGAATAGAACGTAGACCTTAATATGTCATTTATTCTCAAAGAATATTCATCTATTAACTCTAATTCATCAAAATCACATAAACCTAAATTAAGAATATGTTCAGAACTTATATGAGGATCGCCTAGTTCATCCGATTTTAAACAATACTCAATTAGCGTATCAGATAATTGTGTTCCTTCTTTTACACCAAACTTTTTAGATAAAGAGCCAGCAAAGAAATTTCTAACTAAAACTTCAATTGGAATAATATCTACTTTTTTTAAAAGCTGAGATTTTTTATCAATTTTCTTTATAAAGTGTGTTGGAATATTACAATGATTCAATATTTGAAATAAATAACTCGATATAGCATTATTAATTGCACCCTTATTCTTTATAGAGCCCTTTTTTAAATTATTAAAAGCTGTAGCATCATTTTTATAGGTAGCTATGACTTCTTTACTAGTTTTGGCATAAATGATTTTTGCTTTTCCCTCATATAATTTTTTCAATTTTATTGCCATTAATTAATCCTTTTAAATATTTTATCAACATTTTTAAAAAGATTTTTATTATTGAAGATATTATTAACTTTACTTGATATTTTTAATTTGGCTAAACGAGGATGACTCAAAAGATTATCTTTAAAAGACATATTACCCTTCCAAGTTTTCAAAGAACAATCTTGAACAATCTTATAGGCATCTTCTCTTAAAACTTTATTTTCAATAAGAAAAATCAGGACATTTTGTGAATAGGGTAGACCTTTTAAAAGATTTAAATTTTTTATCATATTTTTTTTATTTATATTTAAATTATTTAAAACGTTGATCATTCTTTGAACTGCAAAGTCGAGCGTTATGGTGGCATTGGGAGCGTTTATTCTCTCAACACTCGAGTGACTTATATCTCTTTCATGCCATGAAGTTATATTCTCCAAAGCAGGAATGGTTAATGATCTAATCACTCTTGCTAGTCCTGTTAAATTTTCTGATAAAATTGGATTTTTTTTATGAGGCATTGCCGAACTACCCTTTTGGCCTTTTCCAAAACCTTCCTCAACTTCTAAAACTTCTGTTCTTTGTAAGTGTCTAATTTCAGTTGATAGACGTTCTATTGAGCTTGCAATAATGGCAAAAGAGCAAAAAAGGTCCGCATGCCTGTCTCTTGGAATTATCTGCGTAGAGACAGGTTCGATTGAAAATTTTAATTTTTTAGCAATTATTTGCTCTACCCTTGTGTCAATATTTGAATATGTCCCTACAGGTCCAGACATTTGAATTGTTTGTATTTGTTTTATCGAATTTTTAAGACGATCTATGTTTCTTTTGTTTTCGGCTAAAAATCCTAATATTTTTAATCCAAAAGTAGTCGTTTCGGCGTGAATACCATGACTTCTACCGATACATAATGTGTACTTATGTTTTTTTGCAATGTTTAAAAGAGATTTACTCAAAGTTTTTAAACCTTCAAGAATTATATTACTTGATTGGTTAAGTTGGATGGAGAAAGAAGTATCTAAAATATCACTAGAAGTTAGTCCCTTATGAATATACCTAGACTCGGGTCCTACATACTTTGCTACATTAGTTAAAAAAGCAATTACATCATGCTTTGTTTTTTCTTCAATTTTTTCTATTTCTTTTACCTTAAACTTTGCTTTTTTTTTGATTTTGTTTGAGGTCCCTTTAGGTATCTGACCCAATTTTTCCATTGCCTCACAAGCGAGAATTTCAAGGTCAAGCCATATTTGAAATTTATTACTATCTTCCCAGATTTCTTTAAGAATTTTTCTAGAGTATCTTGGTATCAATTATAAAAAGCCTTACTTGGGGACTCTGTTAGAATCTCAATAATATCACCATTAATGTATATCGTATGTTCGTACTGAGCGCTAAGTGTTTTATCTTTAGTCACTGCAGTCCAACCATCGTTAAGTATTTTAGATTGATATTTACCAACATTGATCATGGGTTCAATTGTAAAAATCATTCCGTCTACAAATTTTACCTTTTCATACTCACTATCGTAATAGTGTAAAATACTAGGATTCTCGTGAAACTTTAATCCAACTCCATGTCCACAAAAATCTCTAACAACACTAAAGTTGTTTGAAGTTGCTATATTCTCAATTTTTTTTCCTATTCTACTGATAGGCTCACCAACCTTTATCTCGCCAATACTCTCTATCAAACAATCGTGAGTAACCTTGCATAGATTACTTGCTTTAATTGAAATGTCTCCTACTTTATACATCCTTGATGAGTCCCCATGCCAACCATCAATTATTGTCGTAACATCTACATTTAAAATATCTCCATTTTGAAGGTTTCGATTATGGTTTGGAATCCCATGACAAATAACATGATTTAATGAGGTACATGTAGACTTTGGAAAACCTCTGTAAAACAACGGTGCAGGTGTGCCTCCTAGCTCTTGAATTCTTGTTAAACAATAATCATCAATTTCAGATGTTGAGACATCTTCTTTTATAATATTATTTAGTTCGTCTAAAATAGTCGCAGTAATTTTACTTGCCTCTCTACAAGGTTCTACTTCATCACTTTTGTATGATTTAATTTTCATCAATATTTATCTCACCAGTAATATTTATTCCTTTATATGATACTTTACATTTAAAAGCTCTAAATTGTACGCCACTTTTTTTTGCTATTAGAGAGTTTTCATAATACTCATTATCCAAATCTTTAGCTATAGAAAATCTATCTACATCATTTCGTTGAATTAAATATATTAAAAAACATTTACTGCCTTTTTTGGACATATTACTTAACTCAATTAGGTGTTTAGATCCCCTTGAAGTAACTGCATCTGGAAATTCTGCTAAATTCTTTTTCCTTGATAAAGTAACTGATTTGACTTCAATGTAAGTATCTCCATTAGGGTGACTAGCAAAGATATCAATTCTAGAATTTTTTCCATATTTCACCTCTTTTTTGAAATCACCTTTAATTTCCTGCAAAATTTTTTTTCCCTTCATAGCGTTGAAAATTATGTCATTTGGTAGAGATGTGTTTACACCTACAAAAGTTTTGAGGTTTTTAATTGCCTCCAATCTATATTTTAATTTTGCATTTGGGTTTTCAACTTTTGCAACTAATACTTTAGAACCCTCTTTCAATAAACCTAAAAGTGACCCTGTATTTGGGCAGTAAGCTGTGACAACTACATTATCAATCCTTAAATCGACAAAAAATCGCTTATAGCGTTTTATAAAAAAACCCTCTAAGATTTCCTCTTTATAATTCATTTATTTATGGTAACTACTAAAAAAATTAATTCAGCTTGTCTTGTAATCATTGGCAATGAGATATTATCAGGTAGGACACAAGATAAAAATATAAATCATATAGCTAAAGAGTTGTTCATTTGTGGTATATCTCTGCAGTTAGTGGTTGTAATTCCTGACCATAAAAAAATAATTATTTCTCAAATAAGGAAATTAAAAAATCAATATGATTTTGTTATCACTACTGGTGGTATAGGTCCAACTCACGATGACATTACATCTGAGTCAATTAGTTTGGCAGTTAAAAAAAAATACAAATTACATAATGGCGCATATAAAGAATTAAAAAAATATTACAGGAAAATTAAATCTGAATTAACTGATGCTAGAATGAAAATGGCGTATATGCCGGAAGGCTCTAAGTTAATTTTAAATAAAGTTAGTGGAGCACCAGGTTTTAAAATTGAAAATATTTATGTTTTTGCTGGCATACCCTCAATAGTACAAGCGATGATGAAAGAATTTAAAAAAATGATAAAAATTAAAAATAAATTTTATTCAACCACAATATCTACAAAACTTTTTGAGAGTAAAATAGCCCATCTACTTGTTCAAGCTGAGAGAAAATATAAAAATATTTCTATAGGTAGCTATCCAATTTTTGATGGAAAACCGAAGGGTGTAGAGATTGTTATAAACTCTCAAGTGAATAAACTCAGTGTTAGTAACGCGAAAAAATTCATATTAAGAGAAATAAACAAAATCATTTAAGATTAGGCTAATATAATATAAAACAATATTTCTTTATGGCGGAGTAGCTCAGTTGGTTAGAGCGGTGGAATCATAATCCATGTGTCGGGGGTTCAAATCCCTCCTCCGCTACCAAGAATAATCATTGTAATTGTTAATATTTTGGCATATCTTTCGTTTTCTGATCGCGGGGTAGAGCAGCTTGGTAGCTCGTCAGGCTCATAACCTGAAGGTCGTAGGTTCAAATCCTACCCCCGCAACCAACTTCCTAAAAAACGCTTTCTTTTCAGTAGTTTTTTTTTATTTTTTTTAATGAAATGCATTTGACAATGTCCCCATAAAGTGTAGATATATTCTACTTTTTATTCGATTCACTGGGCCATTTATTGTGCATTAGTGATTCTTGCTCTTTATTTTTTGTAAATATGAAATGAATAGACGGTGGGTTTATAACGTCAAATTTCGATCAAGCTTTCATTTGAGAAAAATGACAGCTCGTTATTTTGGCGTCTAACCTACGTCAATTTAAAACTTTGTTTTTTATGAGTAGGTAATTCAACTTAAGAGTTTGATTATGGCTCAGAACGAACGCTTGCTGCATGCTTTATACATGCAAGTCGAACGGAGGCCCTAGCTTGCTAGGTGTCCTTAGTGGCGCACGGGTGAGTAACACGTGGGAACATACCTTATAGTACGGAATAACTGCGGGAAACTGTAGCTAATACCGTATATTCCAGTAATGGGAAAGATTTATCGCTATAAGATTGGCCCGCGCAAGATTAGCTTGTTGGTGAGGTAAAAGCTCACCAAGGCTTCGATCTTTAGCTGGTTTGAGAGGACGATCAGCCACACTGGGACTGAGACACGGCCCAGACTCCTACGGGAGGCAGCAGTAGGGAATATTGGACAATGGGGGCAACCCTGATCCAGCAATGCAGCGTGAGTGACGAAGGCCTTAGGGTTGTAAAACTCTTTCATCGGTGAGGATAATGACAGTAGCCGAAGAAGAAGGACCGGCTAATTCCGTGCCAGCAGCCGCGGTAATACGGAAGGTCCTAGCGTTGTTCGGAATTACTGGGCGTAAAGCGCATGTAGGCGGAACAGAAAGTTAGAAGTGAAATCCCTGGGCTCAACCTAGGAATTGCTTTTAAAACTTCTGTTCTGGAATTCAGGAGAGGAAAATGGAATTTCCAGTGTAGAGGTGAAATTCGTAGATATTGGAAGGAACACCAGTGGCGAAGGCGATTTTCTGGACTGATATTGACGCTGAGATGCGAAGGCATGGGTAGCAAACGGGATTAGATACCCCGGTAGTCCATGCAGTAAACGATGGGTGCTAGTCGTCGGACTTTTGTTCGGTGTCGTAGCTAACGCGTTAAGCACCCCGCCTGGGGAGTACGGTCGCAAGATTAAAACTCAAATAAATTGACGGGGACCCGCACAAGCAGTGGAGCATGTGGTTTAATTCGACGCAACGCGAAGAACCTTACCAGCGTTTGACATGGAAAGTACCGGTTACAGAATGGTAACCTTCAGTTCGGCTGGCTTTCGCACAGGTGCTGCATGGCTGTCGTCAGCTCGTGTCGTGAGATGTTGGGTTAAGTCCCGCAACGAGCGCAACCCTTATCGTTAGTTACTAACAGTTCGGCTGAGGACTCTAGCGAAACTGCCGGTGATAAGCCGGAGGAAGGTGGGGATGACGTCAAGTCCTCATGGCCCTTACACGCTGGGCTACACACGTGCTACAATGGTAACTACAACGGGACGCAATACCGCGAGGTGGAGCTAATCCCCAAAAGTTATCTCAGTTCGGATTGCACTCTGCAACTCGAGTGCATGAAGTTGGAATTGCTAGTAATCGCGGATCAGCATGCCGCGGTGAATACGTTCCCGGGTCTTGTACACACCGCCCGTCACACCATGAGAGTTGGTTTTATCTTAAGTCAGTGCGCTAACCTTCGGGAGGCAGCTGCCCACGGTACGGCCAGCGATTGGGGTGAAGTCGTAACAAGGTAGCCGTAGGGGAACCTGCGGCTGGATCACCTCCTTTCTAAAGGAAAAAAAACTTTGAACTAAGTGTACGTTCGAAGTAACCACCGTCTATTTGTTTTGCTTTTTTCAACTTGCGTTGATAAAGAGCATTGATTGGGCGTGTAGCTCAGTTGGTTAGAGCGCGCGCTTGATAAGCGTGAGGTCGGAGGTTCAAGTCCTCCCTCGCCCACCAACAATGTTGGGGGATTAGCTCAGCTGGGAGAGCGCCTGATTTGCATTCAGGAGGTCAGCGGTTCGATCCCGCTATCCTCCACCAACTTTTTAAAATCGTAAATATGTAAGCTGATAACACAGACGAATGACTTGCACGAGTTATTCGTCAATTAAACAACTAATATAACAACAAATAACTACAAAAAGTTATTAACTACAAACTTTTCACTGTGTGTTAATAATTCAAGCGCGTAAGAGCATTTGGTGGATGCCTTGGCATAAAGAGGCGATGAAGGACGTGACAGACTGCGATAAGCTCGGACTTGCTGTCAATAAGCTTAATCCGAGATCTCCGAATGGGGAAACCCAATAACTTATAAGTGAATTCATAGCTTGTAAGGGCGAACCTAGGGAACTGAAACATCTAAGTACCTAGAGGAAAAGATATTCCGTTAGTAGCGGCGAGCGAAAGCGGATCAGGCCAGTGCTACTTTTTACTAAACCAGAACTGTATGGAAAGGCAGGCCATAGTGAGTGATAGCCTCGTATGGGTAGATAGTAAAAAATAGACATGAGTAGGGCGGGACACGTGAAATCCTGTCTGAATATAGGAAGACCACTTCCTAAGCCTAAATACTACTTTATGACCGATAGTGAACCAGTACCGTGAGGGAAAGGCGAAAAGAACCCCTAGCAGGGGAGTGAAATAGACCCTGAAACCGGATGCTTACAAGCAGTTGGAGCCTCTCTATGAGGTGACAGCGTACCTTTTGTATAATGGGTCAGCGACTTAATCTCATTAGCAAGCTTAAGCCACATAGGTGTAGGCGAAGCGAAAGCGAGTCTGAATAGGGCGATTTAGTTAATGGGATTAGACTCGAAACCGAGTGATCTAGTCATGAGCAGGTTGAAAGTGAAGTAAAATTCACCGGAGGACCGAACCCACTAGCGTTGAAAAGCTACGGGATGACTTGTGATTAGGGGTGAAAGGCCAACCAAACTCGGAAATAGCTAGTTCTCCGCGAAAACTATTTAGGTAGTGCGTCGTGTGAATCTTGTCGGGGGTAGAGCACTGAATGGGCTAGGGGGAAGCAATTCCTACCAAACCTAATCAAACTCCGAATACCGATAAGTCTGCACGGCAGACAGTCCATGGGTGCTAAGGTCCTTGGACGAGAGGGAAACAGCCCAGATCAACAGCTAAGGTCCCCAAATAATGATTAAGTGTGAAAGGGAGTGGGAACTCCAAGACAGCCAGGAGGTTGGCTTAGAAGCAGCCATCCTTTAAAGAAAGCGTAACAGCTCACTGGTCTAATTAAGAGATCCTGCACCGAAAATGTAACGGGGCTCAAATCATTTACCGAAGCTTTGACAATTACTTTGTAATTGGGTAGCGGAGCGTTCTGTAAGCCTGTAAAGGTGATGCGTAAGCATTGCTGGAGGTATCAGAAGTGCGAATGCTGACATGAGTAACGATAAGAAATGTGAAAGACATTTCCGCCGAAATCCTAAGGTTTCCTGCGTAAAGCTAATCTGCGCAGGGTTAGTCGGCCCCTAAGGCGAGGGCGAAAGCCGTAGTCGATGGGAAGCAGGTTAATATTCCTGCACCAGCTGGTAGTGACGGATGAAGTAAATTGTAAGTTCTTACTGGATTGAGCTTGCAGTGAATTTGTCCCTGGAAATAGCTCCAGCATTAGACCGTACCAAAACCGACACAGGTAGGAGGGTAGAGAATACCAAGGCGCTTGAGAGAACTATGTTGAAGGAACTCGGCAAATTACACTTGTAACTTCGGGATAAAAGTGACCTGCTATTGGGCAACCAGTAGGAGGTGGCACAGAAGAGGGGGTAGCGACTGTTTACTAAAAACATAGCACTATGCAAAGTCGAAAGACGACGTATATGGTGTGACGCCTGCCCGGTGCCGGAAGGTTAATAGGAGGGGTGCAAGCCCTGAATTGAAGCCCCGGTGAACGGCGGCCGTAACTATAACGGTCCTAAGGTAGCGAAATTCCTTGTCGGGTAAGTTCCGACCTGCACGAATGGCGTAACGATTTCCCCACTGTCTCCAACATAGACTCAGTGAAATTGAATTCTCGGTTAAGATGCCGAGTAACCGTGGTTAGACGGAAAGACCCCGTGCACCTTTACTGCAGCTTTGTATTGGTATTAGGGAACAGATGTGTAGCATAGGTGGGAGACTTTGAAGGAGTGGCGCTAGCCATTCTGGAGTCACTAGTGAAATACCACTCTTCTGTTCCTTGATGCCTAACCATACACCGTCATCCGGTGTTGGGACCATGCATGGTGGGCAGTTTGACTGGGGCGGTCGCCTCCCAAAGAGTAACGGAGGCGCGCGATGGTAGGCTCAGAACGCTTGGAAACCGTTCGTCGAGTGCAATGGCATAAGCCTGCCTGACTGCGAGACCCACAAGTCGAGCAGAGACGAAAGTCGGTCATAGTGATCCGGTGGCACTTCGTGGAAGGGCCATCGCTCAACGGATAAAAGGTACGCCGGGGATAACAGGCTGATCTCTCCCAAGAGTCCATATCGACGGGGAGGTTTGGCACCTCGATGTCGGCTCATCGCATCCTGGGGCTGAAGCAGGTCCCAAGGGTTTGGCTGTTCGCCAATTAAAGCGGTACGCGAGCTGGGTTTAGAACGTCGTGAGACAGTTCGGTCCCTATCTGCCATGGTTGTGGAAGCTTGAGAGGATCTGCCCTTAGTACGAGAGGACCGGGGTGGACGTACCTCTGGTGTACCTATTGTAGCGCCAGCTGCATCGTAGGGTAGCTATGTACGGAATGGATAACCGCTGAAAGCATCTAAGCGGGAAGCCAACCTCAAAACTAGGCTTCGTTATAGGATCGTGGAAGACTACCACGTTGATAGGCTGGGTGTGGAAGTGTGGTAACACATGAAGCTAACCAGTACTAATAATCCAATGCTTGAATTACAATACACAGCGAAAAGTTTTAACTACAATGTTATAAAAAGTTTGTGGCGGTCATAGCGGAGTGAAAAAACCCGATCCCATTTCGAACTCGGTCGTGAAGGCCTCCAGCGCCGATGGTACTTAGTCTTAAGGCTTGGGAGAGTAGGACGCCGCCTATTTATTAATTGGCAATACATATTTACAGATTATCGTCTGAAATAATTTTTTTAGACTCATTGTCCACCACAACATAATTCTGATAAAATTTTAACTTGGGTTTTGAATATCTATTAGTGATCCATTCAATTCTTTCATCATCAAACCATTTTTTTGCGTTTAACATATTATCAAAACAATATATACCTCCCGCAATATTGTTTTTAAGATCTGAAATATAGTTTTTTCTTATTAAACCAGGTGTGGTTTTGTAAATTGGAGCTGTCTCTAAAAATTTCCCCCTTAATATTTCTTCTGTTAAAGAAGAGTCTATTCTAAAAGTTACCTCGACAATGATCATTTAGTAAAAAGTGGTAGCCTCGGGCGGACTCGAACCGCCACGGGAATAAATCCCACTGGATTTTAAGTCCAGACTGTCTACCAATTCCAGCACGAGGCCATGTTAAAATTGTTAATCGAATTTAGACGATTGCTTAAGTTTTTCAATACTTTTATCAATTTAAATAGTCCTGATTGTCTATGATATCATCATATTTATATCTACCAAAAATTAGACCAGAAAATAAATCATATTTTTTATTTTCTGAGGAATAATTTGGTTTGAGTACATATTTATTTTTATTTTCTAAAATCTTTTTGTAATTGTCAGGTAAATCATCTTCAATACTTCTTACTTCATTAATTGATAACGGACTTAACTGGATGTTAAAGTCTCTAAAGGCCTTTAGTCTTACCTCTTCATCAATTAGATAGCACAAAAGTCCGGAACCTTGAGAGTTGTTTAAATAGGCGCTAAAACCATAAAAAGATAAAGGATTATTATCTATACTTTTTTTAAAAACTCCCTCATCGCTATCCCAAACATATTTACTCTTTGGAAAAAGCTGAAAACTTCTAAATTTAATATTTTTATTGAGTAAAATCCCATCACTAAATAACGTATAAACATTCTCTGAGTTTTCATAAGAGTTGAAAACTTCTAGGAAGTTATTATTAACAATATTTTTGTTAAGATTTTGATATATTTTTGAAAATAAATCTGCAGTTAACTCAAATGATAAACTATTTACATTAATAGAGGGTTGTTCCAGATGATATGCTATTAAATTAATTATATCCTCTTTTGTTTTAAAGCTCATTCCCAGTGTATATTTTATTGGATTATATAATTCTGAAAATTCCTCAAAATTTAATTTTTCATAATCATCCTGGCTTAATAATATAAATGTATCTAAATCTAGAGGGAATATATTTCCCATAACCTCAACTTCATTGTCATTATAAAAATTTAAAACTTTATTAGGTACCTGAGTTTGATTTAAACTTAACTTAGCTAAATCTCTATATTCTCCAAATATGATATCAAATTCATTTGCATTTTGATTAACTTTGCTAATTGTAAATTCTACATCATTAATTGAGGAGTACTCACCTAGTACATAATATAAGTAATATTTATAATCTATGTAATTATTCTCGATAAACCCGATATTCAACTCATTTTTAATTAAACATTCATTAGCAATAGAATTTTTTTGGAAAATAAGTAATAAAAAAAAAATTAAAAAGATTTTTGAGTTGATAGGTAATTTCACTTAATTAGTGGGATTTAAACATTTCTTTATAAACACGTTCTTCAATTTTATGATCATTATCAAATAATAAAGGTATTTCCATACCCTCGGACATCTCAATTTCAACAGAAATAACATCTTTAGCTTCAATATGATCAGCATGTACCACTATCGGTCTTTTAGATGGATTATTATTAATAATTTTAATTTTTGCATTATCTTTTAATAGACCCCCACGCCAATGTCTGGGACTATAGGCACTTACAGCAGTTAGTGCTACAACATTGCTTCCAAGTGGAATAATTGGTCCTGAAGCAGAGTAATTATACCCTGTACTACCTGCTGCTGTTGATAATATTACACCATCACAAACAAGCTCTTCTATTCTTACTTCGTTATCTATCATAATTTGAATTTTTGCAGCTTGATATTTTTCTCTACGAATACTGATCTCATTAATTGCAATAGCTTTAATTTCTTGACCTGTAGGATTTAAAGTTTTCATTACTAAAGGTCTTAATTTTGTTAATTGAGCGTTATTTAGTCGTTCTTCTAATCCATCAAGTTTGTAATCATTCATCAAGAATCCAACAGATCCAAAATTCATACCGTAAATTGGCTTGTTAAGTTTCATATAATTATGAAGTGACTTTAATATAAAACCATCACCTCCAAGTGCTACAATGTAATCTGCCTCTTCAGGCTCGTAATTACCGTATTTTTTTATAAGTTTCTCTTGAGCTTCAATATTTTTTTCAAGAGGAAAAGAAACAAAACATATTTTCATTTATTAACCCCCAGTCTCATTCATATAACGATTAACATATCCCTCAAAATTATCTTTTTGAATTTCAAAGTTATGTGCTTTTGGTTTAATTGACATGGCATATTCTATTAAAGCAATAATATCATTTTTTGTTTGATTTCTTAGGGCAAATTTTAAATCTACAAAATCATTTTGTCCTAAACACATATATAACTTACCAGTACATGTAAGTCTTACCCTATTACAAGTATCACAAAAGTTATGAGAAATAGCAGATATAATACCAATTTTTGATTTGTGATTTGAATACTCATAGTATCTAGATGGTCCATTAGTTCTGTGTTTAGAGGGAATTAAATTTAATTTATTTACTAAATCATCTTCAAATTTCTTCATTGATAAATATTGATTAAATCGCTTTTCTCCAATATCACCTATGGGCATTATTTCAATTAACGAAATGTCAAAATGATTTTTTTTACACCAATCTAAAATATCAAATATTTCTTTATCATTGAAATTTTGAGTCAAAACAGTATTTATTTTTATCTTTATACCTTCTTGTTTAGCTGCCTCTATCCCATTTAAAACTTTACTAAGATCTCCCCATTTAGTTATTTTCCTAAAACTTTCAGTATTTAAGCTATCAAGAGAAACATTTATTCTCTCAACACCATTCTTTTTAAGAATAGATGCATACCTTGATAAATTCGTACCATTTGTAGTTAAAGTATGCTCTGAAATTTTACCCTGATTTTTTAGGTTATTTAAATGTTCTATAATTGAAACAATGTTTTTTCTTACAAGAGGTTCGCCACCTGTTAATCGAAATTTTTTTACACCTAACTCATTAAATATATTTGTAAGTTTAATAATTTCTTCAATTGATAAAACTTCTTGTCTAGGCAAGAAGGTTACATCCTCGGCCATACAATAAGTGCATCTTAAGTCACATCTATCAGTGACAGATATTCTCAAGTAATCAATTTTTCTTTTAAAATTATCAGTCAGCATTTTCGTGTATTTTTAAATCAACTACATTTAAATCTATAACTTTTTTCCCTGCGTTCTCAAAGTTAATAGTGATTTTACTATTTATACAAGATTGAACTTGCCCCAGGCCCCAATCTGGTTGAGATGGACACTCCACGATTGTACCTGGTATAAAATCGCTAAAATTATAGTTATTTTCCATTATTACTCTTGTTAAGTAGAAACAAATATTTACTATTTACTATAGAATCAAATGGATAAAAAAGAAAATTTAAACAAGCTTAAATCTGTCATCAGTAATATTGAAAAATCATATGGGAAAGGTTCCATAATGATGCTTGGAAAGAAAGATATTGATGCAAATATTGATGTGTACTCAACAGGCTCTCTTGGTCTAGATATAGCTCTAGGAATAGGTGGTTTACCGAAAGGGAGAGTCATAGAAGTTTATGGCCCAGAAAGTTCAGGTAAAACAACTCTAACATTACATATAATTGCGGAAGCCCAAAAAGTTGGAGGTACTTGCGCTTTTATTGATGCTGAACATGCTTTAGACCCAGGTTATGCAAAAAAACTTGGTGTGAATATTGATGAATTATTGATATCTCAACCTGATACTGGTGAACAGGCTTTAGAGATCTCTGATACTCTTGTAAAATCTGAAGGAATTGATTTATTAGTTATAGACTCAGTAGCAGCATTAGTTCCTAGAGCAGAATTAGAGGGTGAAATGGGAGACTCTTTACCCGGACTTCAGGCAAGGCTAATGAGCCAAGCGCTTAGAAAACTAACTAGCTCCATCTCAAAAACAAATACAATGGTTGTTTTTATTAATCAACTGAGAATGAAAATAGGTGTAATGTTTGGAAGTCCTGAGGTAACCACTGGAGGTAATGCTTTGAAGTTTTACTCTTCCGTAAGACTAGATATTAGAAGGATTGGCGCAATCAAAGATAAAGATAATATTATTGGAAATCAAACAAGAGTGAAGGTTGTCAAAAATAAAATGGCCCCTCCTTTTAAAATGGTTGAATTTGACATTATGTATGGTGAAGGAATTTCTAAAATTGGCGAAATCATAGATTTAGGTGTTCAAGCTGATATAATAGATAAGTCTGGAGCATGGTATTCTTACAAAGATGAAAAAATTGGTCAAGGTAGAGAAAATACAAAACAGTTTTTAAAGGACAATCCTGAATTATTGAATGAAATAGAAAGTAGAATAAGATCAAATTCTGACACTGTTGAAGAGCTTATGATTGATCCACCCCCTTCTACAACAGAAGAAACCGTCGAAAAAAACTCTAAAGAATAATATTAAATTTCAGTTAAATTAATCTATATTCCATGAATATGAACTCTAATGAAGTCCGAAATGCGTTTATTGATTATTTTAAAAATAATGACCATAGGCATGTCAAATCTGGATCTTTAGTGCCGGAAAATGACCCCTCCCTAATGTTTGCTAATTCAGGAATGGTCCAATTTAAAAATGTTTTCACAGGTATGGAACAGTTAGACTTCAAAAGAGCTACGACCTCTCAAAAAATGTGTTCGGGCAGGAGGAAAACATAATGATTTAGAGAATGTTGGATTCACAACTCGACATCATACTTTCTTCGAGATGTTAGGAAATTTTTCTTTTGGTGATTATTTCAAAGAGCAAGCAATTCTATATGCTTGGAACTTAATAACTAAAGAATTTAAAATAAATAAAGATAAATTATTAGTTACTATATATCATGATGATGAAGTTGCAGAAAAATTTTGGAAAAAGATAGCTAATTTACCCGATAGTAAAATAATTAAAATTTCAAGTTCTGATAATTTTTGGTCAATGGGTGACACAGGACCTTGCGGACCATGTTCGGAGATATTTTATGATCATGGCGATAAATATTTTGGTGGCCCCCCAGGTTCGGTTGATGAAGATGGTGATCGTTTCATTGAAATATGGAATTTAGTTTTTATGCAGTATGAGCAGGTAGACAAAAATACTAGACTTGATTTACCTAAACCATGTGTAGACACTGGTATGGGTCTAGAAAGAATAACAGCGTTATTAAATGGTAGTAATGACAATTATAGTTCTGATTTATTTTCAAATATTATTGATGTAACTCAAGAGTTTATACAAAAAAAAATATCTGAACAAAATAAATCTAGTTTTAGAGTCATAGCAGATCACTTACGGGCTTCCTCTTTTTTAATAGCTGATGGGGTTTTACCCTCAAATGAGGGGAGAGGGTATGTATTAAGGCGAATATTAAGAAGGGGAATAAGACATGCTTATACATTAGGCTCCTCAGAACCATTATTTCATAAAATTTTTGATGAATTGCAAAACTTAATGGGCGATTTCTTCCGAGAACTTAACACTGGAGCTGAGGCTATTAAGGAAACTCTCTACAATGAGGAAATAAAATTTAGAGAAACTTTAAGTAAAGGCTTAGAGATACTCGGACAAGAAATACCTAATATTAAAAATAATAAATTAGATGGCAAAATCGCATTTAAATTATATGACACTTTTGGATTTCCCCTTGATTTAACCCAAGATTATCTTAAATCAAAGAAAATCGATGTTGATGTAGAGTCTTTTGATGCATCAATGAAGCTACAAAAAGAGGAAGCTAGATCTTCATGGAAGGGTAGCGGTGATGGAAATACTGAAAAGCTATGGTTTGATATTGCAAGAAAAACGAAACCAACAGTATTTAAAGGATATGATGAAACTACTTTAAAGGCAAATGTAACTGCTTTAGTCTTAGACTCAGAAGTAGTTGACGAATTAAGCGATAAAATAAAAAAATCAGCAATTATCACAGATGAGTCATGTTTTTATGCAGAGTCTGGTGGGCAAGTTGGAGATAAAGGCATAATTTCCACAGAAAATGCAGAATTTAAAGTGACAGATACTAGAAAAACTCCTCAAGGCATTTTTATCCATTTTGGTAATGTAATTTCAGGCAATTTTAAAATAGGAAATGAAGTTAAACTTAAAATAGATAGTAGTTTAAGGGAATTAATTAAAAAAAATCACTCTGCTACACATTTGCTTCATGCTGCATTAAGGAATAACTTAGGACTACATGTAGCTCAGCGCGGATCTTTAGTTAATGAAAATAAATTACGTTTTGATTTCAGTCATAATAAACAAATTTTATCAAAGCAAATAGATACTATTCAAAAAGAGGTAACAAATATAATTTCTAATACTTGTGAAACACAAATTGATATTAAGTCTCAAGAAGAGGCAATTAAACTAGGAGCTATGGCTTTGTTTGGAGAAAAATATGGTGAAGAGGTAAGAGTTGTTACATTGGGAGAACATAATAATAAACCTTATTCAATTGAGCTATGTGGGGGAACGCATGTATCAAATGTTAAAGATATAGAGAAATTTTATATTATAAGTGAAGAGTCTGTCTCATCAGGAGTAAGGAGAATAGAGGCTTGCACTGGTAATAAGGTAGATGAATTTATTAGTAATAAACTAAAAGATGACCAATTACTTGAAAAAAAACTTGATGATAAAATCATTAACTTAATCTCACAAATAAACAAATTAAATGGAAAAATAAGTTTTAGCGAGGAAAATAAAAACCTTTATATAAAGAAGTTAGAAAATTATTTAGATAACTTAAAAAATAAATCAATTCTCTCAAATGAGGAGAATAATAAAATAGAAGAAACAAATATAAATGGAATTAATTTTGTGTCTCAATTAATAGAAAACTTGCCTCCCAAAGAACTCAGATCAATTTTTGATAAATTTAAATTAGAAAAATCTAAATCTATTTTGGCTTGCATTACCACAAATGAAGATAAGGTATCCATTATGGTTGGGTTGACTAACGATTTAATAGATACTTATGATGCCAGAGTACTAATAAAAAGTACTTTTGATATACTCGGTTCAAAAGGTGGTGGGGGAAGAATTGACTTCGCTCAAGCTGGTGGCAACAAAAAAGATCAATTAAATCAAGCTTTTTTAAGTATTAAAAATCAGATTTAATTTAATTTAGTTTGAAGATTTTTATCAAGACAATTTAAAAAATCTTCAGTGTTCATCCACGGCGAATTTTTGTCTACAAGTATTGCTAAGTCCTTAGTCATTTGACCAGACTCAACAGTTTCAATACAAGTTTCTTCAAGTGCCTTTGAAAACTTAATAAGTTCATCGTTGCCATCGAACTCACCTCTAAAATTTAAACCTTTTGTCCAAGCAAATATTGATGCTATAGGATTTGTTGAAGTTTTTTCTCCTTTTTGATGCAGTCTATAATGTCTAGTTACAGTTCCATGAGCAGCCTCAGCTTCAATTGTTTTGCCATCGGGTGTCATTAAAACACTAGACATCATACCCAAAGAACCAAACCCCTGTGCAACTGCATCTGACTGAACGTCTCCATCATAATTCTTGCAAGCCCAAATAAAGTTACCTGACCATTTCATTGAAGACGCAACTAAATCATCAATAAGACGGTGTTCGTAAACTATTTGGTTATTTTCAAAATCAGTTTTAAATTCTTTCTGAAAAATTTCATTAAATATCTCTTTAAATCTTCCATCGTATTTTTTTAAAATAGTATCTTTTGTTGAGAGGTATACAGGCCATTTTAATTTTAATCCATAATTAAAACAAGCTCTTGCAAAACCTCTAATTGACTCGTCTACATTATACATAGAGAGGGCAACACCCTGATTTTGAAATTGAAAAACCTCTTTTTCCTCTACTTTTCCCTCTTCATCAACATATTTCATAAAGAGTTTCCCGGGTTTGTCGATCTTCATTTCTGTAGCTTTATATTGATCACCAAACGCATGCCTACCAACAACAATAGGGGCATCCCAAGTCCTTACAATTCTTGGAATATTTTTACATATAATTGGTTGTCTAAAAACAGTTCCATCTAAAATATTTCTTATAGTTCCATTTGGAGAGCGCCACATTTTTTTTAGCTTAAATTCCGATACTCTATTATCATCAGGAGTGATCGTTGCACATTTTATACCAACACCAAATTTTTTTATTGCTTTTGCAGCCTCAACTGTAATTTCATCATTTGTTTGATCTCTATTTTGTACAGATAAGTCGTAATATTTTAGATCTATATCAAGATATGGAAGAATGAGCTTTTGCTTAATAAAATCCCATATAATCCTTGTCATTTCATCGCCATCTAATTCGACCACAGGATTTTTTACTGAAACTTTTGCCATTTATATAGAGATATTGACTGTATAACAGATTAAATTAATAAAAAAAATCTATTTTATTGATCAAATTATACAATTCAGATATTAATTCCATCTTATGTACTTCAGGTTTCATAAAGAAATTTCAGCTGCGCTGATAATACTATTTTTATTAGTAATTTTTTTTTATTTTATATATAAACCTTTATTTTTAATTTTTTTAATATTACTAATTTTTACATTCTATTTTTTTAGAGATCCTGAAAGAGTCGTTCCATTAGGTGATGATGTTTTAGTTAGCCCAGCAGATGGATTAATTACAAATATTAGTGAGTACAAAGAGGGAAAAAAAAGTTATACCAAAGTTTCAATTTTTTTGAGTGTGTTTAATGTACATATCCAAAGATTGCCTCTTTCAGGTCAAATTACAAAAATTGATTATATTGAGGGTAAATTTATCAACGCAACTTTAGATAAAACAAGTGAAGAAAATGAAAGATTAAGATTAACTCTTAAATCTGGATCTAACGTTATATACATAACACAAATTGCTGGTTTAATTGCCAGAAGAATAATTTGTTATCTTAAAACTAATGAGAGAGTAAACCAAGGTGAAAGATATGGAATTATCAAGTTTGGAAGCAGAGTAGATATTGAATTTCCTAATTCATACAATTTAATGGTAAGCATTGGTCAGCAATGTATCGGTGGTGAAACTATCATTGCAAGAGATTTTAAAAACAACAAAAATATACAATCTAGAGAATATAAAAAGATTTAGACATTTAGATGACCGAACATCCGCTCACTAAATTTATACCTAATTTAATTACACTAATGTCACTTATTGCAGGTA
>CACLUX010000005.1 GCA_902610255.1 uncultured Alphaproteobacteria bacterium | reverse complement strand
GTCATCATCTGATAGAGTGCTTTCCATATCAAAGTCATAATAAAAACCATTCTTTATAAAAGGACCAATAGTTGGTTTAGCATTTGGAAAAAGAGTAATTACAGCTTCAGCCAAAATATGAGCCATATCGTGGCGCATTATATTTAATGCATCATCAGATTTAAGTTTAATGGGAGTGCTATTTTCAACTTCAGTATCCCAATAATTATTATTCGAGTCTTTATATGCTATTATATCGCTCATAATTCTAATTTTTTATAAAAACAACTTTTTTTACCCGTATGACAAGCGCCAATTCCTTCAAGCTCAACTTCATAAATTAAAGCGTCACTGTCACAATCAGTATAAATATTAGTAATATTAAGTTTATTGCCAGAAGTTTCGCCTTTTAACCATAATTTTTTTTTACTTCTACTCCAAAAGTGAGCTTTTTTTGTTTTTACTGTCATTTCAATAGAATTTTTATTTGAATAGGCCATCATAAGAATTTCATTAGTTGACTTCTCTTGAGCAATTGTAGGTATTAGCCCATCAGAATTAAAAACTAGTTGATTTATGTTGAAATTTTCCAATGTCTTGATTTTTAATGATTTTTACTTTTATTAAAGTATTTTTCAATTATTAAAAGAATTTTTTCGATGAATTATTATTTAGCACCAATGATGGGTTACACAGACTGCTATTTTAGAAGTTTAGTCGAAAACATTTATGGAAATAGTTTAACTACCTTTTCTGAAATGATAGTGGATAAAGCAATCATCCACAATGAGACTAAAACAATAACCAAGCATTTTTTAAAAAATAATAAAAGCGCCATTCAAATTGCAGGCTCAGATCCTGAAGAAATTAAAAGAGCAATAAATATTTTAAATAAAGTAGATATTATTAAACATGTAAATTTTAATTTAGGTTGCCCAAGTTCTAGAGTCCAAGAAAATATGCTTGGTTTAGCTTTAACCCAAAAGTATGACTTAGTAAAAAAATGTTTATATGAATTGATCAAATACAATAAAGATGTATCGGTAAAATGTAGACTTGGTTTAGGTATGAATGAGGATAAGAGTTATATTTTTGATTATCTTAAATTGTTTAATGAATTAGGAATTAAAAAAGTATTTATACATTGTAGAAATGGTGTTTTGAACTTAGATACTAAAAAAAATAGAACAATTCCAAAAATTAATTACAATTTATTTTTAGAGTGTTGTGATCAATTTCCTGAAATGGAACTTATTCCTAATGGTGAGGTTAATGATTTAGAAACCTTTAAATTTTTTCAGTCAAAAAATATTACTCAATTTATGATAGGTAGGCAATTTGCGAAAGACGCTTTTTTTTTAGAAAAATTAGATCTTGAGAATGTCAAAAAGAAGACAGCTTCAATAATTAATACAATAAATGAATTAGAGCATTACAAATATTTAAATATTAATTTATTAAAAAAAAGTATATTCACTGCACTTAGTAACATATCAAATTCCAAAAAAGTAAAAAAAGAAATCTCAGTTATTAATAACTATAGTGGCTTACTAAATTATTTTGAGAGGAATGCCATTTGGAGTTAGAAAGATTATATAAATCTTCCACTTTCTTATCAAAATATGAATATCTTAATAATTCTTATGATGTCTCAAAGGTTGATGCTCAATTAATACTTAACCACTACAAAAGTAATATAAAAAAATATTCTAATTCCTCTACAACTAACTTTCTCAATATAAATACACTTAAAAATGAGCTTATTTATTTAATTTTTATATCAATTCATCAAAATTTAATTTCTCAGTCTAATGGATCAAGATTGTGGTCTGTTTTATGCAAAAATATTTTAAGTAAAATCATTAATATTAATCTATACAGATCATTTAATAATAGTTTAAAAAAATATTATTTTATTTTAGGTATGGGTAAAATTGGCGTAAGAGATTTAAATTTTGCCTCTGATATCGATATAATCATATTCTATGACTCCAAAAATAGTCCTATTTCCCTCCAAGATTTTAATAAATCTATAAAGAAAACCATTAGTGAAATATCGAATATTTCTGAGTCTTTTTTTCATAAAATAGATTTAAGGTTACGACCAGATTTTGGTGATTCATTAATTATATCTGATATGGATCAAGCAATTAATTATTATACTTCAGTTGGCAGAAATTGGGAGAGATTAGCATTTCATAGATCAAGTTTTTTGTGTGGCGATATTCAAAAATTTTTCTCATTTAAGGAAGCAATAAAAAGTTTTTTATTTAGAAGAACATTTGACTATTACGCTATAGATGAAATTAAAAAGCTTTTTGCCTCCAGTAATGCTGAACAAAAGCTAGATATAAAAAATTCTTATGGCTTTATTCGATCTTGTGAAAATATAATACATTTTAACCAACTTCTTTGGTCTGGAAAAATAAATTCTTTTAAAGAGAGTAATATTCATAAATTACTTATAAATTTAAAAAAACATGAAAATATAATTCCAAAAAATGACTTAAAAAATATAACAGAGGCATATTATTACTTCCGTAAAATTGAGAATTATTTACATATAAAAAAGAATACTTTTCAGAATATAATTGACTCTAATGAAACCTATTTAAATTCAGTATTAGATAACTTTTCAAACAAATTAGAGAAGCATAAATCTGAAATTCAAACAATATATCAGCGTTTATTTTTCCCTAAAATAAATAGAGAAAGTTTACGACGTGAAAAATTTAATGAGTCTAGCCAAAATATTATTGATAGTCTTCTAAAACGAGCTGAGAACATCAATAGTTCAGATACAGTAAAAAATGATTATTTAGAGTCTATTTCAAGTCTCATAAATATTTTATCAACACACAATAAACGAGATGATCTGATTGTAAAATTTGACTATTTAATTAATTATTATAAGTCTGGTGTCCATTTAACTGCTTTATACAAATACAATAATAAAATTTTTTTAGAGTTGGCTTTCATATTTGAGAATTCTTCAAAATTAACAAATCTTATTTACAAAAATCATTTTTTAATAGAGTCACTAGTCTATTTTTTTAATTATGGCTTACCTACTTTTAAGCTGAGGGAATTTTCTGATAATTTTGATTTAGATTTAAAAAAATCAATCCAGGATGTTTATGAAATTTTATTCCTTTTAGATTATTTGTTACTTTCAAAAAAAATAACAAATACTGACTTCCTCAAAAAACGAAATACCGCTGTAAGAAAGTTTATTTTTTATATTTTTGAACTAGTTAAAAATGAATATATTGTCAATAGAAGCAATATTTTCTCTGATTTAACACCGATTTTATTTGGAAGTTACGGTGTCAAAATGGCTACGAATTTTTCCGATTTAGACATTTTTTTTATATATCAATCAAACAAAAATAATCACATAGATAATATTAAAATTGTAAGGAGATTTTACTCGATAATGAAACAATATATTGATCCAAATATCCTTATAATTGACGATAGAAATAAACCTTTTGATAGAGATTCTGATCAAGTTATTAATATTGAAAATTTCTTTTCATTTTATTCAAAGACTAGTGAACCATTTCATAAATTGTCTTTTATGAAGGTATGTCTTTTAACAAATAATCTAAAATTAGTTAAGTATTTTACAAAAATGAAAAATCAAATTATTTCAAACTTTTCTAAAATTGATAATGAATACTTTTTAAAAATTGTAGATATAAAAAATCCTTTAAAAAATAATAAGGATCTTTTTCAACTCTTTAAAATTAAAGAAGACATTAACCACATAAATAATAAAGAGTTTTCATATAGTGACGATATTGATTATTTAAGAGAGTTGCTTATGTTTGAAAATCTAACTAGCAACCCGTCCAAAGTAGATAATAAAAAATATTTAGACAGGTTGCTTCTAATTTAGTTTAGTAATCGTAATACATGTCGAACTCTGCAGGTGTAACTAGCAGTTTATTTGGTTCGATTTCTTCTTCTCTTTTGTATTCGATATATGACTCGATTAAATCTTTTGTAAACACATTACCCTCTAAAAGATAATCATGATTTGACTCAAGATTATTAATCGCTTCCTCAAGAGTACCAGGTACTTCCTTTACTTTAGATTGCTCTTCAGGAGGTAAATCATAAAGATTTTTATCCATTGGTTCACCAGGATCAATTCTATTCTTAATTCCATCTAAACCTGCCATAAGCATAGCTGAAAATGCTAAATAACCGTTGGCAGTTGCATCTGGACATCTAAACTCAACTCTTTTTGCTTTAGGAGATGGTGAGTATGCAGGTATTCTACATATAGCACTTCTATTTCTATTAGAGTATGCAAGCTTAACTGGAGCCTCATAACCTGGAACTAATCTCTTGTAAGAGTTAATAGTTGGATTTGTAAAAGCTAATAAAGATGGTGCGTGCTTAAGCAAACCACCAATATAAAATTTTGCTTCATCACTAAGATTAGCGTATCCACCTTCACCATAAAATACAGGTTTACCGTTTGACCAAATACTTTGATGACAATGCATTCCAGAACCATTGTCGTTTGAAAGAGGTTTTGGCATAAAAGTAGCACTTAAACCATTACTTTTTGCTGTGTTTCTTACAACGTATTTATATTTTTGAAGATCATCGGCCATCTTAACCAATGTGTCGAATTTTAAATCAATTTCACATTGACCAGCAGTAGCAACTTCGTGGTGTTGCGCTTCAACACTCATACCAATTGCAACCATGTGATTAACCATTTCTGATCTAACATCCTGCATAGTGTCATGAGGAGGGCATGGGAAGTATCCACCTTTATTTCTAACTTTATAACCTAGATTTGGACCTTCGGCTGTGCCTGTATTCCAAACGGCTTCACCGGAGTCAACAGAAAAAGAGGAGTGATGAGGGTGCGTGTTAATTTGAACATTATTGAAAAGAAAAAATTCAGCTTCTGGTCCAAAGAAAATACTATCACCAATTCCTGAGGTTTTAACGTATTCTTCTGCTTTTTTTGCAACGTATCTTGGATCTTTATCGTACTTTTGTCCAGTAATTGGATCTTGAATATCACATATCAGAACTAGAGTAGGATCAGTAAAAAAGGGATCTACAAATGCAGTCTCAATATCTGGAATTAATATCATGTCACTAGCTTCAATTGACTGAAAACATCTAATTGAAGAGCCGTCGAAACCAATACCCTCCTCAAATACGTCCATTTCAAATGTATTAATATGGTTTGAAAAGTGCTGCCATGTTCCTAAAGGATCTGTAAATCTAAAATCAATATACTTAATACCATTTTCATCGATCATTTTTTGTAATGATTTTTTGTCCATCTAATAACCTCCTGAGTTGTTAACTTGGTTTGTGTAAAAACTAAATTGCGTCTTTACCTTTTTCGCCTGTGCGAATTCTAATAGCTTCTGAAACTTCATATACAAAAATTTTACCGTCACCGATTTTACCTGTATTAGAATGCTTAATAATAACATCGATTGCCTCTTTGTATTTCTTGTCATCAACTACTAATTCAATTTTAACCTTTGGCAGAAAGTCTACTACGTACTCAGCTCCTCTATAAAGCTCAGTATGACCTTTTTGTCTACCAAACCCTTTTACTTCAGATACGGTTAATCCACTTAGGCCTATTTCGCCAAGGGCATCTTTAACATCCTCTAATTTAAAAGGTTTAATTATTGCCTCAATTTTTTTCATATTTAGCGATCCAAATATAATGTTTAATTTGCATAATATCTATACTATAAATTAATTCAATTTTTGGCGGGTGTAGCTCAGTTGGTTAGAGCGCCGGTTTGTGGTACCGGAGGTCGGGGGTTCAAGTCCCCTTACTCGCCCCAATTTGTGCGCCAGTGGCGGAATGGTAGACGCGCTGGTCTTAGGAACCAGTGGGCAACCGTGGGGGTTCGAGTCCCTCCTGGCGCACCAGAATACAAGTAATATGGATTATAAAAACATAGAAAAAAAAAGTTACAAATCATCTTTTGAGGTATCTTTAGATCAAAGCGCTATTGCTAAAATTATTGACGAAAAAATATTAGAAAAGCAACCTACTTTTGAAATTGCAGGTTTTAGAAAGGGCAAAGTACCGGTAAGCATCATAAAGTCTAAAATTGGTCTTCAAATTGAAAACGAGGTATTAAATGAAGAAGTATCAAAAAATATAAATAAAATCAGTGAGGATGAAAAAATACAATCCCTGATACAACCTGATGTTAATTTTAAAGATAATTATAATTTTACCTTGGCTTTTTATTTAAAACCCGAAATTAAAATGGATGAGTTAAAAACAAGTGAAATAGAGAAAGTTACTTCAGAGGTAACAAAAAAAGATATTGATGATTTTAGAGAAAAAGTAAGAAAAGAGTACTATTCATTAGAGAGTATAGATATTTCAGATGAAAATTCTGTTATAGATTTTGAAATATTAAACTATGAAGATGAACAAAAAAAATTATTTTCTCAAAAAGAGGTAAGAGTAGACTTAAACACCCAAACAAAAGAAGAAGTATTTTTAGACTTAAAAAAAGCTCTTTTAAAAATTAAAAATAAATCTGATATTAATTTTTCCACAAAAGGAATAGAGATAAACGCTCAAATCAAAGATATAAATAAAAAGATATATCCTAAAAATGATGACGAGTTGATTAAGATTTTAAAATTAAAATCTACTAAAGAATTAAATGACAAAATTGATAATAAACTCAATGAGGATATGAATTATCTTCAAAAAGAGTTTTTTATTGAAGATCTACTTAAAGTCCTATCACAAAAGAAAAAGATTGATATCAACGAGGAGGTTGTAAATCTTGAGCTTAAAAGAAAATATCAAATTGATTTATCTAAAATGAAGGATGAGCACAAAGAAAGAATTGATAGTTTAAAAAAACTCACAAGTGAGAATATACAAAAAGACGTTCTTTTTTCAGAATTAGTAAAATTTTTAAATGTAAAAGTTGAGCAGAAAGAACTCCAAGAGTATATTCAAAAATATTATGGTGAAAAAATTGATCAAAGAACAGCAGAAACTGCTTATGGTACTCTTCTTAGAAATAAAATAGCAGATGAGTCTATGAAAACTTTTAAAATCAAAGAAACTAAGTTAAGCTTAGAAGAGCTAATGAAAAAAGGATCTCAAAATAATGAATCTAGTACCCATAGTCATTGAACAATCAGGAAAAGGGGAGAGATCTTTTGATATTTTCTCCAGACTGCTCAGAGAAAGAATTATTTTTTTGACAGGTGCCATCAATGATGAGACTGCCTCTTTAATATGTGCTCAACTTTTATTTTTAGAGTCTGAGAATCCAGAAGAGCCCATAAATCTTTATATCAACTCACCTGGTGGTCTAGTTACAGCTGGATTGGCAATGTATGACACTATGCAATATATAAAATGTCCTGTTCATACAGTTTGTATAGGTCAAGCTGCCTCTGCAGGTTCATTAATACTCGCTGCAGGAAAAGAGGGCAACAGGTATGCTTTACCACACTCTAAAATAATGATTCATCAACCATCTGGTGGTTTTTCAGGACAAGCAAGTGATATTAAAATTCATGCCGAAGAGATATTAAAGACAAAAAAAAGACTCAATGAAATATATCAAAAGCATACTAAAATAAGTATTAGCGAAATAGAAAAGGCAATGGAAAGAGATAGATTCTTTGACCCTGAAGAGGCACAAAAATTTGGTTTGATAGATAAAGTAATTACTACTAGAATTGAAAAATAAAAATGTCTGATGAAAAAATAATCTCTGCAAATAGCTCTGATAAAAAAATATCATGTTCCTTTTGTGGTAAAAGCCAAGAAGAGGTTAAAAAATTAATTGCTGGACCAAATGTTTACATTTGTAATGAGTGTGTGGTTTTATGTAAGGATATACTTGTTGAGGATGATAAAATTGACACAAAGAAAAAATTTGAAATACCAAAGCCAAGTGAGATTTATAATTATCTTGATGATCACATAATTGGTCAAGATCATGCAAAAAAAATATTATCTGTATCTGTTTACAATCATTATAAGAGAGTCCAAAACCCCTCAAAAGATATAGAAATATCTAAGTCAAACATTTTACTTATTGGACCGACAGGTTGTGGTAAAACACTTTTAGCACAAACCTTAGCAAAATTTTTAAATGTACCATTCACAATTGCTGATGCTACTACATTAACGGAGGCGGGATATGTCGGTGAAGATGTAGAAAATATTATTTTAAGATTACTTCAACAATGTGATTACGATGTTGCTTTGGCCCAAAAGGGTATCGTATATATTGATGAAATTGATAAGGTGGGGAGAAAAAGTGAAAATCCATCAATAACAAGAGATGTATCAGGTGAGGGAGTTCAACAAGCTTTACTAAAAATAATTGAGGGAACAACTGCTAGTGTTCCACCTCAAGGTGGAAGAAAACATCCTCAACAAGAGTTCCTTCAAGTTGATACAAAAAATATATTGTTTGTTTGCGGGGGCGCATTTGAGGGAATTGATAAAATAATAAAAAATCGAGTTAATAAAAAGTCTATAGGGTTTAATAAATCAATAAATCATGACCAACCAATGACTTCACAACTTGAAAATGACGATTTGATTAAATTTGGATTAATACCTGAATTGGTAGGAAGGCTTCCTGTGAGTGCTAGTCTGAATGAATTATCTTTAGAGGATTTAAAAGAGATAATTACAAGACCAAAAAATGCAATATCAAAACAATACAAAGCTCTTTTTTCTTTTGAAGGGGTTGAATTCGAGATAACTGAAGATGGTAGGGAGCAAATTGCTCAATTAGCTGTTGAAAAAAAAATTGGAGCACGAGGCCTAAGATCAATCATGGAAAAACTGCTTCTAGATTGCATGTACGATATTCCCGATAAGGATTCTGTGGATAAGGTAGTTTTGAGTAAAGAGTCGGTAATCTCAAATAGACCAATCATCGTATACAAAGAGAAATTAAAAATAAAAAAAAAAGTGGGTGAAAATTAAAAATTCCTCACTATCTTAATAGTATGGAAAATCAAATCATTGGACCTATTTTACCTTTAAGGGATTTAGTCGTTTATCCCTCTATAACTTCACCATTGTTTGTTGGTCGAGCCAAATCTATTGATGCAATTAATTTTGCAATGAACAACAATAATAAGATTATTTATTTATTTACGCAAAAAGAACCAACGACTGATGATCCCCAAGTTAACGATGTATATTCCTATGGAGTAAAATCAAAAATTATTCAATTTCTTAAGTTGCCCGATAATACATATAAAGTTCTTACTGAAGGTTTAGAAATCGTGAAGATAAAGACTGCTGTTAAGGCTAGTAATAACTTTCTTACAGCTAAAATTGAACCAGTGGTTATTAATAAAAAAAATTCAACTGAATTAAAAGCTTCTTTGAGAGTTTTAAAAAATGAGTTTCAAAATTACATACAAAACATTGGAAATAACAACGACATTCTCGAAGGTCTTTTAAACATAGAGGATCCATTTCAGTTTATTGACAACATATATTACAACTTAAATGTTGGAATTGAAGATAAACAGAAAAACTTAGAAATAATTGATATCAATAAAAAAATTCAAAACCTTCTGAATTTCTTTTCAAAAGAACTTAATTTTTCTGCTCTTGAGAAAAAAATTAAAAATAGAGTAAAAAGGCAAATGGAAAAAACTCAAAGGGAGTATTACTTAAATGAGCAAATGAAAGCTATTCAGAAAGAACTTGGTGATGGTGAAGATGGCTCAAACGAATATTCTGAAATAGAGAAAAAAATTAATGAGGTAAAATTATCAAAAGAGGCAAAAGAAAAAGCTTTAAATGAATTTAAAAAACTAAAATCTATGAGTCCAATGTCTGCAGAAGCATCAGTAATTCGTAATTATCTAGAATGGATATTAGATATACCATGGCAAAAATTCTCAAAAGAAGTCATAGACATAAAAGGTTCAGAAAAAATATTAAATGACGACCACTATGGTCTTGAAAAGGTAAAAGAGAGAATACTTGAATTTTTAGCAGTCAAAAAAAGATCAAAGAAAGCCTCTGGAACAATACTTTGTTTTGTTGGGCCCCCTGGTGTAGGTAAAACTTCATTAGGCAAATCCATCGCCAGAGCTACTGGTAGAGAATTTGCGAAAATTTCTCTTGGTGGAATTAGGGATGAGGCAGAAATTAGAGGCCACAGAAGAACGTATATCGGCTCAATGCCTGGTCGTTTTATTCAGGCCATGAAGAAAACCAAAACATCTAATCCCATTATTTTATTAGATGAGATTGACAAGGTAGGTAGTGACTGGAGAGGGGACCCATCTTCTGCATTATTAGAAGTTTTAGATCCTGAGCAAAATAATCAATTTAACGATCATTATCTTGAGGTTGATTATGATTTATCAAATGTAATGTTCATTTGCACAGGTAATACTTACAATATACCTGGTCCCTTACTTGATAGGTTAGAGGTAATTGAAGTATCTGGCTATACAGAAAAAGAGAAAGTTGAAATTGCAAAAAAATATTTAATTCCAAGAAAAATGAATAAAAATATTTTAAAAAATAATGAATTTAAACTTGATAAATCATCTATTACAAAAATAGTAAGACACTATACTAGGGAGTCTGGTGTCAGAGGGCTTGAAAAAGTTTTTGATAAGCTATTTAGAAAACTTGTTTTCCAATTAGAAAAAAATAACTCAAGGTCAAAAAAACCATTTGTTTTTGATGATAAAGCTATAAAAATTTTTTTAGGCCCTGAAAAATACAAGGATAGTGTTTTAGAAAAGAAAAATTTAGTTGGTATCACCAATGGACTTGCATGGACTCAGGTTGGTGGAGATATCTTAAATATTGAAGTCAATTTATCTTCAGGTAAGGGGATGATTAATGCAACAGGTAAACTTGGTGACGTGATGAAAGAGTCTATTACTGCTGCTTTAGGTTATATTAAATCTAATTCCGTTGAGTTTGGAGTAAATCCAAAAGTTTTCGATAAAATAGATATTCATTTACATGTACCAGAAGGAGCTATACCTAAAGATGGCCCAAGTGCTGGTATTACAATATTTACCTCGTTAATTTCATCTCTAACAGATATTAAAATTAAAAGAGACATTGCAATGACAGGGGAAATTACATTAAAAGGAAGAGTTCTTCCAATTGGGGGATTAAAAGAGAAATTATTGGCTGCGATAAGGTACGGTATTAAAACTGTTATAATACCAAAAGAAAATGAAAAGGACTTAGTTGAAATACAAAAAGATATTCAAAACAAGTTGATAATTAAGAAAGTCGAGTTTGCAAAAGAGGTATTAGACTTAGCTCTCGATGGAAAAATTAGTAAAATCAATAAAAAATTGGACTGGAGACACTTAGTTACAGAGTCTATGAAGCCAAAAAACCAGCAAAATCAAGAAAAAACATTCGTCAACTAGTATATTGTTGTTGATTTTCTTACCTTTTTCTTACTACAATTAACTAATAGAATCACTAAGGAGGTTCGGTATGAACAAAAATGAACTCATTGCTGAATATAGTACGAAAAATGGTGTTGGAAAATCAGATGCAACTAAGGCTGTAGAAAGTTTATTTGATATTATCACATCTACTTTGAAAGCAGGAGGGGATGTTAAGATTGCCGGTTTTGGTACTTTTAAGGTAGCTAACACAAAAGCTAAGACTGGAAGAAATCCAAGAACTGGAGAGTCAATCCAAATTCCTGCATCAAAAAAACCAAAATTTCTTGCTGGAAAACAGCTAAAAGAACTAATAAAGTCCACAGTCTAATTTTTTGCAAATTAGATAGGGCGATTAGCTCAGTTGGTAGAGCATCTCGTTTACACCGAGAGGGTCGGCGGTTCGAGTCCGTCATCGCCCACCATTCGACAATTGTCGGGGGTGTAGTTCAGTTTGGTTAGAACGCCTGCCTGTCACGCAGGAGGTCGCGGGTTCGAGTCCCGTCGCTCCCGCCACAATAAGTTAATCTTGGTCTATATATTTCCTAACTTTTTCAATACTGATCTGTTCAACAAAAATTAATTGAATCAAAAAACTATGTCGTCTAATTCCATAAAATTTCATTATATGGGTGAACCAGAGGTGAACCAGTACCCCCATGTACTTTTAGACAATAACAATGGTAGTGATTTCAATGCAGAACAGATTTCCCAATCCCATACCCTATAGCTTTGGGAAATGGGAAAAGCCAAAGAAGGTTATCTGTATTGCTTCAGAAATTAGAAAGTCACTTGAAGAGAGTGATCAAAAAGAACTACATAAACTATTTTGGAAGAGAGCATAAATGGATCGTTACTTATCGGACTATGAAAAACTTCTTCATGAATACGAAAGGATTGAGTCAAAACTTAATAGCCTTTTTATTCAGACTGATCTATCAGAGTCAGCTAGAAAGAAGTTAGAAATAAGTTTGAAGAGAAGATTAAAAACACTACTACCTGAACTAAGAAAAAAAGAATTAGAAGTTTAATATCGTTTCTAGTTCATTCGTGTCGTTACTTAAATTCTTCCAAATTTGATGAAATTAATGCGAAATTAATTGAAATTGATTCAATTTTTACATTAAGTATTCTTCAAGCAAAGATATTGTTTTTTTTGCAGAATTAATAGCCGCTTCATTGTTTCTTCCCTCTACGACCCCCCAATGCTCACATTCTTTTTTATAATCTTTGTAATGCTTATCAGCAGAAACATCCCAAGTATCGTAATTATCTAAATGAATTACTTTATCTTCCATTCGCCACGTTCTTTTTCCATCCGCAGCAAGCCAGTATTTGCAATTTTTAGTTACTCTAAACCATTGATTTGAAAATTCTGCCTCATCCCAATTGCTCCATCCATCAAAGTTATGATGGGCGTTAGGAAAAATATCTATAGTTGCATTACCACCAAAATCGTTAAAGTTTTTTGCCATATCTTTACAAAATAAGGCAGGAGTAGTCTCATCCTTTTCACCTGTTAAAAAATGAATTTTATTTTTAGTTACACCCTGTTTATCTAAATATCTACAATATGGATAAACTCCTATTCTTAATGCAAAATCATTTAAATTTTCATCATCAATTATTGGCTTTCTAATCATATCAAGACCAGTGTAAACTGCTGCTGACCCACCCCAACTAAAACCCATAACTGCAATCTTTTCAGGATCTATTTTGGGATGAGATTGCATGTGCTTTAAACCATAGAGAGCGTCAGCTGCTCCCATCCATGGTGTTAGTTTGCTGCTGTTGCCTTGAATAATCATATTGTAAATACTGAGGCCTCTTGGAAGACAGCTATCAATCTCTAATGTAGCAACACCTGCTTTTTTAATATCCTGACCTAACGTAAAATTTCTTTGCCCAAAGTCACAGGCAGAATTCATAATTAAAATCATTAAAGGATATTTTTCTTTTTGCTCTTGAGGGTAAGTTAAAAACCCCTCAATCGTATACTTTTGATCATTTTCAACACCATCTATAAAATCAATAGGAATTCTGGGAGTGAATGCTTCAAATGTAACATTCTCTGCTCGATAGAGCAGAGCATCGCAATTATTATATTCATCGGTGACCTCAATATGATCATTGCTTGACATTTTTCCAAACCACTTCCTGGTATTATCCTTATCATCAACAGGCTCTTTGCTTACAATTTCGAAAGAATTCTCATTAACCTTAAATGATTTTATTTTGACTCTTCCTCCAAAAGATGGCCAAAGCCATTTTTCTTTTTTTATAATAACTTTGTTGGGATCTTTCTTATCTTTTTTAATAACTAGATCAATTACACCTTCAATAATTCCATTGCCTAACTCATAGCGTCCATTCCATTCGCAATTAGCTAAACCTCTCCATCTCCCAATAATATCTGAAGATATTTCCTCAGATTTTAATTCCTTATCTCGCGTTTTTTCATTGCCATCAACTTGTTTTCCATCCTTAAAAGTAAGTCCCCAACTCAAACTAGGGATTAAGAACAATAGGGCTATTAGGGTTTTCATTTTTAATCGTAAAATAAGCCTAATCGAATTCAGGGTGGGCATCAGGATTAATTACTATATTAGGTTTAACGATTATTCCATCAATGTCTGCAAGGCTTTCACATGAATATCCAAGTTGATTAATTATATTACTAAATTTGTTATCTGAGCATTTTTTTGCTCTAGCAATATTGCTATACCATGCTTCAATATTCCCACCAAAATTTTTAGGAACTCTACCTACATAAATACCATATCGAAAACTAGGACCGGCATATTTATTCTTTTTTTTTGGTACTCTAAATTCATTACTTATGAAGCCCTCAGCTGAGTACTGTAAATCACCGTTTATATACATTTTCAAAAAGCCATCCTCGCCCCATTTAGCATGAACAATAAAATCAAGCCATTGGTTAAAAAGTTTATCTTTATTAACTAAAATATGTTTGCTGGCTGGGTGTTCATACAAATAATCTTGCTTGCAAAATTCTCTACTAAGGCCAAGACCATCTGTGCCAGCTTTATATTGTAAAATAAAAACCACTTCTCCTAAATATTCACAATGTGGCCATTTTTTTGCGAGTACATCAATTGAGTGAGATAATTTAAATTGTCCAAATTGAGCAAAATGATTATCTTTCAAATTTTTGATATCAGACCCATCAATATATACTGACCATAAATACCAATTTTCTCCCTCCTCACCTAAATAATTATTATTTGTAGGATTATTTAAGTAAGCTTCAACTCTGCCATATGCACCTTCGTAATCTCCTCTAGGGCAATCATCTCCGTAACATTCATTTGCTTTAAGTTCAAATTTATGAGAAAAATCTCCAAGTCTAGAGAAATTTTTATCAATCATTTGACTCCATTCATTTCTAACTGAAGACAAATGGTTTTCAGTCTTACCCCAATTCGTCCATTCAATACTGTGAGTATCTTCTTGTTTGCTATCACTAACTTGTTTACCGTCACTAAATGTTAATCCCCAACTCAAACTTGAGATTAATAGTAATAGGGTGATAATTAATCTCATAAGATATATTATTGTGCATAGTGGATTTAAAATCAAAACGAAATTTGTCCAAATTTATAGAGTTGCTTATTATACTAGAGGATAAAATATTTTTTTAACTTTTTTACACTCAAATATCTAAAAATCAAGTGTAAGACTAATGCGTCATTTTTATCGTCACTAAATACATATTGTTTCTTATAATGTATTGCGTTACGGAAAATCAAAACTTTTAATGTATAACCTAGATTATATTTTCATATTGATATTCATTGCTATTGGGGCAGGAATGGCAATCGCTATGTATTTGCTTTCAAAAATATTATCACCTAGCTCACCTGATACTGAAAAACTATCTGCATATGAATGTGGTTTTGAGGCATTTGACGACGCTCGGTCAAAATTTGATGTTAAGTTTTATTTAGTATCAATACTATTTATTATATTTGATTTAGAAATTGCGTTTTTATTTCCCTGGGCCGTGAGTCTTAGCAATATTGGAGCTCTTGGTTTTTATTCAATGATGTTTTTTTTATTTATTCTCACAGTAGGATTTATATATGAATGGAAAAATGGAGCACTAGATTGGGAGTAGTATTAGAAAAAGACAAATCATTAAATATTGATGAGCTATTTGAAAAAAAAGGTTTTGTAACAGCATCATTTGAAAATTTAATAAATTGGGCGAGGTCAGGATCCTTATGGCCTATGACTTTCGGTTTGGCATGTTGTGGGGTTGAGATGATGCACTCCTATATGAGTAGATACGATCTAGATCGTTTAGGTGTAATTCCAAGAGGTTCTCCTAGACAATCTGATGTAATGATTGTTGCGGGAACTCTTACAAACAAAATGGCATCTGCTTTGAGAAAAGTTTACGATCAAATGCCTGAACCAAGATGGGTAATCTCTATGGGTTCCTGTGCAAACGGAGGAGGGTATTATCATTACTCTTACTCAGTTGTTCGAGGATGCGATAGGATAGTGCCTGTAGATATTTATGTTCCTGGATGTCCACCTACTGCAGAAGCTCTTTTATATGGCATTATGCAACTTCAAGATAAAATTAAAAAGAAAAAGAAGATTTATAGGTAAATTTCTTGTCACCAAATATTTTACAGAAATATTCAACTGGTAACTTCCATTTTCCAATAAAATCTGGAATAGACAATATTTTAGTTAACAAAGACTCTATACTAGAAGTAACACAAAAAATAAAAGAAGACGAAGATCTACTCTATGACCAGTTAATTGATATTACTGTAACTGATAATATGCTATCAAAATCAAGTTATTCAAACGAACGATTTACTTTAATTTACTCCTTTCTTAGTTTGAAATTTAATAAAAGATTATTTATTTTCACTAATATTTCCGAAGATAATTTAGATATCAATTCAATAACTCAAATTTTCGAGTCTGCTGATTGGTTCGAAAGAGAATGTTACGATCTTTTTGGCATAAACTTTGTTAATCACCCAAATCTTCAAAGAATAATGAATGATTATAATTTTCAAGGTCATCCGCTCAGAAAAGACTTTCCTCTGACGGGGTATGAAGAGGTTCGTTATGATGAAAACTTAAAAAAAGTTGTTTATGAACCAGTGACTTTAAAACAGGAGTTTCGAGATTTTGACAATGAAAGTCCTTGGGAGGGAATGAAAGAAACAATTAAAGAGGAGCTTGAAAAGAAGTAATGTCAGAGAATTTTAAACCTGTAACTCTAAACTTTGGACCCCAACATCCTGCCGCTCATGGTGTTTTAAGACTTCTTGTACAATTAGAAGGGGAGGTAGTTAATAAAGCTGAACCCCACATTGGACTTTTGCATAGAGGAACTGAAAAATTAATTGAACAGAAAACTTATACTCAAGCTATTCCATATTTTGATCGTCTAGATTATGTCTCACCAATGTGTCAAGAACATGCTTTCGCTTTAGCTGTTGAGAATTTATTAAATATTGAAGCTCCTAAACGAGCTCAATACATCAGAGTTATGTTTGCAGAAGTTACTAGGATACTAAATCATTTATTAAATATTCCAGCATTTGCTATGGATATAGGTGCTGCTACTCCAATGCTGTGGGCTTTCGAAGAAAGAGAAAAAATGTTGGAGTTCCATGAAGCTGTATCTGGTGCAAGATTTCATGCAGCTTATTTTCGACCTGGTGGAGTTCACCAAGACTTGCCTGAAAATTTGTTAGAAAAAATGAAAAAGTACTTTACTAACTTTCCTAAATTTATAGATACGCTTGAAGAACTACTTACTGAAAATAGAATATTCAAACAACGATCTGTTGATATAGGTATTTTAAAGAAAGATGATGCAATAAGACTAAGTTGCAGTGGCCCTGTTCTTCGTGCTAGTGGCGTAGCTTGGGATTTAAGAAAATCTCAACCTTATGATGTTTATGAGGATTTAGATTTCGACATACCAGTTGGAAAAACCGGTGACACCTATGATAGATATTTGGTGAGAATGGAAGAGATGAGAGAGTCAGTTAAGATAATCTTACAATGTATTGAAAATATTCCAGAAGGACCCGTAATGGTTGAGAATAATAAAATTACTCCACCTAAAAGATCAGAAATGAAAAACTCAATGGAAGCTATTATTCATCATTTTAAATTATTTACCGAGGGTTATAGGGTTCCTGAGGGTATTACATACAAAAGCGTAGAGGCACCAAAAGGAGAATTTGGTGTTGTATTAGTTTCAGATGGAAGTTCCAAACCATATAGATGCAAGTTGAGAGCGCCGGGCTTTGTCCATTTACAGGCATTACATTTTTTATCAAAGGGCCACCAACTAGCTGACGTACCATCGATTTTAGGAAGTTTAGATATAGTATTTGGAGAGGTAGACAGATGAGCGGTAATCATCCAGGTTTATCAAATAATTTTTCTAGATCGGGCGAAAAATTTTCTTGGTCTAAAGATAATCTAAGATCTATTAAAAATATAATTTCTAAATATCCTAAAGGTAGAGAACAAAGCGCAGTTATGCCTCTTCTCTATTTGGCGCAAGAGCAAAACAATAATTGGATAAGTATCGAATGTATAGAAACAATCGCTGAAACTTTAAATATGCCTAAAATAAGAGTCACTGAAGTGGCCTCATTTTATTCAATGTATAATACAAGACCTGTTGGAGAAAATCTTGTTCAGATTTGTAGAACCTCTCCTTGTTGGCTTAGAGGTTCAAATAAGATTGCGAAAACTATTTGTAAAGAAACAAAATGTGAAATTAATGATACCAGTGACGATAATAAATTTACAGTTGTTGAAGTAGAGTGTCTAGGTGCTTGCTCAAATGGACCTATGATACAAATCAATAATGATTTCTTTGAGGATTTAGATGAAGAGTCTACAAAAAAAATTATAGACAATATTAAAGAGGGAAAACCAAATGTTATTGGTTCTCAAAATGGCAGGAGAAGTTCAGAAAATGCTTAATGAAAAAGATAAAGTTTTTCAAAACCTTCATGGTTTTCAAGAACCCTTCATAGAAGGAGCTTTAAAAAGAGGCTCCTGGTCAAACACAAAAGAAATTTTGTCTAAAGATCAAAATGATATTATCGAATTAGTTAAATCCAGTCAGTTAAGAGGAAGAGGTGGAGCTGGATTTTCTACAGGTCTTAAATGGTCATTCATGCCAAAGAACACTGGTAAACAGCATTATTTGGTTGTGAATGCTGATGAGTCAGAACCTGGTACTTGCAAAGATAGAGAAATTATTAGAAATGACCCACATACTCTTGTAGAAGGGTGCTTGATAGCTTCATACGCAATTCAAGCCACTAAATGTTACATATACATTAGGGGCGAATACCACCACGAATATGTCCAATTAGAAAAGGCAATTGAAGAGGCATATGAACGAGGCTTTATTGGAAAAAATGCCTGCGGTAGTGGATTTGATTTTGATCTTTATGTTCATAGGGGTGCTGGAGCTTACATATGTGGAGAAGAAACAGCTCTTTTAGAGAGTTTAGAAGGAAAAAAAGGACAACCAAGATTAAAACCTCCTTTTCCTGCTGGTGTAGGTTTATATGGTATGCCGACAACTATTAACAATGTGGAGTCAATTGCAGTAGTTCCAACTATTTTAAGAAGAGGCCCAGATTGGTTTAAGTCAATTGGTGCTGAAAATAATACAGGCACAAAAATTTTTTGCATATCTGGTAACGTTAATAAACCATGCACAATAGAAGAGGAAATGGGAATACCACTTAAAGAATTAGTTGAAAAGCATTGTGATGGAGTTGAGGGAGGATGGGATAATTTAAAGGCAATAGTGCCAGGTGGTTCTAGCACCCCAATGCTTCCAAAAAATATTTGTGAGTCAGTTCTAATGAATTTTGATGATCTAAAAGCTAATGGCTCAGGTTTAGGTACAGCTGGAGTGATTGTTGTTAACAAGAATAATGATATTGCTGAGGTAATTGAGAGGTTTGCTCACTTTTACAAACATGAAAGTTGTGGTCAATGCACACCTTGCAGAGAAGGAACAGGCTGGATGCATAGAATGATGCAGAGATTAGTTAGAGGAGAGATATCTCCTGAACAAATAGAGCTTTTAGAAAATGTTACAAAGCAAGTAGAGGGTCATACTATTTGCGCTTTAGGAGATGCAGCTGCTTGGCCTATACAAGGACTCATTAAAAATTTTAAATCAGAGTTAATAAGTAAATATAATAAAAAGTTAAAAGCTTCATGAGTGACGATCTAATAAATATTAAAGTAAATCAAAAAGAAATTCAGGTAGATAAAAATCTTACTGTGATGCAAGCCTGTGAAATCGCTGGTGAAGAAATTCCAAGATTTTGCTATCATGACAAACTCTCTATAGCTGGTAACTGTAGAATGTGTTTAGTAGAAATTGAAAAAGCTCCAAAATTAGTATCTTCCTGCACTATGCCTCTAATGGAGGGCATGTCGATAATCACCAATTCTGAAAAGGTAAATGCAGGTAGAAAAGGTGTAATGGAGTTTTTATTAATTAATCACCCCTTAGATTGCCCAATATGTGATCAAGGTGGAGAATGCGATTTACAGGATCAGGCCATGTACTACGGTTTCGACAAATCTAGATATAAAGAGAATAAAAGGGCTGTGGATAATAAAAATATGGGACCTTTAGTAAACACTATAATGACTAGATGCATCCATTGCACTAGGTGTGTAAGATTTGCCACTGAAGTAGCCGGAGTTCCAGAATTAGGTATGTTAGGTAGGGGAGAGAATGCAGAAATTACCACTTATCTTGAACAATCAATCACTTCAGAGCTTTCAGGTAACGTAATTGATTTATGCCCTGTAGGAGCACTTACGAGTAAGCCGTATCAATTTAAAGCACGTCCTTGGGAGCTAAAACGAACAGACTCAATCGATATCTTCGATAGTGTTGGTTCTAATATCAGAGTCGATAGTAGAGCGGAGGAGATTTTAAGAGTTACACCAAGAACAAATGAATACATAAATGAAGAATGGATATCAGATAAAGTTCGATTTAACTATGATGGTTACTACCAACAAAGAATAGACACACCATATATAAAAAAAAACCAAAAATTATCAGTATCAAATTGGGAAGAGTCATTAAAAGTTTTAAAAGATAAATTAAAAAATTTAAAACCATTAGCTTTGATTGGTGAGCACGTAGATTTAGAAACCGGATATGCAATCAAAAAATTTATGTCAAATTATGGTAAAAACAATGTTGAGTGCCGAACTGATAATCATGCTATCCTAGAAAGCTTAGATAGTTATCGTTTTAACACACCTTTGAATGATATAGAAAATTCAGATTTAATTATACTTGTTGGAACAAACCCAAAAATAGAAACACCAATTATAAATCATAAGATATTTAAAGCTTACAATAATGATGCAAAAGTATTTAACATTGGTGAAAATATATCTTTGAACTATAAAACAGATTATTTAGGAGAGAGTTTATCAAGTTTAAATAATGAAAATCTAATCAAAGCATTAAAAAAATCTACTAACCCTCTTATAATTATTGGCTCTGCGTTTTTAAATAAAATTAAAAACATTAAAACTTTAAAATCTATTTTTTCATATGCTGATAAATACAAAGTTATTACAAAAGAAAAAAATAATCTAAATTTTTTAAATCCATATGCCTCACGTGTGGGCCAATTGATTATAGGCAATACTACTAATAACCTTTGTGAGCCGTTTTCTAATTTAAAAAATGATAATTATGAATTGGTCCTTTCTTTTGGATCAGAACATATTGCCAACGAGCAATTCAATAACTGTTTTAGAGTTTATTTTGGCCATCATGGAGATGATGGGGCGATGGGCTCTGATATTGTTTTGCCAACCCCTCTTTATACAGAGAAAAATGGTACTTTTGTAAATATAGAAGGCAGACCTCAAGAAGCAAAAAAATGCCATAACCCAATTGGATCTGCAAAAGAGGAGTGGTCGATATTAAAAAAATTATCTGATGAATTATCTTTTGATTTTATCCCAAATACGTTTGATCAATTAAGATCTGAGTTATTTGACAAACACCCAATTCTGTCTGATTATCATGAAATTATTACTGTTGAAAATTCAGCTTCTATTACATCAGATATCGAATTTGAAGATTGCAAGGCAGAATATCCTGTAAGTAATTTTTATATGTCAGATGTGATTTCAAAAAATTCTGTCACTATGGCCAAATGTGTTGAGGAAATAATCTCAACCCCATCTCTTATGGAGAAATCAGCATAATGACAAGTTTATCATTTGAGCTAACAATTGGTATTTTAAAAATATTTAGTTTCGTTGTCCCTGTCCTTGTTTCAGTTGCATTATTAGTGTACCTAGAAAGAAAAGTGCTTGGTGCTGTTCAATTAAGAAAAGGCCCTAACGTTGTTGGACCATTTGGAATACTACAGAGTTTTGCTGATGTCTTGAAATTACTTACTAAGGAGAATTTACTTCCCTCTAGCTCAAACAAGTTTCTCTTTATTTTTGCGCCTATGCTTACTTTAATATTAAGTTTAATAGCTTGGGCTGTTATCCCAATTAGCTCTACTTACGTTATAGCAAATATAAATATAGGTATTCTATATTTGTTCGCTGTGTCATCGTTTGGTGTTTATGGAGTCATTATCGCTGGTTGGGCCAGTAATTCTAAGTATCCATTTTTAGGGGCATTGAGATCAGCAGCTCAGATGATTTCTTATGAAGTATCAATAGGTTTTGTAATCATAACGGTTTTAATTTGTGTCGGATCATTAAATTTAATTGATATTGTAGAGAGTCAAAAAAATATGTGGTTTGCCATACCACTGTTACCTATGTTTGTTATATTTATAATCTCAGCATTAGCTGAAACAAATAGACTCCCATTTGATTTGCCTGAAGATGAAGCCACATTAGTCGCAGGTTTTTTTACAGAATACTCATCAATATCATTTGGATTATTTTTTTTAGCAGAATACGCCAATATGATTTTAATGAGTTCCCTAACTGTAATTTTATTTTTAGGAGGTTGGTACCCTCCAATAGATATATTCCCTTTAAACGTAATACCAGGAATATTTTGGTTTGTAATTAAAGTATTTTTAATTCTTTTTGTGTTTTTATGGGTCAGAGCAACTTTTCCTAGATATAGGTATGACCAACTTATGAGACTTGGCTGGAAAATCTTTCTACCTTTTACTTTGATTTGGGTAGTTATTACATCGGCATTTTTATTTTACTTTGGATTATTACCTAACTAAGAATGACAACACTAATTAGATACATAAAATCCTTTACACTTTTCGAATTAATGAAAGGTTTGAAATTAACGATCACCTATTTTTTCAAGCCAAAAGTCACTCTTAATTACCCTAATCAAAAAGGCCCTATTAGTCCTCGCTTTAGGGGAGAACATGCTTTAAGAAGATACCCAAATGGTGAGGAAAGATGTATCGCATGTAAGTTATGTGAAGCAGTTTGCCCTGCGCAAGCTATAACTATTGAAGCAGAACCAAAACCTGACGGAAGTAGAAGAACTACCCGATATGACATTGACATGACTAAGTGTATTTATTGTGGTTTATGTGAAGAGGCATGTCCAGTAGATGCAATTGTTGAAGGACCCAATTTTGAGTACGCTACTGAAACAAGAGAAGAATTACTTTATGATAAGGAAAAGCTTTTACGAAACGGAGATATATGGGAAAAACAAATTAGTGAAAATCTTAAAAGGGACAGTAAATATAGATAATGTTTCTTGTTGGTTCTTTTTTTTTGTTCGCAGCATTTTTGATCACCACATGTATATTTGTTATATTTTCAAAAAACCCAGTTAACTCTGTACTTTTTCTTGTATTAGCTTTTCTTAATTCTACATTTCTTTTTATTCTTATTGGTGCAGAATTCGTTGGTATTATTCTTGCGATCGTTTATATAGGAGCAGTAGCTATACTATTTCTTTTTGTTGTGATGATGCTTGATATTCAAATCACAACTTTAATTTTTAATATTAAAAGATACATACCCCTTGCATTACTTTTTGCTGGTATAATTTTAGCTGAAATAATCTATTTAACTGTATTTAAAACTTCAAAAGATAATTTAGACACTTTTATAAGGTCTAAAAATAATACTGAGCAAATTGGAGATGTACTTTACACAGAGTATTTTATTGATTTTCAGTTAAGCGGTATCGTTTTGTTACTTGCTATGATTGGCGCAATTGTTTTAACGCATGTGTATAGACCAACTATCAAAAGACAAAACATAGAAAGTCAAAACTTAACTACAGCCGAAGATAGAGTAAAACTAGTAAAAATTAAGTCTGGTGAGGGTATTAAAGATGACTAGCCTTACGTATAATCATTTCTTCATACTTTCTTTAATTGTTTTTATTATTGGGTGCTTCGGATTATTTTTAAACAGAAGAAATATGATCCTAATTTTAATGTGCATTGAAATTATATTATTGGCTGCAAATATTAATTTTGTATCAGCTTCGGTTTTCTTAAATGATATTAATGGTCAGGTTTTCTCCATTTTTATTTTAACTATTGCAGCTGCAGAAGCAGCCATTGGCTTAGCTATATTGGTAATTTATTTCAGAAATAAGGGAGAGATTGATATTACCAAAATCAATCAACTAAAAGATTAATGCTAAGTTATAAATTACTTTTTTTTCTTCCTCTAATTTCAACCATTTTTACATATCCTTTTGGAGTGTTATTAGGTGAAAAAACTGCCCAATATTTCTCATCTACTTTAATATCTATAGCAGCTATATTAAGCTGGTTCCTATTTGTCAGCTTTTCTAGTTCTTCATCGTCAGAAATTATAATTCCTGTCCTTGAGTGGTTTTTTGTTTCTGGTCAGTTCTTTAATTGGGGAATTTCTGTAAATTCTCTTACTCTTTTGATGTTAACACTTGTTCTCACAGTTTCTGCATTGGTTCATATTTATTCAATTGATTACATGTCACATGACAATTCAAAAGTAAGGTTCATGACTTATTTGAGTCTATTTACCTTTTGTATGGTTGCCTTAGTTGTAAGTGATAATTTAATTCAGTTATTTTTTGGTTGGGAGGGAGTTGGTTTAGCCTCTTATTTATTGATAGGTTTCTGGCATCATAAGAAGTCCGCAAATTTAGCTGCAATGAAAGCTTTTTTAGTAAACAGAGTTGCAGATTTTGGATTTCTCATCGGTATTGCAACTCTGTATATATTTTTAGATACATTATCTATTAATGAAATAATTGCGGGGAAAGAGAAATTATTAAGCTATCAAATTAATTTTTTAGGATTTGAAATTAATGCTTTAATTTTTTCTTGTTTTTTCCTTTTTATAGGTGCTATGGGAAAATCTGCTCAGTTTGGCTTTCATACATGGTTACCTGATGCTATGGAGGGACCCACACCTGTCTCAGCATTAATTCATGCAGCAACAATGGTAACAGCTGGTGTTTTCTTGACTGTAAGATTTTCAGAATTAATGGTCATGTCTGATTTCATAATGACTTTTGTTTTAATAATAGGTTTGTTAACAGCATTCTTTGCTGCATCAGTAGGCTTTTTTCAAAAAGATATAAAAAAGGTAATAGCTTATTCAACTTGTAGTCAGTTGGGTTTCATGTTTGTGGCTTGTGGTTTAGGCGCATTTAATATCGCAATTTTTCATTTAATAACACATGGTTATTTTAAGGCATTACTCTTTTTATCTTCAGGGTCTGTTATTCATGGTGTTCATAATGAGCAAGATATGGATAAAATGGGAAATCTTTTTTCAAAGATGAAAATCACCGCGGTAATGATGTGGATAGGTACACTAGCTATTATAGGTTTTCCATATTCATCAGGTTACTTTTCAAAAGATCTAATTTTAAGTTCATCATTTAACTTAATTAGCTTAGGCCCATTAGTTTATATAATTTTAGCTATAGTCTCTGCCATGACTGCATTTTACTCTTTCAGGCTCATATTTAAGGTGTTTCATGGGAATTATAATGGATCTTATGATTATGAAAAAATACATGAATCCGGTCCTTATATGTTAGTTCCATTATTATTACTTTCCGTAGGTGCAATTCTAGCAGGCTTCTTCCTAAACGATTTATTAGCAGGATATAATTCAAAAAATTTCTGGAACGGAATAATATTTTTAAGTCAAGATAAGCAATATTACTCCTCTTTTTATCCAATTTTATCAAAATCTTTGGTAGCTTTTGGTGTAGGGCTAGCAGTTTATTATTATGGTTATAATTTGAATAAACTTGCTGACTTAAAAAAACGTTTTCACTCAATCTATAATTTTATTTTGAACAAATGGTATTTTGATGAACTTTATGACAAAATTTTTGTTTTACCACTTTACAATTTAGGTAAGTTTTTATGGACTAAAATAGACCAAGGTATAATCGATAAGTATTTACCAAATGGAAGTGCCTCGATAGTTTCTACAATTTCAAAGGCATTTAAAAGGATACAATCAGGATATATTTTCGATTACACATTTATAATAATTTCTGGTTTCACACTCTTTATAACTATCATTTTTTATATATCCATAACCTAAGATGAGTTTCCCAATATTATCACTATTAATTTTAACACCTATCATAGGAGCATTAACACTCTCACTTTCAAGTAGCACGCAACTTAAAAATAAAACTGTTTTTCTATCAGGTTTATGGATAACAACAGGTGAATTTCTTCTTAGTTTATTATTACCATTTTTTTATGATAAATCACAAAATGGTTATCAATTCATAGAGTTTCATACTTGGTTTGATAAGTTCGATATAAATTACTATGTCGGAGTTGATGGTATTTCAATACCTCTTATATTACTAACTACATTCTTAGTCCCTATTTGTTTATTGTGTTCTATAAACTCTATTCAAAATAGAGCCAAAGAATTTGTTATTTATTTTTTATTGCTTGAGAGTTTTATTATAGGAGTATTTGTTAGTATCGATCTTGTAATTTTTTACGTTTTCTTTGAAGCTGTTTTAATCCCGATGTTTTTGATAATTGGAATTTGGGGAGGAGAAAACAGACTTTATGCTACCTTCAAATTCTTTCTCTACACACTAGCAGGATCTGTTTTAATGTTACTTGCGATTATTTATATTATTTCTAAAGTGAAATCAGGCAATATTGAGTTAATTTCGGACTTTACATTTGATCAGCAAATTGAGTTAGTTCTCTTTTTATGTTTTTTTGCATCTTTTGCAGTAAAAGTACCGATGTTTCCTTTTCATACATGGTTACCTGATGCACACGTTCAAGCGCCCACGAGTGGATCAGTAATTTTGGCTGGTGTACTTCTTAAATTAGGTGCATACGGTTTTATAAGACTATCTTTACCTTTTTTTGAGTTTGCCTCAATTTATTTTCAACCAATGGTTTTTGCACTAAGTTGTGTAGCTATTGTTTACACTTCAATCGTAGCTCTAAGACAACTAGATATGAAAAAAATGATTGCCTATTCCTCTGTTGCTCATATGGGATTTGTCACCATTGGCATTTTCACTTTAACTCAAGATGGAATTAATGGTGCGTATTTTCAGATGATAAGTCATGGAATTGTTTCTGCAGCATTATTTTTAATAGTTGGCGTTGTCTACGAAAGACATCACACCAGATTGATATCTGATTATAGTGGTGTAACAAATGTAATGCCTAAATATTCATTCTTTTTTATGGTTTTTATGCTCTCATCTGTGGGTCTTCCTGGAACTAGTGGTTTCGTTGGTGAGTTCTTAGTTATAATGTCAACTATAAGTGTAAGTGTTTATCTCACCTTTTTTACTGCTATTGGAGTAATCTTAGGAGCTTCATACATGCTCTTATTGTATAAAAATATTAATTTCGGAGATTTAAAATCAGATATTAAGCAACTAACTGATTTAACAAATATTGAAATTTTCTACTTCTCCTGTTTAGCATTTCTCACAATTCTTTTAGGAATTTATCCAAAATTTTTATTTGAAATGATAAATAAGAGTATTTCCTTAAGCATTATATAATGGTCAATTTATATCAATTCATACCAGAAATTTTTATCTTATCATTGATTCTAATAACTTTATTTTTTGGATTATTGAATAAGGACAGGGCTATATCTTTAAATACTTTAGGTTTCATTTTTTTGAGTATTTTGCTTTTTAATTATGGAAAAGATTTTTATAGCTCCACACAATTGTCACTTAATACGATTAATTTATTTGTTTTATCTAAGATTATTTTATCTATTGGCTCAATCATATTCATTTTACTGCTAAAGAGACCCTTGAAGAATGAAAATTTATATAGATACGAATATGTGTTATTTATACTTTTTGCTATTCTTGGCTCATTTGTTCTTATTTCTAGTAATAATTTTTTAACAGCTTTTATTGGTTTAGAGCTACAATCTTTATCCTTGTACTTGATGGCTGCTTTCAATACTAAAAATTTATTTTCAAATGAAGCAGGTATAAAATATTTTTCTCTTGGTGCTTTATCATCAGGATTTCTTCTATTTGGTATTTCAATGATTTATTACGATACTGGATCTTTTACTATACAAAACCTAGAAAATTTTACTGCAATAAGCGAAATAGGATTATCATTAGTTCTCATTTCTTTATTTTTTAAAGTTTCCGCTGCTCCATTTCATATTTGGACACCTGATGTGTACGAAGGATCTCCAACTATATCTACACTCTTTTTTGCAACTTTACCTAAATTTGCATCATTAATATTTTTATTCAGAGTTTATCAGGAACTTAACATTTCAGATATCAAATCTCTAAATTACATTTTTCAAATGGTATGTGCTATTTCATTATTAGTAGGAGTTTATGGAGCCATTACACAAAAAGTTATAAAAAGACTTCTAGCCTTCAGCTCTATTAACCATATTGGTTTTATGCTTCTCGGAATAATGAGTTATCAATTTATGTCAGAGGGTACATTATTTTTTTACTTGATTATTTATCTAATTACTACATTTGGTATTTTTGCTGTTTTACTGAACTTGAGAACTGTAGATGGGGAATTTACAAAAATATCCCAACTTAATGGTTTAAGATTTACCTCAAATTCAAAATCCATAAGCATGTTGGTGTTTTTCTTTTCTCTCGCAGGAATACCCCCTTTTGCAGGGTTCTTCGCAAAGTTCTTCATTCTTTCAGCCTCTATAAACGATGGATTTATTTTTTTATCAATTATTGCTGTTTTAAGTTCGGTAATTGCTGCATTTTATTACTTAACAATTATTAAGAATATGTTTTTCAATAAATTAGAAATAGAGTTACTAGATGATAATAACAAAATAGGCAAAGTTATATTTATAACATCTGGATTAATTATAACTTTATTTTTCATCTTTCCAGACCCTTTAATTAATTTAGTAGATAATCTTTTCAAATAAAAATTGTATAAAGTTATCTTTGACTCAATTAATTCTACACAAGATGAAATTATCGGATTTAATAATTATAAAAAAATTTTAAAAAATAATAACTTATATATCCAATCTTTTAGACAGATTAAAGGCACTGGAAGGGGTAAAAAAAAATGGTTAAGCCCTATAGGTAATATTTATTTAACAATTAATCAAAAATTAAAAGCTTCATATGCTTTAAGAAATAACTTTTATATGTGTTACATCATCCACAAATTTTTTAAAATTAATTTTAATATTAACTTAGACTACAAATGGCCAAATGATTTGTTTTTTAAAAATAAAAAAATAGTTGGTGTTGTTGTCAAATCCACTATCTTAGGTAAAATATCATATCTAAAAACGGGTATAGGAATAAATATAAACAATTCTCCAATAGTCGACTCAGTTTCACTATTTAGCATTATCAATGAAAAATCAAATATTCTCGATTTATCAAATAATATTATTGATTTTATTGAACATAATTTAACAAAAAAAATATCTAATAAGAAATTAGTGAGATATCTTAATAAATATATGTTCAGGGGTTTTAAATTAAATCATCCAATTTTTGGAAAAAATATAATTGAAATATTATTAGTAAATGAAGATTTATCTTTGAAGATAAAAATAGATGACGCAACTAAAAATATTTTCTTTGGAGAACTAGTTTGAATTTATTAGTTGATATTGGAAATACATCTATAAAATTTTCATCATTTGTTGATAAGAATTTAAAAAAAATCTCTCAAATTAGATACTCAAAAAAAGATTTGAAATCAGTCACTCTTTTTTTTAAGAATAAACTTAAAACTCATAATAAAATTTATATATGTTCTGTTGTCTCAGAAGTAGACAAAGTTATAATTAAAAATTTAAAGCCATATCGAAATCGTTTATTTTTTATTAATAAAAAAAAATTATCTTTTTTAGTTCATAAAACAGTTAATTTACGCCAACTAGGTAATGATAGGATTATTAATGTTTTATCCGCAATTAATATTTATCCAAAATCTAAATTCTTTATCATAGTTGATTTGGGTACTGCCACTACATTAGATATCATTATAAATAAAAAATATTACGGAGGTGTAATTTTACCCGGTCTCACCACCTCTTATGAAAATCTAATTTCTTTAGCTTCTGGTATAAAGAACATGAAATTTTCTAATAAACCTAACATCATAGGTAAAAATACTAATCAAGCTCTAATGTCTGGATTCAATGTGGGTTACAAAATAATGATAGAGTCTTATATAAAATTAATTATAACTACCTATAAAAGAAATTTTAAAGTGATTTTTACTGGTGGATATGCTAACTCTATCGACTATAAAAAAACTAATTTTATTTATAGAGAAGATTTAACTCTTTTAGGCATTTTTTTTTATCATATCTTTTTAAATGAAAAACTTAGAATTATTAAATAATAAAAATAACAATTATTTTTTGCCCATTGGAGGAATAGGTGAAATAGGGGGCAATAACTATTTATACTCCTTTAAAGGAGAACAAATAATAGTTGATGGCGGTATTTCATTTGCTGATGAAAGTCTCCCCGGTGTAGATATAACCATTCCTGATCCATATATTTTTTTGAATACATCCATTAAACCTAAAGCGATGATACTAACGCACGCGCATGAAGATCATGTTGGAGGACTGGAATATTACTTTGATAAGATTGATTTTCCAATCTATTGCAATCAATTTACTTTTTCCTATATAAAACATAAGTTCAATAAAAAAAAAGACTTTGAGAAAAAATTTGTAATAGTTGAGGACTTCCAAGAAGTAGAGTTTGAGAACTTTTCATTTCAATTAATTCCAACAACTCACTCTATACCCGATCCCACAGGTATATTTTTTAAAACATTGGAGGGAAATATTTATCATACAGGTGATTGGAAAATAGATAAAAATCCAGTTACTGGCTCACCTTTTAATTACAAAAATTACCAGTTATTGAAAGATGAAAATATTGACTTACTTATAGGTGACTCAACAAACGCCGGTGTAAACGAGATATCACGCTCAGAGTCTGAGTTAGATCCATCATTCGATAATTTATTTAATAAACTTGAAGGTAGAATTATAGTTACTTGTTTTTCCTCAAATATTGCGAGACTCAAAACCATTATTTCAAATGCGATCAAGCATGATAAAAAAATATTTGTTGTAGGAAGAAGTATAAAAAGAGCCATTAATACTGCTATAGAAGAAAAGTTAATTGAAAATTTTGAAATACTTAATGAAAAAAAATTCCAGGATTATAATAGAGATAAAGTTCTTTTAATTTGCACAGGTAGCCAAGGTGAAAAAAACTCTGCTCTTTGGAAGATTGCTAATAATACACATAATCAAATTAAATTAAGCACAAAAGATAATATAATTTTTTCATCAAAAGAAATTCCTGGTAACGAAAAATCAATTTCATATTTAAAAAATTCTTTTAGTTATTTAGGCTTAAATATTATCTCTGATGAAGAGGAATTTGTTCATGTTTCAGGACATCCTGGAAAAAATGAAATAAAAGAATTTTACTCCTTCATTCAACCTAAGTCTTTAATCCCCATGCATGGAGAATATCTTCATTTAAAAAAACATTTAGAAATAGCTAAAAGCTTAAAAATTGAAAAAACTAATCTTCTTTTAAGTGGAGATTTGTGCCAATTGGATTTAGTAAATAAAAATCATAAGTTAATTGAACAATTTGTTATAAAAAAACTGCCTGTTGTTCAAAATCTAATTATTGAAGAAGATAAGTTTATAAATGAAAGGGGAAAGATCCTTCATAATGGTGTAGTAAGTATTAATTTAATCCTAAACAAACAATTTGATATTATTAAATTTCAAATATCTGATAAAGGCTTCCCTTTTTCCTACAATAAAGAAGCAATCCAAGATGAAATTAAAGATATCTTACTAAATAAAATATTGTTCATTAAGGAGGAGATAGATGAAAATTCGCTAAGCGGGTTAGTAGAAGAGGTTTCAAGAAAAACTTATAATAGAAATTTTTCATTAAAGCCTGAATTGTTAATACACATATCTTTGATATGAAGTTTTTATTTTTACTTTTTATTATCTGGTGGGTTATTTTTATGACAATATTACCTATTAAAAGATCTGATTTTGAAGAGGGTATGCCAAAAAAGTCTTATTTAGGAATAAAATTTTTAGTTTCATTTGCTCTATCAATGATCGTATCTTTTTTTATAATAAAATATGAAAATAACATATTCGAATACTTTAAATGAAACTTTCAAATCTTTTATTTAACTCATTAAAAGAGTCACCAAAAGAAGCTAAAATTATTTCCCATCAATTAATGTTGCGTTCATCGATGATTAGGCAGCACACCTCTGGTATATACACATGGTTACCATTAGGTTTTAAAGTCCTAAAAAATATTGAGAATATAATCCGAAATAATCAAGACGAAATAGGTTGTAATGAAATGTTAATGTCTACTATTCAATCTTCAGAATTATGGAAAAAAAGTGGTAGATATGCAGACTATGGAAAAGAGATGTTAAGAATTATTGACAGACATGATAACGATTTATTATATGGCCCAACTAATGAAGAGGTAATTACAGATTTATTTTCTGATTATGTAAATTCTTATAAAGGTCTTCCAAAATATCTCTACCATATTCAATGGAAATTTAGAGATGAAATTAGACCTCGTTTTGGCGTAATGCGATGTAGAGAATTCTTAATGAAAGATGCATACAGTTTTGACTTAACCGAAGAAGCTGCTTTTGAAACTTATAAAAAATTTTTTAGAAGTTATTTAAAAACCTTTCTAGATCTTGGATTACAACCGATTCCTGTAAAAGCAGCGACTGGAGCCATTGGTGGAGATTTATCTCATGAGTTTCAAATATTAGCTAATACCGGTGAAAGCGAACTTGCTTATGACTCTAAATTAGTCGATTCCAATTTATACGAAAAAAGTTATGAAGAAATTACAACAATGTATTCTGCATCTGACGAAATGATTGATAAATCAAAATCTGATGTAATAATTGGAAGAGGTATTGAAGTAGGCCACATATTTAATTTTGGTACAAAATATACTAAGCCTTTAGAATGCTTTGTATTAAATCAAGATGGAAAAAGAATAACACCATATATGGGATCCTATGGAATAGGAGTTTCCAGATTAACAGCAGCAATAATAGAGGCATTCCACGATGATAAAGGTATCAAATGGCCTATTAATATTGCACCATTTAAGATAAACATCATAATGCAACCAAACTCTGATTATATATCAGATGTGGAGAGTATTTATAATTCGCTTATCACTAAATATGATAATGTTAGTTTAGATGATAGAGATTTAAGTATAGGAAGAAAAATTAAAGACTCTGAATTAATTGGAATACCTTGGACATTGATTATCGGGAATAATTTTAAAGAAAAAGGTCAAATTGAACTTATTAGTAGGTCTAACAGTGATAAGATATTCTTAAGTAAACAAGAAATTGAGAATTTTGAATTTGAGCAATACACTCCATAAACTATCTTTCTCCTACATATTTAATTTTAAAAAAGATAAAGCATTCTCAGTATCGACAATTTTATCATCACTAGCATTAATACTAGGTATTTCAATTTTAATTACAGTAATGTCAGTGATGAATGGTTTTAGAGAGCAATTAGTTGAGTCATTAAGTGGTGTGCATGGAGATATCACTATATATGATGCTAACAAAGATAAAATCAAAAAAATACAGGAAAAAAATCCTTCAATATCTTTTGTTGAAAATATTCAAAGTAGAGTAATCACAAGTAATGAAAATGGCATAGAGGGTTTATTAATGAAATCTCTTAATAAATCAGATATCTATAAAATACCTAAAATTAATCAAAATATATTTGAAATAGAAAAAAATATCGACAATTGGGTTTTCATTGGAGTTGAATTAGCGAGGTCTTTAAATTTAAAAGTAGGGATGCCTATTCAAATTAATATTCCTGGAAGTTCTATGACGATTTTAGGTCCAGTTTTAAATTCAAGAAATTTAACCATTAAAGGAATATTTAATACAGGAGTATATGACTTTGATAAATATTTTATTTTTAGTAATATCGATCAGTTTAAAAATAACATAAGCAATAGAGTTATAGATGTTTATTTGAATAATCAAAACTTTGATTATAGGGATTTAGATGGCCTAAACTACTCAACATGGGAGGATCAAAACCAAACTTTAGCTCAAGCATTATCTACTGAAAAAAATGTAATGTTTGTAATACTTTTTTTTATTATCGTAATTTCATCCTTTACAATTATTTCAAATCAAATTTTTTTTATTAAAGAAAAGTATAAAGATATTATTTTGCTAAAAGCTCTAGGAATTAAACAATCAAAAATATGTTTACTATTTTTTTTAAATTCATTCGTCATTTCATTTTTCTCAATTGTAATAGGGACTTGTTTAGGATTACTTCTATCTATAAATATAGATTCTGTTGAAAATTTTTTATCGTATTTATTAAATTTTGAACTTTGGAACAATGAAATAAGATATCTAGCATCAATGCCATACAGCATTAAATTTAGTGATATAGTATTTATTGTAAGTATTTCCTTGCTTTCAAGTTTAATAGCATCTTATATCCCAATATTGAGAATATTCAAAATTAAGCCAAACCTTATATTAAGATGAGTTTATTAGAGTTAAAAAATATTTCTAAATCATATTTATCTAAGATCGGTGATTATCAAGTAATTGATAATTTAAATTTATCAGTTAATCATAATCAAAATATCTTTTTATTTGGTCCATCAGGTTGCGGTAAATCAACCTTATTAAACTTAATTTCAGGATTAGATAATTTAGACTCTGGAGAAATTTTCTTTGATGGAAAATTAGTTAAAAATCATTTTGACTTACTTAAAGATGATATAGGTATTATTTTTCAAGATCATTATTTAGTATCTGAATTAAACATTTTAGATAACATCAAGCTTAAAAGTAACGATATAACAAAAGTAGAAAATATTTTGACATACTTTGATATGGATCATTTAAAATTTAAATTTCCTAATCAATTATCTAATGGCCAAAAACAAAGGGTTTGTGTGGCAAGATCTATGGTCAACAACCCTAAACTTCTAATAGCTGATGAGCCAACAAGTTATTTGGATAAAGATAATGCTAAGTTAGTTATAGATTTAATATTAAGTAGTTCTAAAAAATTTAATTTATCAACAATAATAGCTAGTCACGATATTTCTTTTCGTCCTCTTTTTGATAAGTCTTATACTATTGAAGATAAATCATTAAAAGAATGTTAATACCTCTACGAAATTATTCAAATTATTCTATTTGTGAGTCCAATATCAAAATCAACGATCTTGTAAATTTTGCTGAAAAGGAAAAGCTGCCAGCAATGGCTTTAACAGATTATAAATTACTATCAGGAGTTCTTGAATTTTCAACAAAGTGTAAAAATAAAGGTATTCAGCCAATAATAGGCTTAGATGTTGATTTTATTTCAAGTTTAAATCATAAATCACGAATTACTTTTATATCAAAAAATGAAATAGGCTTTAAAAACCTAAACATACTGTCGACTAAAATAAATACTGAAAATGAATTCGAATTATCTATAAAAAATATTAATAATTTCTCGGAAGGTAATATATTAGTTTTAGGTGGTTTATTTAGTTATTTTCAAGATTTAAATATAAACACTAATAATTTAAAAATTATTTCTGATGAAATTTCATTTTTAAAAAATTTTTTTAAAAATGATATTTTTTTTGAATATGACAAAAATTTAGATAATAAATTACTATGTGAAATATCACAAAAATGCAAAGTTAAATCATTTTACTCTTCTTTTAGTTTTTATAAACAAGACAAAGATTATGATGCAATTAAAATACTCCATTGTCTAAAAAATGGTGAATATTTACAAAATACATCATTTAATTTGAGCAATAACTACTCTCTACCCCAGTATTTTAAAAAAAATAAAAATTTTGACTCATTAATTGAAAATTCAAATTTAATATCAAAAAAAATCAATTTTATAATTGAGGAAAAACCAATTACCTTACCAAATTTTAAATCAGAACTAAATACAGATGAAGATAAAGAGATTGTTCACCAATCTAGAAGTGGACTAGATTTAAGATTAAAAAAAATATTCTCAAACAAATCAATTGAAGAATTCAACAGCCATTCTAAAGTCTATAGAGATAGACTCGAATATGAATTAAATGTTATTGTTAAAATGAAATTTTCTGGTTATTTTTTGATAGTCAGTGATTTTATTAGATGGGCTAAATCAAATTCGATACCAGTTGGTCCTGGAAGAGGTTCGGGTGCTGGTTCTATAGTTGCTTGGTCTTTGTTAATTACTGATGTAGATCCAATTCAGTATGGTCTACTCTTTGAGAGATTTTTAAATCCAGATAGAGTATCAATGCCCGATTTTGATATCGACTTTTGTAAATCAAGAAGAGATGAAGTAATTGAGTATGTTCAAAAAAAGTACGGTTTTCAAAATGTTGCACAAATAATTACCTTTGGATCAATGATTTCAAGGGGAATATTAAAGGATATTGGCAGAGTAGAGGGGGTTCCTTATTCTGAAGTTGAGAGAATGGTAAACAAAATTCCCTATAATCCAGTTCACCCTTTAAGCATCAGTGAGTTAAAAGCAAATCACACTGATCAATTAGGTGACCTAGCTGACTCACCAATGATGGATAAAGCAGAGTCAATGGAGGGTGCACTAAGAAATGTATCAACTCACGCTGCAGGAATAATTATTTCCTCTGATAAGCTATATGGGAATATTCCACTATTTAAAGACGATGACTCTGAAATTATGGCCACCCAATATAACATGAAAGATTGTGAAAAAGCTGGTTTATTAAAATTTGATTTTCTTGGATTAGCTAACCTTACTATCATTGATGAAACTCTTAAATTAATAAAAGAAAAAAAACAAATTTCTATTGATTTAACTGAAATTCCTTTCGATGATGAAAAAACTTTTAAGCTTTTAAGTCAGGGTTATACATGTGGAGTGTTCCAAGTTGAAAGTGCTGCGATGGTTGATACTTTGATTAAACTCAAACCAACAAGTTTAGAGGAAGTTATAGCTGTTTTAGCATTGAATAGACCTGGTCCAATGCAATTTATTGATAGTTTTATTAAAAGGAAAAAAGGTGAGGAAGAAATTTTATATGATCACCCTTTACTTGAGCCAATTTTAAGAGAGACCTATGGAATAATCGTATACCAAGAGCAAATCATGAAAATAGCTCAAGTAATATCTGGATATACTTTGGGTCAAGCAGATTTATTAAGAAGAGCCATTGGAAAAAAGATCAAATCAGAATTAATGAGTCAAAAGGACAATTTTATTAAAGGTGCTGTAAATAAAAAAGTTAGATCTAAAGATGCTGAAAAACTATTTTCATTGATTGAAAAATTTGCTGAATATGGGTTTAATAAGAGTCATGCAGCTGCTTATGCATTTATTACTTATTACACTGCTTATTTAAAGGCACATTTTCCTTTAGAGTTTTATTGTGAGCTACTTAATAATTCATTAAATAATACTGATAAAATTTTTGTAATACTTAATGAAATATATGAGCAAAATTTAAAGATTTTACCACCTGACATAAATTATTCAGATTATAAATTTATAGTACATGATGATAAAATTATTTATGGATTGGCCGCACTAAAGGGAGTAGGAGAGGAGTCTATGAGAGAATTAGTAAATGAGAGAAATACAAATGGTAAATTTAAATCTCTATCAGATTTTAATGATAGATTATCTAAATCAGTCTTGAACAAAAGGCAAATTGAGAAACTTATATTGTCAAATTCATTAAGCTCACTTCATGCTAATATTTCAAAATTATTTGCAAATGTAGAAAATATTATTCAAAAAAAAATTGGAGCATCATTATTCAATGACTCATCAGATAGTCAATTTTTTTTAAAGAAAGATTACGATATAATTGATCCGATAAACGCTGAATTTGAAAGTTATGGATTTTTATATTCACAAAAAAAACAAACAAAAATACTCTCAAATCTTAATCATTCATCTTTTAAAGAAAAAGTTGACTTAAAGCATGAATTTTTAGAGGAATTTTATTTTTATGTTGTGAAAGCACAATATAAAACAACTAGAAATGGAAAAAGATATATACTTTTGAATGTTATAAATGAAAGTGGTTTTTTTGATTTAAGACTTTTTGATGATAAGTTTGATGCAAGCTCACTTCATGCAAAATATATAAAGACTAAAATTAAGTCAGTATTTAAAAATGATTTTTATAATGTTAATATTGATAATTTACTTATTATAAATAATGATGATTTAATTAATCAGATAAATTATTTTTCTTATCAGGAACTCTTAGATTTAGACAAGTTGGATAATTTTAACAATATTAGAGTTCAAAATGACAATAAAATACTAAATATTTCATTGAATTAGCTCTTGATTATTAAAATTTATCCTTTAAAACATCTCAAAAAAACAGGTTAATAGACATCCGGTGCCTTTGTGTTTCCATTCTATTAACTAAAGCTTAACCGGAGGCAAAATGAATATTGAAATATCACTAGAAGATCTTTTAAAGAATGGTTCTCACTTTGGCCACAATAAAAAAAGATGGAATCCAAAAATGGAAAAGTACATATATGGTGAAAAAAATGGAACCCATATATTAGACCTAAGAAAATCTCTACCTTTATTAGAGAATGCATTGAAGTTTGCATATGAGTCATCAAAAAATAAAAAAAAGTTTCTTTTTGTATCTACAAAAAAACAACATAGTGAAATTATTGAGAACATAGCAAAAGAAACAAAAAACTTCTTTGTAAACTTTAGATGGTTGGGAGGTATGATAACAAATTGGAATACTGTAAAGAATTCAATTAATACCCTAAATAACTTCGAAAATATTTTAAATACCGATGATACCGTCTTTACCAAAAAAGAATTATCAGATATAGAAAAAAAGAAAATTAGACTAGAAAAAACCTTAGGGGGTATTGTTGAAATGAAATCAACACCTGATGTACTATTTATTATAGACACCAACAGAGAACATATCGCAGTTCTTGAGGCAAAAAAATTAGGCATACCAATTATTGGAATAGTTGATACTAATTGTGACCCTGATATTATTGATTATCCTATCCCTGCTAATGATGATGGTGTAAAATCAGTTCAATTTATTCTTGATAATTTCAAAAAAGTTTTAGCTACAAATGATGATGCATCATTAAATGAAAGTTCACAAAAAAATGAGTAGTATGGAGTTGATAAAAAAACTTAGAGACACCACGGGTAGTGGAATTGTAGACTGTAAAAAGGCTTTATCTGAAAACAATAATGATGTTGATGCAGCAATTAAATGGCTAAGAGAAAAAGGAATTCTTAAAGCACAAAAAAAACAAGATAGAGAGACAAATGAAGGAGTAATATCTTTTTATAATAATAAATCAAACACAGAATTTACTGTGTGTAAAATTAAATGTGAAACTGATTTTGTTGCAAAAAATAAAGATTTTCTCAATTTTGCAGAGAACATATCAAAAGCTATACATGAAAATAAAAATATAAATGATAACGGTAGCGACGAAGATTTATCAGATGTCATGATAAATGATAAATCTTTGAGCGACAATCTTACGGATTTAATTTCTAAAATTGGTGAAAATATTCAAATAGTCTCTTATAAGAAATATTACTCAGAAAAATCAATCTTTATTACTTATCTTCATAATAAATATAATTCAAATTGTTCAAAAATTGGATCTGTTGTTGAAATATCAACAGATAATCAAGCTTCTGCTCTTAAATTAGTAGATGACCTCAAAATAATAGCTATGCAAATTTCTGCTATGAAACCAATGGGAATAGATGAAAATTCTATAGACCCAAAAGTACTTAATGACGAAAAAGATATTATTTTTAAACAAATGACTAATGTGCCTGAAGATAAAAAAGATCAGATTATGCAAGGTAAACTTAATAAATTTTTGAAAGAAAATACACTTCTAGGTCAAGCTCTTATAACTGATCCAAAAAAAAGCGTTAGCTCCTTTTTGAATGAAATTTCAAAAAACAATAATATAAGCCTTAACATTACATCCATGGATTTATATACTATTTAATAAGATGTACAAAAATATCATGCTAAAGATATCTGGTGAGTCTTTAGCAGGATCAAATGAACAAGGTTTTGATTTTGATATTTTAAATGACCTTTGTGATAGTATAAAGAAACTTCATGACAAAAATCTAAAAATTTCTATTGTCTTAGGTGGTGGTAATTTTATAAGAGGCTCCTCTTTTTCTAACGGAGTTATTGATAGAGTAACCTCGGACTATATGGGTATGCTAGGCACTGTAATAAACTCTTTAGCTCTTCAATCCAATTTAAAAAAAATTGGAGTAGAGTCCAGAGTAATGACTGCTATAAGTATTAATAGATTAGCCGAACCTTACATTAAAAATAAAGCCTCTAATCATTTAGATAAAAATAGGGTAGTAATTTTTGCATCAGGAACTGGAAATCCTTTTTTTTCTACAGATACTGCTGCAGTTCTAAGAGCTTCTGAAATGAAATCAGATATTATTTTAAAGGGGACAAAAGTTGATGGTATTTACGATAAAGATCCTATTAAAAATTCTGATGCAAAAAAAATATCTGAAATTTCTTACTCTGATTATTTAAATAAAGATATAAAAGTTATGGATGCTACAGCTATAAGTTTAGCGAAAGATAGATCATTACCAATAATAATTTTTTCTATCCTTAAAAGTTCAAATATATTAGATATAGTTGATGGCAATGGCTCTTATTCAACTATTAAAGATATTACATGATGTTTGATAAAGATCATTGTAAAAAAGAAATGAAAGCTAGCATCGAAGCTTTTTCAAATGAATTGAAAAATATAAGGACAGGAAGAGTATCTCCTGATATTTTAAAAACAATATTTGTAGATTGCTACGGATCTAAAACACCTCTAACTCAATTATCTAATATTAATAATATAGATAATTTGACATTGAATTTAAATGTTTGGGATGCTTCTTTGGTAAAAAATATAGAAAAGTCTATTTTAGATTCAAATTTAGGTGTAACACCTCAGTCTGATGGATCTAACATTATTATGAAATTTCCTGATCTTACTGCTGAGAGAAGAAAAGAACTGGTAAAGATTATATCTGAAATTTCAGAAAATTTTAAAATTTCTATTAGAGGTATCCGTAGAAAGCATATTGACAATGTTAAAAATTTAGAAAAGGAAAAAATGATCTCAATTGACGAGTCAAAAAAATTTCAAGAGGATATTCAGAAAATTACTGATCTTGCCACTAAAGACATTGATAGTATTTCCTCCGCAAAAGAGTCAGACATTTTAAAAGTATAAAATTGAAAAATAAAATTGACCATGTTGCATTTATTATGGACGGTAACAATAGATGGTCTAAAAAAAATAAGGTAAGTAAACTTGAGTCTTATAAGTATGGTGCTAAAAAATTAATTGATATTACAAATTTTATTTTTGAAAATTATAATATAAATTATGTATCAGCATTTGCTCTTTCTAAACACAACTTTAAAAGAGGTTCTGTATTAATAGATATTATAAAAAAGATACTTATAGATTTTTCAGATCCACTGAAAGATAAAAATAATTATAAATTTAGAATAATATTCAAAGGTAATTTGAAATTTTTACCTAAAGATCTTTTGAAAAATTTAATTAATTTACAAAGTAATAACTTAAACAGTAAAAATAAACTTATAATTTATCTAAACTATAGTGGTAAAGATGATATTTTAAACACGTTAAAAAAATTATCTCGTTATAAATCTAAAAATATTAAAAATTTTAATGAAAATTTATCTACTTTTGGTGTTCCAGATCCTGATATGTTAATTCGAACTGGTGGATTTAAAAGATTAAGTGATTTTATGTTGTATCAAATTTCATTTACTGAACTTTTTTTTACAAATAAATTATGGCCTAATTTAAATAAAAATGATGTTAAAAAATATATTGAACAATTTAGTAAGATTGATCGAAAATTTGGTAATTGATAAAAATAGATTAGTAGTTGGCTTTTTTATATTATTTTTCTTCGTATTTTGTTATTTTTTTAAACTTGACTACATAGTGTTGTTATCTGTTACTTTTTTAGTAATTATAGAATTATATAAATCAAAATTCATAAATAATTTTTCCGATTTTTTAGTAGTAACTTTTTTTGTATTAATGATTCCGTTAAATTATTTATATCAAGAAATAATATATTTATTAAATTTCTTAATTGTTATTTTAATTATTATAAATATTTTATTCCCGAATTTTTATTTGAAAAAAATTTTTTTAATTAGTGTTTTAATTTTTATTCTAAATTTTTTCGTTCTTTTTTATAACGACAGAAATATTTTGTATATTATTTTCTGTATATCTTTCTTTAATGATACTATTGCGTACATCTCAGGGAAATTTTTAAAAGGTCCATTAATTGTTCCTTTTATAAGCCCAAATAAAACTTGGTCAGGAACAACTGTATCTTTTATCCTTAGTTTTTTTTTAATCTACCAACTAAATTTTTCGATTTTATTTTCTGCTTTATTGTCAATATCATTATTTTTTGGTGATATTTTTTTTTCTTATATAAAAAGAAAAAATAAATTAAAAGATTTTTCTAATATTTTACATAATCATGGTGGTATATTAGATAGATTAGATAGTATGTTCTTTTTTTCAATAATTTTGATTTATAATTTAATATGAAACCTAAGATTTTAGTTATAGGATCTACAGGAAAACTTGGTACTAAGTTTTTAAATTTTTGTAATAAAAAAGATATACATATCCATGCAATAACATGTTTTAATAACGGAATTTTACTTCGTAAACAGGCTAAAAATTACAATATAAAATTTTATTTCAAATTAAGTAATGATATTGAAAATTTAAATTTCAAACTATTTCTAAAACGGCACAAAATAGATATTATTTATTTTTTAGATTATGGTTATAAGTCGTTAGTTTATATAGATATCATTTTAAATAATAATAAAAATTCTTACATTGCAATAGCTAATAAAGAAATGATTATTGCAGGTGGTGATACATTAATTAATAAAATAATTAAAACGAATAATAATCTAATTCCTTTAGACTCTGAGCATTTTTCTCTTAAAAATAATAATTTTAACAATGACAATGTAAAAAGAATTTTTATTACAGCATCAGGTGGTCCTTTTTATTTTAATAAAAATATTAATTTGAATTCTGTAAAATTAAAAAAAGTACTTGATCACCCTAAATGGAAAATGGGTATAAACAACTCTATTGACTCTTCAAATTTTATAAACAAATTTTTAGAAATTTATGAGTTATCTATTATTTATAAAATTGATTTGAAAAAAATTGACTTCTTGATTTCCAGAAACGCTTATATACATAGTATTGTAATTTACAAGGATAATATAATAAATATCAATTGTTTCGATAACGATATGATTCACACGTTAATAAATCCAATTTTAAATTTTTACCCTTCAATTAATCTTAAAACAAAAACAACATATTTAAATTACGAAATGCTAAAATTACAAGAATTTAAAGACAAACGCTTTAAAATTAGTAAATATTTAAATATTTTAAAAGTTTTGTCACCAGATAATCAAATAAGGTTTATGATATTAAATAATATTGCACAAAAAAAGTACTTATCAAAAGAAATAAGTTATAATGAAATTATTAATTTTATCATGATGCACCTTAAAGTGGAGAGTAAGTCTGCGAAGTTTAAGACACTTAATGATAGAATTAAATTTATTGATAAAATCAAACTAAATTATGAAAAAAATTTATAGTTTTCTCACATATATAATTTTAATTTTACTATGTGTAACCAAATTAATTGCAAATAATTTATCTATAAATGGTCTTTCTAAATTAAATTTTGATGATCTACAAACTCAAACATCAATTAATTTAAATAATGATAATTTTTCTGACGATGAAATTAATACTTTACTAAAAGATCTATATAAATCAGATCTTATTTTTGACTTAAAATATTACAAAGAAAACAATATTCATTACTTAACCATTCAAGAGAACAATTTAATTGAAAATATTTTTTTCAATGGAAATATTAGAATTGAAGATGAACTATTAATTCAAAGCATTTCATCTAAAAAAAATGGTTTTATTAATAAAAATAAAATAAGCGATGATGTTAAGCTGATAAAAAGTATTTATAAAACTAAAGGTTTTAGTGATGTAAATATAGTTGTCTCTACGGAAAAATATTCAAATGATAGGGTAAACCTAATTTATAAGATAATTGAAAATAATCAATCACAAATAGATAGAATTAAATTTACTGGAAATACAACTTACTCTGACAGGTATCTTTTATCTTTAATAAATACTAAAGCTAGAAATTTTTATAATATATTTACTTCAGGGTCTAACTTAAACATAGATAACTTTAATTTTGATGTAAATAAAATCAAATCGTTTTACAAACAAAAAGGTTTTTTTAACGTCAATGCTAATTTTAGTATAAATGAAACTTCAGTAAATAAATATACAGTCAATTTTTTTATTGAAGAGGGACTAAGAACAAAATTGGATAATATTGAAATTGAAACATTAAATTTAGAGGATCAAAGTAGCATAGATAAAAACTTTGAAAAATTTAAAGACAAGATAAAGAAAAATAATTTTTATTATGATCAAGAAATGATTGATAAATTTACTGATACAATTAATAAAATTTTAATCAGTAATAATAATTATAACACTATTTACGTATCAAATTTTGAAAGTAATACGAATAGCTTATTGTTTAATCAAAAGAAAACTACACCATCAATAATTAATAAAATAAATATTGTTGGTAACAATATAACAAAAGATAAAACTATTAGGTCTAAACTATCATTTGAACCAGGTGATTATTTTAATATAAACCTGATTAATTCAACAAAAAATCAATTATCACAAATTAGATATATTAACAAAGTTAATATATCTACTGAAACAAGTAATGGTAAATCAGACATAACTATTGACATTGAGGAAAATAAAACGACTGGAAGATTTTTAGCTGGAGGAACTTTTTCTGGAGACTACGGGGCTGGCATTACTTTTTCAGTAAAAGATGACAATATTTTTGGATCAGGGAATAGTTTAGAAACAAATTTTTCTGGTAATGAAGAGGATATTTTATTCTCATTATCTTTAGTACAATATCCAGTTTCATCCTCAAATATTAAAAACAGTTACTCAATCTTTAATAATGAAAAAGATTTAATTAATTCTTTTGGATTTAAGGCTGATGAATTTGGACTTAGCTATTCAATAAATTTTGATTATGATGAAACGATAGATATAAAAACAGGCTTATCTTATAAAGTATCTGATAGACACTCGGCTAAAAAAAGCATTTCATCAATTAATGATAATATAGGTGAGTATAATATATTTACATATAATGCATCTATTAGAAAAGATAGTACTAATGATTTTCTATATCCTACTGATGGAGCAAAGAATAGTTTATATTTTGAATATTCACCTAAAGATATATCTGATGATAGTTATTATAAGTTTATAATTAAAAGTGACATTTATAAAAAATTAAAAAATTCAAATAGATTTATATTTCTATCAAATGATTTTGGTTTTGCAGATTCACTAGATGGAAATCTTAGTACAATAAATTCGTTCAGTCTAGGAGGTTTGAATTTTAAAGGATTTGATTACAGAGGTATTGGCCCTAAACAAGATGGTGTTTATGTGGGTGGAAATAAATTTTTCACCAGCACAATTGGTTATGGAGGATCATTTCTATTTGATGATAAAGATAATATTAATACAAAATTATTTTATTCTTTAGGATCTATTTGGGATAATGATTACACTGATGATGATGATTTTGATATTAGATCTTCAGTAGGTTTGTCATTTGATATTTTAACACCAGTGGGACCTATTTCATTATCTTATGCATTGCCAATAGAAAAAAATACCAACGATCTAACAAATGAATTCAATTTTTCAATTGGTACATCATTTTAAAAATTAATGTTTGAATTTCAAAGAAAAAATTTTTTTTCTTTAAAAACAGCTTTATACACTCATGAAATAATTAAGATTTTAAATAAAAATATAAAATTTGACAGAATTAAAAATAAATTTAAAATTTTAGAAATTTCATCACTAAATATTTTTAGAAAAAACTCAATTTTATTTTTAGATAAGCATATTGATTTATCAAATATAAATTTTAATAATATTTTAATAATTACAGAAAATGAAAATATTTTTAATAATTCTAAAATTAATAATTGTATACTTGTAAAAAATCTTAATGATTCTTGGACTGATATAATTAATCAAATTTATCAACATGAAGATTGTATAGATTATGATGATGATTTTATTTATAAAAATAATTCATATATCTCTAAAAATTCTAAGATTGATAAATCAACAAAAATATCTAACAATTGTATTATTGGTAAAGGTGTTGAAATTGGAAAAAATTGTATAATTAAAAATAACGTTATTATAAAAAATTCATTAATTAAAAATAATGTTGTTATTTGCGATAACTCTGTAATTGGATCTACTGGTTTTGGATTTGACTTAAAAAAACGAGGTGCTTCTTTTTTGAGCCCACAAATAGGAATTGTTATTATTGATGATAATGTCCATTTAGGATCTGGTTGCACTATAGATAGAGGTAAAATTGACTACACTTATATTGGTAAAAACTCTATGATTGATAATTTAGTTCATATTGCTCACAATGTTGTAATTAATGACAATGCTTGTATTGCCGCACAAACTGGCATTTCAGGTAGTGTTGTTATAGGTAAAAATGTTACAATTGGAGGCCAGGCTGGCTTTGCTGGTCATATTAAAATTGGTAATAATGCTGTGATAGCTGCAAGAAGCGGAGTAACTAAAAATATCAAGGATAATTCTGTAGTTGCTGGTTTTCCTGCCGTTAATATAAAAGAATGGAAAAAAAATATAATTAAGCAAAGAAAAAATGGATATTAATTTTATTCAAAAAATATTACCTCATAGGTACCCCTTTTTATTAATCGATAAAATTATCAGTTTCGAACCAGATTTATCAGCTCATGCCAGAAAGTGTGTAACTATTAACGAGCCTTTTTTTCAAGGTCATTTCCCTGGTAGACCTCTCATGCCTGGTGTTTTAGTCGTCGAGGCTATAGTTCAAGCAGCTTGTTTTGCAGTTGCTATGAAGCAAAAGGACTCTATGGCAAATCCTGCAGTTTCATTTATGACTATTGATAAGTGTAAATTTAGGAAACCTATTATCCCTGGGGATATTTTAGATCTTAAAGTTAATCGTATGAATAAAGTTAAGAATGTTTACAAATTTGAAGGTAAATGCCTTGTAAATAATGTTATACATGCACAATGTATATTTTCAGCGATGATACATGACGTCCCTGATACATCAAAGTAGCACAATTAGTGACTCAGTTCTAATAGGTGAAAATGTTAAAATCGGTCCCTATTGTAATATAGAAGGAGATATTTCTATTGGTGATGGCACAGTATTGAAATCTCATGTATCTATAACAGGAAACACAACTATAGGAAAAAATAATATTTTTTTCCCATTTTCAAATATAGGATGTGATCCACAAGATTTAAAATACTCCGGAGAAGAAAGTTTTTTAAAAATTGGAAACTCTAATACCTTTAGAGAAAATGTTACGATTAGCAAAGGAACTAAGGACGGAGGAATGATGACGAGCATTAAAGATAATAATCTTTTCATGACAGGTGTACATATTGCACATGACTGTAAAATCAATAATAATAATATATTTGTAAATCAGGTCACTCTTGGCGGACATGTAAATATCCTTAACAATGTTGTTATAGGTGGATTGTCAGCAGTTATACAATTTGTAACAATAGGCTCTTATTCAATGATTGGTGGAATGAGTGGAATAGATAAAAACGTATTACCATTTAGTTTAGCTATTGGAAATAGAGCAAAATTAAGAGGTTTAAATTTAGTTGGAATAAGAAGAAATAATTTCAATAAAGATGATATAAATAAAATTAGCTCGATACATGATAGTTTTATTAATAAAAAAATAAATCTTTCACCTAACGATAAAGTTGAATGTATATTTCATGAATATAAATCAGTTTTGAATGAAAAACTTGGCCACATCCAAAAATGAAATCTGTCTTATAGCCGGATCAGGTTTATTTGTTTACGAAGTTGCAAATTTTTTAAATAATAAAAATTATTTAAATCAAATTATTTTAATCAATGAGAATAGTCTTATAAAAAAAAATTTTAAGAATAAGTGCAAGTCTTTCAAAATTAAAGATATAGAAAAAATTACAACATTTATTAAGTCTAAAAATTTGAAAAAAATTTTGATTATTGGCTATGTTAAATTTCCTTCTATCGATAAGATCAACTTATCAATAAAATCAAAGCTTCTAATATCAAAGGACATATTCCTTAATAATATCAATGATCAATCTAAAATTTTAAAAAGATATTTATCTAATAATAAATTGACACTTCTCTCTCAAAAAAAAATATTAAAAAATATGCTAATTTCTTATCAAGATGAATATTTTCACAATGAAAATAAAAAAATTATTAGTAAATTAAAAATTAAAAAAAACTTTTTTAAAAAAATATTTTCAATGAACATAGCACAATCATTAATTTTGAATGGTGATAGAGTTATAGCTATGGAAGATATATTTGGTACAAACAATATGATTAATAAAATTGGTAAAATTAATCCTAAATTAAATAACTTAATTTTTGTAAAATCTAAGAAATCAGATCAAATTGATGAAATTGATTTTCCTATAATTGGTATGGAAACACTTAATTTACTTATAAAATATAAATTTCGTGTAATTTGTTTGTTTAATAATAATATTTTAATTTCACAAAAAGATAATTTTTTAAAAAAAATACGAGCTAATAATATTTCTCTAATTATATTATAAGATGAAGATTTTATTCATAACTCTTGAACAATCAGGAAGACAAATTGTTAAATCAATACTTGATGATAATTTTTTTAAAATTAATAAAAATTTAATATTCACTTTTGGCATGGATGAGGGCAAATTAGAATTTAATGATTTAACAAATATAAAGATTACACCAATTATGGGATTTGTAGATATAGTTTGTAATATAAAATATCTTTTTAATCTCAGACTTAAAATCAAAGAAATTGTTGATATGTACTCATTTACTCATATTTTTTTTGTAGATTCATTTGATTTTTCAAAATTTTATATTCAAAAATTTAAATCAAATAAAATAAAATATTGCCAGATTGTAGGTCCATCAGTTTTTATATGGAGATCAAGTAAAGCAAAATTTATTAATAGTAATTTTGATAAGATTTTTTCAATATTTAGTATTGAAAAAAGTTATTATAGCCCGGATATATATGATTATATCGGCCATCCTTTAAAGAACAAAACCTATTATTCTAAAGATTATAATGAAATCAATAATATTGGTATTTTCTTGGGTAGTAGACAACAAGAAATACATAAAAATATTCTTATTATTAAGAAACTACTTTTGAAACTCAAAAAATATAAAGAACTTGTTTTTAATTTTTTTGTTACAACTGAATATCATGAATTTATTAAAAACTACTTTAAAGATAATCCTAATATACAAATACATTTGAATGATAATTCCTACTATAAAAAAATATCTAAACTAGATTTTGCTTTTGCTTGTTCAGGTACTGTTCATTTAGAACTATGTTTTTCAAATATACCTCACTTAATATTTTATAAAGCGAATATTATAAACTATTCTATTTTTAAATTGTTCGTAAGAGCGAAATACTTATCATTAGTTAATATCTTTAATAAAAAAGAAATTGTAAAAGAGTTTATTCAAAATGATTTTACAGCTACTAATTTGTCAAATTTTTTTACAACTTTAAAATTAAATAAAGATAAGCTTTATAATTATCGAAAAAATATGTTTGATGGAATTAGAAGTAGCAATTTTGAAAACTTTCGTTCAAGTATAATTACTGATTATTTAGAAAAGTCTTCTTAAGCCACAATAAATTAAATATTGATTTTTTATCTCTATCAGGCACTTTTTTATAGGACTTATCTTTATCTCCAGTAAATAATTGTCTGGGTCTTGTTATTTTAAACTCCTCATCTTCTATCATTTCTTTCCATTGTGATAGCCATCCAACTGTTCTGCCAACTGCAAAAATTGGTGTAAACATTGTGGTAGGTATATTTAGTGCTTTTAAAAGAATTCCAGAGTAAAAATCAACATTTGGGTATAGATTTTTCTCTTTAAAATACGTGTCATTTAAGGCTAATTCTTCAATCTCTTTCGCAATTTCGAGTTCTTTTGATTTAATTTTTAGATCCTTGAATAAATCTTCTGTGCTTTTCTTTAAAACTTTAGCTCTTGGGTCATAGCTTTTATAGACTCTATGTCCAAAGCCCATCAATCTAATTTTATTTTTTTTATTTTTTACTTCTTCTATAAAGTCTTTGGGTTTTAAATCATTTAATACAATTTCATCAATCATATCTATAACAGCTTCATTTGCACCGCCGTGAGATTTCCCCCAAAGTGACGAAATTCCAGCTGATAAACAAGCATATGGGTTCGCTAGAGATGAGCCAGCAGTTCTTACAGTTGATGTTGAAGCATTTTGTTCATGATCAGCATGAAGAATAAAGATTTGATCCATTATTTTCGAAAAGAGTGGATTGATTTCATATTCCTTTGTTGGTGTTGCAAAGCACATATGTAAAAAATTATCTGCATAATTAAGTTTATTGACAGGATAAACAAAGGGTTGACCTACTGAGTATTTATAAGCCATTGCAGCAATGGTTGGCATCTTTGCTAAAATTCTATGTGATGCAATCATTCTATGTTCAGGATCTTCAATATTTAAAGAGTCATGATAAAATGATGATAAAGCTCCAACTATTCCAATCATCATCGCCATTGGGTGCGCATCTCTTCTAAAACCCCTATAAAACTGAATTATTTGTTCATTTAGTAATGTGTGGTTTTTAATTATTTCTTCAAACTCATTTTTATCACTTTCCGATGGTAACTCACCATGCATGAGTAAATAACAGACTTCAAGATGAGAACTGCTATTAGCAAGTTCTTCAATAGGATAACCTCTATATTGAAGAATACCTTTTTCTCCATCAATGTATGTTATTTTAGAATTACAAGCTGCAGTTGATGTAAAACCAGGGTCATAAGTAAATAGACCTGTCTTCTTGTATAGTGATGATATGTTAATTACATCAGGCCCAATAGATCCTTTGATCCCATCAAATTCATACTCCTTGCCAGTTTTAGTATCGACTAATTTAAAACGTTTTTCATCAATCATTTAAGTATAATAATAACTTTTCTTTCACTTTTTCAATACCAAAGAATAAAATAATCTTTTCAATTGGTATTTTGGACTCAAAATTTACTGTAATTTTTCTGATTATCTTACCTATTTTCTTTAAAGGTAAGTCATTTTCCTCAAGCATTAATACAGCATTATCAGCATCATGCAAACTTTTAATAATTGAATAAATTTTTTTAATTAAAGCTTTTTCATTTTCATCAATTTCAAGGACAATATTTTTTTCAAAAAAGTTTAAAAGTTTTGATACCTCAGTATTGATATCTGTATATTTGTTACATCTTTCTAATATGTCCTGGAAAACAAGTTCTAACTGAAAATTAGATACTTGTTTTTCTAAATCTTTTTCTAAAAAATTTTTAAATTCTATAAAAGATAATTTATTTAAATAATGACGATTAATGAAATTTAACTTTTCAATATCAAATTTAGCTGGTGATAAAACTACTTTAGATAAATTGAAATTATCAATTGCATCTTCAATATCTAAATATTCGATATCATTGAAATTATTACCTAATTTAATGATAAAATTAAATATTGAGTCTGATAGGTAACCTTCACTCAAATAATCGTTTACATTAGTTATATTATTTCTTTTTGATAACTTTTTGCCATTAATGTCGTGTATCAGAGGTATATGGGCATATTTTATATCTTTAAAATTTAAAGTATTCGATATCATTATTTGTTTAATTGAATTAGTAGTATGATCGTTTCCACGAATGACATTAGTCACATTCTCTAAATGGTCGTCAATTAAGTTTGATAATATAAAAGTTGGGCTTTTGTCAGATCTTGCAATTGAAAAATCTTCTATAGTATTAGATGGTACTTTTATTTTTCCTAAAATTAAATCATCATACTCAAAAAATTCATTATCTCTGTTCACTCTAAACTTATAAGGCCCATCCTTTGAATGATACGCCATATCATTTGACATCAGTTTTTCTAAATATTCTTGATGAATACTTAAATTTTTAGATTGATAACTAAGATTGTCATATTGAAGTTTAAATATATTAAATATTTTTAATATTTCTTCTTCATATATTTTTTTTGATCTTTCCCTATCTGTGTCTTCTATTCTTAAAAGAAATTTTCCTTCATTTTTTCTTGCAAATAAAAAATTGTAAATTGCAGTCCTTAAACTTCCCATATGAAAATTTCCAGTAGGAGAGGGGGCGAATCTAGTGATTATCATTAATATTTTCTGACTAAATTAATCATCTTACCCAATATTTTAATCCTATCTTTTTTATACTTGATTGATGAAAAATTTTTGTGATCACCAAATATTTCAATTTCATCTTTGATTAATTTAATTTTTTTTAGAGTTATCTCACTATCATCTATCTGAATAGCATGAATATCATTTGAATTATAATTTGTAACTTTTTCTAATATGATTATATCATCTTCAAAAATACCATATGACTCCATTGAATTACCACTTACTTTACAAGCGACACAGTTCCTTTTATTCAATTTTATAAAACTATTTACATCAATATATTCTATTTGTTGACTCAAACTATCTATAGGTTTACCCGCAGATATCGCATTATAAAAAGGAATTAAATTATTTATTTCAATAGACCTAGATTTTAATTTGTCTTTTTTTATGTGACCTTGTTCTTCTAAATATTCTAAATATTGGAATATGGAGGATTTAGATTTTAAACTCATGTGCTCTTTCATTTCCTCATAATTAGGAGATATTTTATTTTTCTCAATATATTTTCTTAAAAAATCTAAAAGCTTTTTGGCGTTTTTAGTCATTTATTTGATATAACCTTAGTTTATTAGTTCTATCATAATAAATCAGACAGTTTGCATATAATATATTTTTTAAATTAGAACTTTCTTGATTATTAAATACTTTAATACTTTTCTGATCTCTTAAACCAAATAAAAAAGATTTTCTTTTCAAAATTTTAAAATTAAATTTTACATTATTGATATCAATTAAATCATATTTAATCTGCGATTTTCTATTATTATAAATCTCGATTAATGATTTAATAATTATATTGGTTAATACAAAGGAAGAGCATGGGTTTCCAGGAAAAAACATATAAATTTTATTTTTCTTTATAAATAATTTAAAAGGTCTACCTGGTTTCAAATCAAGACCATCAATAATTAAATTAAAATTTTCAAAATTGATATCATCTTTACTTTTACCTGTGCCTCCAATAATAACTGTAATATCTGATTTTGAATTGTTTATTTCTTTTAGTAATAATTTTTGATCATCTTTTATATGAATACTCTTTTCAACAATATGATTATTCTTTTTTATAAAATTATTTAAATAATAACCATTTGTAGGGAGAATAAAATGATCTTTAGTAAATTCGCTACCTGTCGAAATAATTTTAAATTTTAATGGTTGTAATATTTTGACTTTTATATCTTTCAGGCTTTTTATACTGCTTAATTCATAAAAAGATAAATATTTATTCTGAAAATCAATTTTACTACCTTTTTTGAAGATATGTCCCTTTTTTCTTATGAATTTATTATTTTTATTAAAATTAATTACATAAGCATTTCCTTCATTTATAAAAATTTGTTCTTGGGGAACTATATATTTTATATTATCAGGAATTAGTGACCCAGTTTTTACAATTAAACACTCATTTGAATTTACCTTTATTTTATTAAAAATATTTAATTTCGATTTTCCAATAATTTTAAATTTTTTTCCAACATTTGTAATTGCTATACCATCCATTGATGATTGATTTTGAGGAGGTATATTTTTCTTAATCACTATATTAGATTTGATTAAATGATTATTATTTAGATTTTGACTAAAAATTGATGAAAATTTATTTTTTGGAAGATAACTTGAAATTAATTTAATTGTCTTAAAAATATCATCCAATATTGTTTTTACCTCCTCTTTTTTTTATTATTTCAATTTTCTTAATAATTATCTTTTTTTTAAAAGATTTAAGCATATCAAAAGTTGTAATAGAGGCACACGAAACAGAATTTAAGGCTTCTATCTCTAATCCTGTTGAGTAGTTTGATTTCACAACACTTTTTATTTCTATATATACCTCGTCTCTTAAATTAAGGGTCAAAGAAACATAATCTATTGGAATATTGTGTGTTAAAGGTATCTGGTGTGAGGTATTTTTTGCAGCATAAATACCTGCAATTTTGGCTGTGTTAAATAAATTATTTTTAAGTTCTTTATCACCTTTGATTACTGAATAAAGTTTTTTATCAATTTCAATTAAAGATCTAGCCTCAGCAAATCTTTTTGTTTTATTTTTTTTTGATATATCAACCATTTCAATATTTTTATTTTTTTTATTGAAGTGTGATAAACTCATTAAGCCTCATACAATCTATTTATATATTTAATTTTATTATCATTTTTTAAAATACTACCACCTATTAAAAAAGAAGATATTCCACTTTCTTTTTTAATTTTTTTTATATTTGAAACTGTAACTCCACTTTCGCTAATTATTATTTTATTTTTTAATATTTTAGATAGTTTTATTGATTTATTTATATCAATCTTTTGTTCTTTTAGATTTCTATTATTAATTCCAATCAATTTTGCATCTATACCCTCAATTTTCCTTGCTTCAGTAATATTTTCAATCTCTATTAATACATCTAGACCAATATCAATTGCCAAATTATGTAATTTTTTTATATTTGACTTAGATAAAATTTTTGCAATTAACAATAAAGCATCTGCACCAAATTCTCTAGTTTCAAATACTTGTGTTTCATTTATTATAAAATCTTTTCTAATAATTGGCTTATCAGTAATTTTTTTTGCAATTGTTATATCATTTAAACTTCCACCAAAATTTTTGTCAGTCAAGATGGATATACAACAACATTTTGATTTATGATATTGTTCGAGAATATCCTGAATATACTTTATTTTATTAAAATTTTTAACCGAAGGACTATATCTTTTAAATTCAGCGATAAGAGCATTTTTATTAATATTTAGATTACTTTCTATTGCACTAAGAAAGTATTTCGATTTACTATATTTAGAATTCTTTTTTTTATTAGTTTTTTGTTTTAAATATTTTGTATGATTAGTTTTTTCTAAAACTATTTTATCTAAAATATTCATTATTTTTTAATTTTGTTTAAATGATTTAAAGCCTTAGACGTATCAAGAGAATTACTTAATATATCAAAGCATTCATCAAATTTAATAGTCGGTTTTATTGTTTGCATCGCATAAATTGAATTAATAATAGTTATATCTCTGTAACTATCTTTTTTTCCCTGAAATAATTCAATCAGCCTGCTTGCATTATAAGAGGGAATACCTCCTTTAATATCCTTAAAATTTAATTTAGATGAAAGGTATTTTTTATATTTTGTATGAGATATCTTCTTTTTAGTGATATTTTTTCCTCTTTTAAAATAAAAATTTGTTGGAGCAAATATACTTATTTCGTCTAATCCATCATCTGAGAAAAAAATTGTAGAATTTTTATTATCAATTTTAGATAGTATTTTTAACATTATTTCTGCTGAGTTTTTATTCACAGTACCTAATATTTGATATTTAGCACCTAATGGATTTAATGTAGGGCCCATATAATTAAATATCGTTTTTATACCTAATTTTTTTCTAACTTCTCCAACTTTACTAAGATTTGGGTAAAAAAAAGGTGCATTTAAATAGACAAATTTATCATTTGATATTTTATTAATTATTTTCTTCGAATCTTTTTCACTAGATATATTCAATTCAGAAATAATATCAGAAGAGCCACTTAATGAGCTAGCAGCACGATTACCATGTTTTGCAATTGGAATATCAACAGATGATAACAATATAGCTACTGTTGTTGATATATTTAATGTCTTTAACCCATCACCTCCAGTCCCGCATGTATCCAAAGAATTAGAATATTGTTTTATTTTATTAGAATTTTTAAAAATAAATTTTCTTAAAGATAAAAGTATATCTCTATTATTTATTAATTTATTTAACTGATAAATAATAATCGCTTGATGAGAAATATTATCTGAGTCAAATAAATACTTTATAGCATATTCAACATTTTTATTAGTTATTGAGTCATCTATTTTAAATTTCATATACAATCCATAAAATTTTCTATAATCTTTGAACCCACAAGAGTTTCAATACTCTCAGGATGATATTGCACACCATAAATAGAAAATAATTCATGTTTAAAACTCATTATAATTTTATCATCTTCTGAAATGCTTGTTATTTTTAAATTTTGAGGAAAATTATTTTTATCTAGGTATAAAGAGTGATACCTAGTTGCACGGAACTTTTTATCAATATTTTTATATATCTTACATTCATTTATTTTTTTTAAATTTGATACTTTTCCATGCATTGGTGTACTTAATGTGTCTATTTTAGCTCCAAAATAGACTCCTAAAATTTGATGACCTAAACATACACCTAATATTGGTATAAATGAGTATATTTGATGAACTAAATCAAGACACTCTCCTGCATTAAATGGATTACTTGGTCCAGGTGATATTACAACACCTTTGCTATTAATAATTTTATCAATATTTTTTAAAATCATGTCATTTTTGATAACTAAAACTTGATCTCTTTTACTTAAACAATGATACAAATTATATGTGAAGCTATCGTAATTATCTATGAGAGTAATCATTATATGTTATGAGCTAAATTGTAAGCTTCAAATAAAGCATTAGCCTTATTGATACACTCACTATGTTCATTTTCAGGTATGCTGTCAAAAACAATACCTGCTCCACTTTGCGCATATATTTTTTTATTTTTAATCATTGCAGTTCTTAGATTAATACAACTATCCATATCTCCATTTGCATCTAAATAAAAAACCGAGCCTGAATAAAATTCCCTATTAATATCCTCATGTTTTTCTAATATTTCTAGTGCTCTAATTTTAGGTGCTCCAGAAACAGTCCCTGCTGGCAAGCCAGCAAAAAGAACATCTATAGGTGTTAAATTATTTTTTAATTCTCCAGTAACATTACTGACTATATGCATTACATGAGAATAATACTCTATTATATTTTGTTCAGTTACTTTTACAGTATTATTTTTTGAAATTTGACCAACATCATTTCTACCTAAATCAACTAGCATTAAATGTTCAGCTAGTTCTTTTTTATCCTTAAGTAATTCATTTTTTAAATTATTATCTTCAATCTCATTTTTACCCCTTCTTCTAGTTCCGGCAATAGGTCTAAGAGTAATTTCTTTATTTTTTACTTTAATCATAGTCTCAGGACTAGAGCAGATAATTTGATAATTTTTTAGGTTTAAAAAAACAAGATAAGGTGAGGGATTAATTGATCTTAATGCTCTATAAAAATTAAATGGATCAATTAAATAGTCATTAGAAAATCTTTGAGAAAGAACAGCTTGAAATATTTCACCAACTTTAATATCTCTTTTTATTTCCTTAACTCTTTTAATGAATTCCTCTTTCTTAATATGGTTTTTAAATTTTTTAGGTTTACTGAAATTTAATTTTTTATTTTTGGAAAAAGGTTCTTTAAGTATTTTTTCTAATTTTTTAAGTGATTTTACTGGATTTTTCTTGATATTTGAAACTTCAATTAAATGTGTCTCATTAAGAACATTATCTATTATTATAAGATTTCTTGGTTTTACAAAATGCGCTAGTGGTATTCCAATTTCATTCTTATCAGGCTTATAACTTAATTTTGGAAGGGTAAACTTGCACAAATCAAATGATACATTACCAATAAATATGGGTAGAGGTATATTCTGATCATATATAGTTTTAATTTTTAAATTTTTATAAATGTCCTTTATAAAAGAGTCTGGTGATTTAATTTTTTTCTTTTGATTATTTATAAGTACATAGTTATGAAAAATTTCAACATTTTGTAATATATTAAAAAGAATAATAGAGTATCTTCCTTTATTATCACCCCCAATGACTGACTCTAAAATGGAGACATCTTTAAATTTATTTGCAAGTTTATTATAAATTGTAATGGTATTTTCAGTATCTAGAAAAACTTTTTTACCATGAACATACATATTAAAGTTGTAAAAGTTGTTCGTTATCAACTTCTATATCTAGAGTATCTTTTATTTCTTTAATAATTTTTGAATATATTAAATTCACTATATTTTGTTTTATATTTAAAGAGTCAATAGATCCAATTGAATTTATATCTAAATAAATAACTTCATTTGGTAACACTACTTTTAATTTTTGATCTTTTTTAATAATAATTATTTTTTCTAAAATCTCTGGCTCAATAAAATTATTTTTAATAGTTAGAGAGTCAGTAAAATAGTTGACCTTTACTGTTCCTGCTTTTTTTAATAATTCATCATTATGCGAAATTTCTATATTTTTTTTATAATTACTAAAAGAATTTAGAAATTTTTCTTTGAAATCTAATGGTAGATCTTCTTTAAATATATTTTGAACATTAAATTGAAATAAGAAATTATCTTTTTTTATTTCTCCAGATGATTGATTAAAGTTAATAAAACTGTATTGATCAGGAATATTTTCTAAAAAATTAAATGAATTACTAAAGAAGATTTGATTTGTACTATAGCTATCTAAATTTTTAACATCATCTGTTATTGTAAAATTTTCTATTTCTAATTTAGTTAAAGTCGCTACTACATCCTCATAAACATCCTCTAACTTCTTTTGATACTCTTCTTCAAAAGATAAAAGTTTTACAAAAAAGTATTTTTCTCCAATTTTAATATTATTACCTTCATCTCCTATGCTAAGTTTTTCTAATATTTCAAGAATTTGAGGTAATATTAATTTTTCATCAACTTTTTCGAATAATTTAAATTGAGAGTCGTCACTTTGTCTCAGCTCATTAAAATTTTTATTTGAAATACTATCTAAAATAATTTGTTCATAGCTATAATTTTTGGGCTCAATATACTTATTTATATTTGCCTCATAATATTCATTTATAATGTCATCAGTTAGTAGTTCTTCTTTAATATAATTTTTGAGACTTATTTCATTTATTGAAATTTCATATAATTCGTTATTAGAGTAAAAATCATCCTCTAATTGATAATTGAGAAGATTATCCTCATTCTTAATTTCATATATATTTAATTCTTTTTCTACCAGTAGATCTGGATTAATTTCGTGACTAACTAACGTCTGCGCATCAAGGCTATCATTGAATAAATCAATATAAATATTACCCTCAATTTCCTTTAAGTAATTTTGAAGCGATGCTTCATCTAGATTTCTAAACATTTCGTCATTATTTAAGGATTTTTTTAAAACTACTTTTTTTGAGTTTTCACTAATACTAATTTTTTCATCTAAATAATTAAGAAAAACTAGTTCATTAACATATTGATTAGTAAATTGAACTTTTGAAAATAACTCCTCTTGTTCTGATAAATTTGAAAGGCCATTTTCTGATTTATAGTTTTCGTATGCTCTAGAAAACTCAGTTGTTGATATTTTTTGGTTTCCTACTTTTAAAACATAATTTTTACCTACATAGGACCCAAATCCAATAAATAAGAAACTTATGCCTAGTGCAGCACTAAATATTATAACTATTAGTTTTTTAGTTTTCATTTTTATAAGTATTTTGATATCAGTTAACCTAATGAAATATATAATATTTAATTGGAAATCATATTTAAATATATCTGAAAGTATGAACTTATCAAAAGTAGTGTCTAAACTACCAAGTACTAAGAAATACAAACTTATTTCTAGTCCTAATAACTTTTATAACCTAACTCTCAAATCTAGATATCCAAAAAATATCTATGCAGCACAAAATGTAGATTTACATGGAAAAGGTGCTTCTACAGGATCTATAGATATTCAAGATTTAGTTAGCAATAAGATAAAATTTTGTATTCTTGGTCACTCAGAAGTTAGGTCTAATTTTGGTGAAACAGATTTGATTATACAAAAAAAAACTGATCTTTGTCTGCATAATAAAATTACACCCATTGTTTGTATTGGAGAGCCTGTAGATATTTATAAATCAAAAAAAACTAAAAATTATTTAAAAAAACAAATAAATAAAATATTCAAAAAATCGAATATTTATAACGAAGTTATATTAGCTTATGAGCCTTTATGGTCAATTGGTACTGGATTAACACCAAAAATGTCAGAAATTAATGATATTTTGCAATTTTTGACCAAAATATTAAAAAATTATTCTTTTAAAAAAATAAAAATTTTATATGGTGGTTCCGTAAATTTATCAAATATAAAAGAAATTTTAAGTTTACAAAAATTAGATGGGGTTTTGGTAGGATCTGCTTCAACAAAACCTTCATTTATTAAATACTTTAAATAACATTATGATAAACCTTTTTTTAATTATAAGTGCAATTATTGGAGTGGTGCTCATTTTAATTATACTTTTTCAAAAAACTGAAGGTGGAAGTCTTGGTCTAGGAACTCAAACATCTCTTACAGGTGGAATGACAGCAAATAAATCCTCTTTTTCAGGAATGACTAAAATTACTTATGTTTTAGGTTTTGGTTTTCTATTTTGGTGTTTGTTTATGGGCGCAATTATTACAAAACAATATTCATCTTCAACTGATTTAGAAACTATTCAAGAAGAAATTATTTTAGACGATTCAATAGAGGAAATGATTCCAGAAGTGCCTAATCAGTGAAATTAATTTTCGTTACCGGAGGTGTTGTTTCATCACTAGGTAAGGGAATAGTCACTGCATCATTAGCCTCTCTTCTTAGATCTAGAGGCATTAAACTAAAAATTAGAAAATTAGATCCTTATTTAAACGTTGATCCCGGAACAATGAGCCCATACCAACACGGTGAAGTTTATGTCACTGATGACGGCTATGAGACTGATTTAGACTTAGGGCATTATGAGAGGTTTACAGATATAAAATGTTCTAAAAATGACTCTATTTCATCTGGTAAAATTTACTCAACTATACTTTCAAAGGAAAGAAAAGGTGAATATTTAGGATCTACAGTACAAGTAATACCTCACGTTACAGAAGAAATTAAAAATTCGATAAAAAAATCAACAAATAAGGATGATGTTATTATTTGTGAGATTGGGGGCACTGTTGGTGATATTGAAAGTCTTCCTTTCTTGGAAGCCATAAGACAATTTAAAAATGAAAGACAGCTAGACACACTTCTCATACATTTAACTTTACTTCCATATATAGAAACATCTGGTGAAATTAAAACAAAGCCCACTCAGCACTCTGTTAAAGAGCTTTTAAATGCTGGAATTCAGCCTGATATAATTGTTTGTAGAAGTAATAAAAAAATAAAGTATGAAGAAATTCAAAAAATTAGTTTGTTTTGTAACGTACCAACTAATGCTGTTATTCCGTCCTATGATGTTGGGAGCATTTACCAAGTACCTTCTTTATTATCTAAATCCAAATTAGATGACTTAGTTATAAAAAATTTAAATATAAAATCTACAAAGAAAAAAGATCTTTCAAAATGGACAAACTTTGAAGTATTAGAGTCAAGAGCAAAAGAGGAACTAAATATATTTATAATTGGAAAATATGTTCATTTAAAAGATAGTTATAAATCTCTCTATGAAGCTATTTATCATGCAGGTGTTCACAATAAAGTAAATGTTAAAATCAAATGGATTGACTCTGAGACAATAAACAAAAAAAATGTTGATGAGTTATTAATTAAGGCCGCAGGTATTCTTATACCTGGTGGTTTTGGTAATAGAGGTATTAGTGGAAAAATAGAAGCTATTAGGTATGCTAGAGAAAATCAAATTCCATTCCTAGGAATATGTTTGGGCATGCAATTATCAATTATTGAATTTACTAAAAATGTTTTGAAAATGAAAAACTCAGGTAGCTCTGAATTTGGCAAGCATACTAATAATGTCATATCGTTAATGACCGAATGGAGTAAAAAAAATCAAAAGGTTACAAGAACAAAAGAAAATGACTTAGGTGCTACTATGAGATTGGGCTCTTATCCTTGTTATATAAAACATAAATCTTTAGCCTCAAAGATTTATAAAAAAAAATTAATTCATGAAAGACATAGACATAGGTATGAAGTGAATCCTAAATATAGATCTTCAATAGAAAAAAAAGGTCTTGTCTTTTCTGGATTTTCAAAAGATAAAAAATTATTAGAAATTATTGAAAATAAATATCACAAATGGTTCCTCGGTGTTCAATTTCATCCTGAGTTGAAATCTAAACCGTTTAAGCCTCACCCTATATTTTTCTCATTCATAAAAAATAGTTTAATGAATAAAAATGCCTAGATCTGTCCAATTATCTAAAAATCTTATTAAAAATGATACTGATAGACTAACTTTAATATCTGGCCCATGCTTATTAGAAAATGAAAAATTAGTCAGAAAAGTTGCGCAATCTCTTATTAAATATACAAAAAAAGAAAAGTTTAATTTAGTATTCAAATGTAGTTTTGACAAAGCTAATAGAAGCTCTCATAAAACAATACGTCATAAAATTTCGCTTGATAAATCAATAGATATATTAAAAAATCTCAAAAAAGATTTAAAAATATCTATCACTTCCGACGTTCATGAGACTTTTCAAGTTGATAAGTTGGCTGAATTTCTTGATGTAATACAAATTCCTGCTTTTTTATGTAGGCAAACAGATTTAATAAAAGCTGCTGCACAAACAAAAAAGATTGTAAATGTTAAAAAAGGACAGTTTTTATCACATAAAGAAGTTTCAAATATCATCAATAAAATTGAAAATGAAAATAACAAAAAAATATTAATAACTGAAAGGGGAAATTCATTTGGATATAATTATTTAATAAATGACTTTAAAGGTATTCATTTAATGAAAACATTTGGATACCCAATTATTTTTGACTCAACTCACAGTGTGCAACTACCTGGTGGATTGGGTAAAAAAAGTGGAGGTGCTAGAGAGTATGTGACACCATTATCGAAAGCTGCTTCATCTTTAAGGATAGCAGGTTTCTTCATTGAAACTCACCCTAACCCAGAAACGGCATTAAGTGACGGTCCTAATATGGTATATTTACATAAAATGCCAGAACTCTTAAATGCTATAAACAAAATAAATAAGGCGGCAAAATAAATGAAAATTAAAAATATAACAGCAAGAGAAATTTTTGATAGTAGGGGTAACCCAACTGTAGAATGTGAAATGATATTTGAAAATATACCATATCCATTTCGTGGAATGGTTCCATCAGGTGCATCTACAGGAAAATTTGAAGCATTAGAATTAAGAGATTTAGACACAAATAGAATGAGTGGCAAAGGTGTCTTAAAAGCTGTATCTAATGTTAACAAACTCATAAAACCAAAAATTTTATATAAAAGTTTTGCTGATTTCAGAGAATTTGATCAACTCCTAATAGATTTAGATGGTACAGAAAATAAATCAAATTATGGAGCAAACGCTATTTTATCTCTTAGTCTTGCTTACTATAAGGCTTGGTCTTATGCAAACTTTGGTGCAATATTTCTTTCCCAGGGTTTAGATAATTTAATTATTCCTGTTCCAATGTTGAATGTAATAAATGGCGGACAACATGCTGATAATGATGTTGATTTTCAAGAGTTTATGATTTTACCAATAGGATTTAAATCTTTAACTGAAGCTTTATCCTCAACACATTCTGTAATAGCCAATATAAAAAAAGAATTAAAATCTAGATCTTTAAATACTAATCTTGGCGATGAGGGGGGTTTTGCTCCTAATTTAAAATCTCATTTAGATGTTTTAGATTTAATATGTAATTCAATTTCAAAAGCAGGCTTCAAATTAAATGATCACTTTAAAATTTCATTAGATGCAGCTTCTAGTGAGTTTTACTCTGATGGAAAATATAATTTTGAAGGTAACTCATATTCAACTGAAGAAATGATTAGTGTTTATGAAAATATTTGTAAAAACTATCCTATTTTTTCAATTGAAGATGCACTTAATGAGGAAGATTATGAAGGTTGGGTAAAAATTACAAATAAACTTGGTTCAAAGATACGATTAGTTGGTGATGATCTTTTTGTTACAAATATACAAAAGTTGCAAACTGGTATAGATGAAAAACAAGCTAACAGTATTTTAATTAAATTGAATCAAATAGGCACAGTTAAAGAAACTCTAGAAGCTATCAACCTAGCGACAGATAATAGTTTTGCATCAATTATGTCTCATAGGTCAGGAGAAACTGAAGATTCTTTTATCTCAGATTTAGCTGTTGCTTCACGCTGTCCTTTGATTAAAACTGGTTCATTAGCTAGATCTGATAGAGTTGCAAAATACAATCAGTTACTTAGAATATCAGAAAATGACAATATTAAAGGGTATGCTGGTGAATTAAGTGAAGTTTTTAAAAGCTAGTAGTTTAATAAATTTCTTTTTTATATTTGTATTGATTTACCTGATATATCACACAGTTTATGGAAAGTTCAATATTGGAAATTACTTAATTTATCAATTTGAGGAAAAAATGTATAAAAAATTGCAATCCAATCTCGATCAAAAAATGTTAGATATTAATATTGATTTACATTCTTTCTATTCTAATAAAGAGGATTATATTGATGAAATTACAAAACAGAATAACCCTAATATTCAAGATGGAGAGACCATATTAAAATTAGATTAAGATGAATAAAAAAAACAAAAATAATTTTACAAACGACCAGTTACTGAAGTTTTACGAAAAAATGTTTTTAATTAGAAAATTTGAAGAGAAAGCTGCTCAATTATATGGAGCTGGAAAAATTGGAGGTTTTTGTCATTTATACATTGGCCAAGAGGCTGTTGTCATAGGTATTCTTTCTTCTATTAACTCAGAGGATACCGTTATCACTGCTTATAGAGATCATGGACATATATTAGCTCGTGGAGTAGATCCTAAACTAGTAATGGCTGAATTAACTGGAAGGAAAGATGGAATTTCAAAAGGCAAGGGTGGATCAATGCACATGTTCTCTAAAGCTAATAGATTTTATGGTGGGCACGGTATCGTTGGAGCACAAGTACCTTTAGGCGTTGGTATAGGTTTCGCACATAAATACAGAAACGAAAAAAAGATTTCAAGAGTCTATTTAGGGGACGGAGCTATGAGTAATGGCCAAGTTTTTGAGGCATTTAATTTAGCATCACTTTGGGAGTTACCAGTATTATTTATTATCGAAAATAATAAATATGGAATGGGTACATCTATTGGAAGGTCTGCAGCAGGAGGTGAGTTGTACGAACGAGCAACTGTATTTGGCATTAAAGGTGAAAAAGTAAACGGAATGAATTTTTTTAATGTAAGTGAGTCAGCTATAAGGGCAAGAGAATATATCGAAAAAAATTCTAAGCCCTACATTATTGAAATGGATACATATAGATTTAGAGGCCATTCAATGTCTGATCCCGGTCTATACAGGACTAAAGATGAAGTGAATAAAATGAAAGAGATAGACCCTGTGTTAAAGATGAAAGAAACTTTATTAAATGATTATAAAATTCAAGAGGACACGATTAAAGATATTGAAAGTGATATTAAGAAACAAATTAAAGATGTAGAAAAATTTTCACTTGAGTCGCCACTTCCAGATTTAAAAGAATTATACACCGAGGTATATTTATGAAAATACTTCTACCAGCTTTATCCCCTACAATGGAAACAGGTAACTTAGTAAAATGGTTAGTTAAAGAGGGAGATAGTGTAGTTTCAGGAGATATTTTAGCAGAAATTGAGACTGATAAAGCTACTATGGAACTAGAGTCACCTGATGATGGTAAAGTTGAGAAAATATTAGTTAAAGAGGGTACTGAAAATATAAGTGTTAATACTGAGATTGCTTTACTTAAAGTTGATGGTGAGGAAATAGAGGAGATACCAGAAGTATCCATTGAAAAATCTCCACAAGTCTCCTCTAACGGATCTGAACCTCTTACAACAGAGGAAAATATTTCAATGAATTCTCTTTTAAATCAAACAAAAGAAAATTCAGGTGAAAAGAATTGGTCAGAAAAAGAAATATCAATGAGAGAGGCATTGAATCAAGCTATCGAAGAAGAAATGAAATTAGACAAAGATGTTTTTCTGTTAGGAGAAGAGGTAGCTGAATACGATGGTGCATATAAAGTAACCCAAGGACTTCTTGATAAATTTGGATCAAAAAGGGTTTTAGATACTCCTATTTCTGAGCATGGTTTTACAGGTTTAGCTATTGGAGCAGCCATGGCAGGAATTAAGCCTATATGTGAATTTATGACTTTTAATTTTTCTATGCAAGCAATTGATCAAATAGTTAATTCTGCAGCTAAATCTTTATATATGTCAGGTGGAGAAATAAATGTTCCTATAGTTTTTCGAGGCCCAAATGGTGCTGCGGCTAGAGTTGGAGCACAACATAGCCAATGTTTTATATCTTGGTTCTCTCATATTCCAGGCTTGATAGTAATTGCTCCTTCAAATGCAAGAGATGCAAAAGGTTTATTAAAATCATCTATTCGAAATCCCAATCCTGTTGTTTTTTTAGAACATGAATTACTATATAAAGAAAAAACCAACGTTCCAGAAGATAACGATTATTTAATTCCTATTGGTAAAGGCAATCTTATTAAAGAAGGTAAAGATGTAACTATTATTGGTTTTTCAATGTCTGTTCAAAGAATATTAAACGCTCTTCCATCAATTGAAAAACTGGGGATTAGTCCTGATATTATAGATCTAAGATCAATTAAACCTCTAGATGAAGAATTGATATATAAATCCGTAAAAAAAACCAATAGAGTTGTAATTGTTGAGGATGGCTTTGGTAGTACAAGTTTTGGATCACATTTATCTTATTTAATCCAATCAAATTGCTTTGATTTCCTTGACTCAGAAATAATTAAAGTTAGTGGAAAAGATGTCCCAATGCCATATGCAGAAAATTTAGAAAAATTGGCATTACCCAACACTGATGAAATTGTATCTGCTATTAAAAAAGTGTCATATATAAATTAATGTTATATGAAGTGAATTTACCCTCTTTATCTCCCACAATGGAGGAGGGTAAAATTGTAAAGTGGATAAAAAAAGAAAAAGATCCAATATTAAGTGGTGAGGTTTTATTCGAAGTTGAAACAGATAAAGCCACAATGGAGTACGAGTCACCAGAGGATGGATATATTGCTAAAATAATATCGAAGGAAGGTGAAACAGCAAATGTTAATCAATTAGTAGCATTAATTTCAGATGATTTGACTTTTACACAAGAGGATATAAATAATTTTCTAAAAAATAATAATTCAGATAATAAAATACAAACCTTAGAAATAAATCCTTCTGAAAATGATAAAGATTTTGTTTCAGATAAAATATTAATTACACCCTTAGCTAAAAAAATAGCTCAAAAAAAAAATATAGATATTTCAAAAATAAAATCGATTTCAAGAAGAATACATACCGATGATCTTGATATAAATGAAAATTTTGATAACGGGGCTATAAGAGTATTTATATCCCCACTTGCCAAAAAAATATCAAATGAAAAATCTATAGATTTATCAAAATTAAAAGGTACTGGTCCAGATAATAGAATTATTTTAAGAGATGTATCAGACTCAAATTATTTGTCTGAAAGCCCTAATGTTAATAGATTACGACAAGCTATTGCAAAAGCAACAACACATTCCAAAAATAACATTCCACATTTTTATTTAAACACTAGAGTGAATATGGCTACCCTATTAAAATTTAGAAAAGATCAAAAATTAAAAGGTAATAAGTACTCTTTAAATGCGATATTAATGCAATCTATATCAAATGCATTCAAAGCATTTCCAGACTCAAATTGTACATATAAAGATAATGGTGAATTTATTATTAACAAAGCTCATAATATTGGTATTGCGGTTGACTCTAAATTTGGCTTAAAAATGCCTGTAATCAAAAAGATAAATAATTTTAATTTAAATGAAATCAACTCTAATCTTAATGAAAAGATAAATTTAACAAGAGATAATAAACTTTCTCCCTCTGATCTGTCAGATGGTGTCATAAGTATATCTAATTTGGGTTCATTTAATATCCGAAGTTTTGATGCTATTATTTTACCAGGACAAACATACATATTAGCAGTAGGCCAGATTTTTGAGGATGTTTATGTGGACAAAGGTAAGATTGAAATAGGGAGTTTTATAAATTTGACATTATCATGTGATCATAGAGCTGTTGATGGAGTTTTAGCTTCACAATTTTTTTCTAGTATTGTACAAAATTTAGAAAATATTTCAGATGACAAATAAGTATGATTTATCAATAGTTGGCGGTGGTCCTGGTGGTTATGTTGCTGCTATAAAAGCTGCACAACTTGGTATGAAGGTTGCTTTATTTGAAGAGGATAAACTAGGAGGTGTATGTCTTAATTGGGGATGTATTCCAACTAAATCATTACTACATTCAGCAGAATTCATGGAAGAGGCTAATCATTTTGGGCTTGATAAGAAAGATCTTACTAAAATTGCTCTAGATAAAGTTGTTGAAATGTCAAGAACAGCATCTGATAATTTATCAAAAGGTGTTAACTCACTCATGAAAAAAAATAAAATAGATATTTATAAACATCGAGCATATCCAAAAAAAAAAGATAATGAATTTTTTGTAAATACAACTTCAGATGAAATTTCCTCTAAAAATATGATTATCGCTACGGGATGCAAACCTAGAACAATTGGTGACATTAAATTTTCTAATTTAATCTGGAGCTCCAAAGAGGCAATGATACCTAAATTTCTTCCAAAAAAATTATGTATTATCGGATCAGGAGCTATTGGAATAGAGTTTGCAAGTATCTATAATGCTTTAGGTTCGGATGTTACAGTATTTGAGTCTCAAAATAAAATTTTACCTCAGTTTGATAACGATATTTCAAATGAAGCAAAAAAAATATTTGAAAAAAAGGGTATTAAATTTCAGTTAAATGCAAAAATTGAAAAAATTGTTGAAGACAAAAAGAATGTAAGCTTTAAAAACATTGATCAAAATGTAACATGTGATGCATTAATATTATCTGTAGGTGTTATACCAAATATAGATAAAGACTTTATAAGTTCCATTAATTTAGATCTATCTGATACTGGTTATATAAATACAAACCACAATTACGAGACAAATATTAAGGGTTTATATGCCATTGGTGATATTATTGGTGCTCCATGGTTAGCTCATAAAGCAATGCATAACGCCATAAATTGTGTGACACATATTTCAACAGGTAATGATACTCATAAACCAAAAGAAAATCATATCCCTGGTTGCATATATAGCTTACCACAAATAGCTACTGTTGGTTTCACTGAACAACAACTTAAAGACAATAAAACTCCCTATAAGACGGGTAATTTTCCATTTTTAGCAAATGGTAAATCACAAACTATGTCTAACTCATATGGTTTTGTTAAAACTCTCTTTAATTCTGAGACCGGAGAGGTATTGGGTGCACATCTTATTGGACCTGATGTTACAGAAATGATAGCCACATTTGGCCTAGCTATTTCATCAGAGTCAACAGAAGATGAATTTATCAATACTGTTTTCGCACATCCAACTCTATCAGAGTCTATCCATGAAAGTGTCTTATCAGCTTTTGAAAAACCCTTACATTTTTAAACATGATTAGACATCCAGAAAAGATAAAAAAATTTAATCCTACGACAATTAAAAAACCTGATTGGTTGAAAGTAAAGGCACCAACATCAAAAAAATATTTTGAAACATTAGACACAGTTAAATCTCATAACTTAGTTACTGTATGTCAAGAAGCAGCATGTCCAAATATTGGAGAATGTTGGGATAAAAAACATGCAACTTTTATGATATTAGGAGATACCTGCACAAGAGCATGTGCATTCTGTAACGTAAAAACTGGTAAACCATCGGAACCTCCAGATCCAATGGAGCCTCTAAACGTCGCCAAATCTGTTTTAAAATTAGGACTTAAACATGTTGTAGTAACAAGTGTAGACCGAGATGACTTACCTGATGGTGGTGCTCAGCATTTTATTGACACAATTAGGTATATAAGAGAACTATCAAATAAAACGACAATAGAAATTTTAACTCCTGACTTTCTCAGAAAAAATAGAAATTATATAGATATCGCAAAAGTTAAACCTGATGTTTTCAACCATAATTTAGAAACAGTTCCAAGAATTTATAAACAAATCAGACCTGGATCAAATTATTTAGAAAGTTTGAGACTTTTACGAGAGGTAAAAGAATTTGACCGATCAATTTTTACAAAGTCTGGTATAATGGTTGGATTAGGAGAGGAATATTCAGAAATCATCGAAGTGTTAAAGGATATGAAAAATTCTAATATTGATTTTGTTACAATAGGGCAATATCTGCAACCTTCTATTCATCATGAAAAAGTTCATAAGTTTTATACTCCTGAAGAGTTTAAAAGTCTTTATAATATCTGTTTAAATCTAGGTTTTAAAATGATTTCCTCTTCACCAATGACAAGATCAAGTTATCATGCAGACGAGGACTTTGAAAGACTGAAAAAAGTAGTTTAGTTTTCTCTCAGGGAAATATTTGACCAACAGGCTATAAAGTCACCTCTACCAATTAGTCCAGATTTTTCATTAGTAGTTGCTTTTATAGCTATACTATTTTTATTGATATTAAGTTTCTTTGAAATACTGTCTAAAATTTTTTTAAAATGAGGATTAATTTTGGGTTCCTCTGAAACAATCATTAAGTCAATATTATTAATCATTTTTTTCTTCGAATTCATCTTATTTAAAGCATAATTTAAGAAATCTATTGAGTTTCTATTTAAATTTTTTTTATTATTTGGAAAATATGTACCTATGTCTCTTAGAGATAGAGCTCCAAGAATGGAGTCTGTAATTGC